>CAYXQY010000052.1:6439-19371 GCA_964466525.1 uncultured Planctomycetia bacterium
TGGGACACGCTCCTGAATGACTGAAGAAACGGCGAAAACTCCTCTCGGTCCTGTACCGGTTTCATCCTTCTGGAACACGTTATCTCTTAACGGTCACCGTCTGTCTTCTGGGGATACACCAGAATCCGGTTGTGTACGAGTAGCAGTAGATCCTCCTTTCCGTCTCCCGTGACGTCGGCGACGTGCATTTCTTTTGGCTCGGATTCCGACCCGGTGTTGCCTTTGTAGTGAGGATCACTTGAAAACACCTTGAACGACAGGGACAGGTCCCATTTGTCCTGATCGGATTGAGCATACACCCCGAGCATACGGGAATCCGTGGTATCCGCTGCAATGAGTTCATCCCGCCCGTCGTCGTTCAGATCCCCGGTCGCGACACGGCTCGGGGTGACATCCTCCATGTCCATTTTCCAGGTACTGTAGATTTCGTGTCGAAACGGAGACGGACGCACGGGAATTTTCCAGAACTGACGCGCTCCGAACACAAACAGTTCCCGGGTTCCATCCCGGTCGAAGTCGATCACGTCGGTACGCACCTGATCGATGTTCCCCAGTTTTACAGCTTCCACAAACCGATACACCCCGGTGTCGTTTTTCTTGAGCAACTGAAGTGTGCCGTTGCGTTCGTCAAGCATCAGCAGATCGTTAACCCCGTCTCGATCCACGTCCATCACCATTCCGGCGGTGATTCGGGCGTCCGAGGATCGGGCGTTGTACTGATCCAGCACCTTCATCCGACCGTTGTCCTGCAGCCGAATCGATCGGAGGTAACTGTTTTCAGCAAGGAACAATTCATCGATCTCATCTCCGTCCAGATCCCCGTGATGCAGGGCGGAGGGATCCGTGCCGCGCAAATTTCCCGACGTACCGTTTGCCTTCGAAGCGTGCCGGAGGTCTCCGTCGTTCTGCACAAAGAAGAGCACGGCAGATCCGGGAGCGAACACAGCCAGATCCTCCGTTCCATTTCCGGTGGCATCCATGCTCCGCAGGTCGGTTGGATTTACGTTCAATTCCGACAGTTTTAGGGTCTGAGTCGTTTTCCAGTCGGTATCTCCCTCGCCTTTCCGCTGCAGGATCGAAACCATGCGCTCCCCTTCATGGGCATGTGCAACGGCGATGGAGGGAGTTCCGGCCAACTCCAGTGCCGAGGTGGCGAGGGGTTGTCCCTGAATCGGGACGGACTGTGGATAACTCATCCGACCGGCGGGGTCCCAGCGGCTCACTCCAAGCTGTTCTTCCTCACGACTGACCATGAAAAGTTCGTCGGTGTCGTCCCGGTTTATATCCACGGCGGCAATGGACCGCACGTCGTTGGGTCCCGGGAAGGATTTCGGTTCCGACAGGACGCCGTCCCCGGACTGAAAATAAACCAGAAATTGTGCACTTCCCGGGTCCGCCGCAACAATGTCCGCCCGGCCGTTCCCGTCCAGGTCACCGATGGTATACCGTGCATCCGTTATGTCGTGACCGGTGGAGTACACGTGAGGGGAGACGTCCTTCAACGAAAATTGCTCCCTGTTCTCGTCTGCCTTCGCCTGAACGAAACGAAGAAGGGTCAGCATCTCGGTCTCGTCCTGCAGGTACGCCAGCATCGGCCCCTCCACCTCCGGAAGAGAAATCGGCTTCGGAAACTGTTTCGGCGGCTGGATGTCAAACATCCGCTCGGGACCAAACCCACCCGTTTCCAGTCCCGGCCGCATGCGGAGTGGACGCTGATTCGACGGTGCTGTGTATACGAGGTCAAGGCGGTCGTCCCGGTTCAGATCCATGGCCTGCAGACCGTTCGAATTCGCCTCCACAAGCCCGTACTCCCCGGCCCGCTCCAGCGACGACCCGTTGTTCCGGGTATACACGAAGAGCTGCTTTTTGCCCATGACCACCAGATTATTTCGTCCGTTCTCGTTCACGTCGGCCACCGCAAGCGTATCGGTCTTCGTGGAAACGGACGTGGGGAACTCATACACCTTCTTGTCTGTATACGTTCCGTTCTGCTTCTGATATCGGACGGTCAGATCGTCCGGTTGTCCCGTGTACGCCAGATCCGCTCGTTCGTCCCCATTGAGATCTCCGATCACGAGATCAAACATACGGATCCCGGTAACGAGATGTTGTTTCTCGAACGGAGCATCCGACAGCGTGGGTTCCCAGCGCATGGTCGTCCGATATGTTTTCCCGGACGACTCCTGCTCCTTATCTCCGGCTTCCTGGTGAAGAAGCAGATCGATACGTGCGTGGCTGTTGTTGATCACCGTCATGTCCGGTCGGCCGTCCATGTTCAAATCCCCCATTCTGAGGGCTCTTGTTTTCCAGTTCATCTTCAGCACATTCGGTCCCTCCAGCTCCACCTGCTGTCGCTCGGGTCCAGCATGGGCAAAGGGAAGAGACGCGGTGAGAAGAACCACGCAAAAGACAACACTCACACGGAGCATCCACGGCATCGAAATACGTTCCTGTAAAAAATCGGTCATGTGTTATGTGTTTCCTGTTTATTTGCTGTGTTCAAGGTGCCAGTTCATTCGCACACGCCGATCATTCATGTAGAAGGCTCCGTAAACGTCCTGCACGTATTTTCGAATTGTATCCGGGCGGACGTCCGCATCCAGATTAATGTAATCAAGTGCTTCCGGTCTCATGCCGGATCCGCTGACAAGGGTCCGTAACTGCTGCAGGGTTGCGTTGAGTGAGCTGCTCAGGTTAATGTACGTAAAGCTGGACGGGCGGGAGGAGATCCGGTCGATTCCCTGTTGTACAGCTTCCTGATCAAATAATCCCGAGTCTCCTCGATTGGCGTGCGCAATCATCGTTTCGAGGTGTTTCGGTACATTCGAATAGATCAGGTGCCCGTCCAGAAACGCGTATGTCGGTTTGGTGCTGTTCCCGCTCCCCGGGGAAAACTCGTCCCGGACCGAGTACATCGTGGTTCCCAGGTACGTTCGTTCCGAGAAGATCTGCTTTCCTTTCGCGGCGGACGTTTTCAGGGTGTGAATCGCCGATTTTAACCGCTGCCTGTCCTGCAGTGAGAACACCCAGGCCTGCTGGGAAGCAGACCCGACTTTCCGTCTTTTCTTGTTCCGCTCAACCTCTTCATCGGCCGGTGGAAACGTGACGAGATACATCCGGTTTCCCAGCGAATTCAGGATGTCTTTCTTGATGTCCACGTCATACTGTTTCTTCACCTGATTCAGTTGCATCGTCAACATCTTCGACATCTGCGGGCTCATTTCCTGCATCATCTTCAGTCCTTCTTCCCACATCTGTTTGAACGAAAATCCGATCACCGAGCCCGATACGGCGGACGGTGGAATGGAAAACCCCTGTTCTCCCGGTGAAATCGGCTGAAACGCCAGTATGTTTGCCAGTCCTTTTCGACTCGTGTAGTTCATACGAACGTCGAGTTTCGTCACATTCTCCTCCAGGTTCAACGACGCCACGGCGCCCCGGTATGACGTGAATCCGAGGCCGTTGATCACGTCGACTGTGGAGGGACCCCGCTGTTGATCACCGTTGTTCGACGACGATTTCGCCTGTTCAAGTTTTGCTTCGACGAATTTCCGGACGTTCGCGTATAGGAACATCTCCGAGGAGGGAACCTCCTGAAACGCCCGGGCAAACGAATCCGTCCGGGCAAGGGGCTTTGTCGGTTGATCTCCCTGCATCCGCCGAACCATCCGTTTCAAAAGAGGTTGGCTGTCCTCCGACACGAACAGGAGGAATCCGTTCACGAACGTCCAGGATGGCCCGACGTCCGTCCCTTCCTTCGTGTTTGTCAGCATCGTGTGAAGGGTCTGCCCCGCGTAGGACTCCGTTTTCTTGAAAAGTTCGTTCCCGTTCTTCTCCTTTTTCTTCTGTTTCGCTTTCTCGATCAGGGACGTAATGATGTCGTTTTCAATGGTCTGTTGGTTCTTGTCTACTTTTGCCAGCACAACACTCTGGACATTGAGCATGTTGTCATGCCTCGACCGATCCACGATTCTTCTCTTACCATTTTTCTTCTCTATTTCTACATGATCATGCTTCGAATTTTCTTGATCCGAATCCTCCGCCTCTGCATAAAGTCCCTCTTCCCCTTCAAAAACGCCGACGGCGACGGGACCGGTGACCATATCCGTCAGCTGATCCACCGATTTTCCGGTGGCGTCGCTGATTTTCTTTTGCACGTCTTTCAGTTTCTTCCCCTCTTTCAGGGGCTGGATGAAATCCTGTAGCTGCTGGTCTTCCAGCGCTTCGGCCAGACGGTGGGAAGTAATGGTTTGCTTCAGCGACGGAACGTCGGGAATGATGCCGAACACGAGCGTGTCCGACGAAAAGTGTTTCGAGATGTTTCGTATGACCTTCCGCTGTTTCTGATCGCTATTCTGTGCGGTGAGGACAGATATTCCGGCGACGAGCAAACAAAAAACGAAAACGACGGGCAGAACGGTACGTTGTTTGATCATGTCAGGCTCCCTGTAAATGAGAAATCACTTCTTCGATTTTGAAGGATCGTCCTCGCCCTGGTTTCGGATCTGTTCCGGATCACGGGACGGCGAATGATAACGAAACCCGGCGTTGGGGTGTTCCGTGTCGAATGCAAACGCATTTCGCGTCTGGAGAAACCATTTCAGGACGTTGACCGGAATGGCAAACCCCAGCCCTTCCGCCCCAAGTAACGAACGAATTTTCATGTTCGTGACCCCGATGACCTCCCCCCGTGTGTTGAAGAGCGGTCCCCCGGAGTTGCCCGGGTTAATTTCAGCGGTTGTCTGGATGTGGGGAAATTCCCGAATCGTTCGGTTTTTTAGCGAAACCACCCCACGTGTTACCGTACGCTCAAGCCCCATCGGAGATCCCACCGCAAACACGGTTTCCCCTTTCTGAAGTTCCTGAAAATTTCCCAGCGGAACCGTTGAAAACGTATCCCGTTCGTCTTCTCCCGGTTCGATTTTTAACAGCGCAAGGTCAAACCCCGGCGATGTGGCGATGATCCGTACTTTTTTATATTTGTCCTTGATCAGGGAGTTTTCCTTCTTTCGATAAACCGTGACGGAGATCTTCTGCGTGCCCGAAATGACGTGGTTGTTTGTGATGACGTATCCGTCCCTGTGGATAATAAACCCGGATCCCATGCCAATCGGCGTTTGCACCTTCACCACCGCCTCCTCCACCTGATCCGATGCCTCCGAAACCGTTTTTGGTTCGAGATCGGTCCGTTCGTACCAGATATCGTGATGGACCACCGATTCATCCGCCCCACTCGATTCACGTTCCCCGGACACCACCTGCCGGACCTCTTCCCCCGGTATGGATAGCACCGTAAAATCAAGGTCCACCACCACACGCGAATCCGTCTGTTTTAACACGTTCCCCTCAATCCGATTCCCGTTCTGCAGAATGACCGTTTCGGCCTGTGCGCCGGCGAGGAGGGTTAGGAACAGAAAGGAAAAACAGATCAGGAACCGTGGCATATCGAAATGCATGCGAAGGTATCAGGAACTGCAGAAACGAATCTCGGACTCAATGGTTTCATGGATCCAATATGCATCAATTGTACGTCCCGTGTAGTCTGTTTTAAACCGTGGCTCATCTTTTTGGCCTGTGGAGGTTTTGTCGATATCTCTGTAGAAGTGGAATACACCCACGGGGAAGAAGGCGGGCATAGCAGCAAGAGTTACGGTCCTCTCCGGTAGATTTCGGGAGGTGAAACCTCAAGAGAACGTTTGCAGAAGGAAAGAGTAATATAATTTCAAGATCGCTCAGGGGCTGCTGACGAAGCGGGGGATGCTCACCGGCCTCCCGGATCCGACGATATGTTGATGGAGGGTAGGTGTTGAATACAGGGGATCTGTCGGAAACCCGGTCGTCCATCCAGCGTCAATGTCATGTGCGGATCGGTCCCGGCTACGGCTGTACCGTTATCCATCGGAGCGTCCTGCAGCATCATCAGCACCTTCGCCACCCTAATTCTCCACGTTCCCGCTCGTTCAGCAGATTCGGACCCCCTGTTGCTGTATTAAAAGGATGTTTCCGTTAAAATGTGACGTCCGAAATTTATTATCAGCATTCCATTGACAGAATGAACTGTGTCCGGATTTGTTGATCGAAAAACGGGATGGGTTGCTCTCCTGTTCCTGATTAGTTCCGCAGTCGCGTTCGCTCAACCGGACCGGCCCAGCAACCCGATACGCGTGGGAATCATCGGTCTGGACACCTCCCACGCGATCAAATTCACCTCCCAGATGAATTCGTCGCAGGCGACCGGGCCCCGTTCGCATTGTCGAGTTGTGGCGGCGTATCCCCGCGGCAGTCGCACGATCGACTCAAGCACTAAACGCATTCCCGAGTACACGAAGCGGATACGAAAAATGGATGTCGATATCGTGGATTCGATCGATGCGCTTCTGAAACGGACGGATGCCATCCTGCTTGAAACCAACGACGGCCGACGTCACCTCCAGCAAGCCCGTCCCGTCCTGGAGGCAGGCCAACCACTTTTTATCGACAAACCCTTTGCCGCCTCGTTAACGGATGCGGTGGCCATCGTGAAGGAGGCAAAAGAACAGAATACACCGGTGTTCTCTTCGTCCGCGCTCCGTTACGCAAACGGTGTCCAGAAAGCGGCGTCCGGTTCGTTCGGTGAGGTCCTGGGGGCAGACACGTACAGTCCCGCCGAGCTCGAACCGACACACCCCGACCTGTACTGGTATGGAATCCACGGCGTGGAAATGCTTTTCACGGTCATGGGTACGGGATGTGTGAAGGTGCGACGCACGCACCAGCAGGAATCGGACGTCGTGGTCGGGGTCTGGAAGGACGGTCGAATCGGAACGTTTCGTGGGACGCGGAACGGCACACATGCTTATGGGGGTACCGTGTTCGGATCCCGTAAAAATGAGTCGCTCGGGGGATTCACCGGATACGGAGCACTGGTGACCGAAATTGCTCGCTTCTTCAGAACCGGAAACCCGCCGGTCAAACCGGAAGTAACCCTCGAGATCTACGCGTTCATGACGGCCGCCGACGTCAGCAAAGAGAACGAAGGGGCACCCGTCAGGGTGAAACACGTTCTTCGTCGTGCACGTGAACGGCTGCAGAAACGTACGGAAAAATAACCATTACACGTGACCCGGCGGACCGCAAGACAACCTGTGAGTCCTCTCCAGCATTCTGAAATAGATTGGGTCGGCACCTCCAAAATGTACGTAATAAAAACCGGCGATTCGGCACGCAAAGACGGGTTCAACGATTCCATCTTCACCATTGCACTGACCGCGTTACTTCTTGCAGGTTTGCTCGGGTCCGCGGCCTCCGCCGAAACGTCCTGGACCACCCTGCGCGTCCCCGGGACCTGGGAGTCTGCGGCTAACGGACGCTTCTCGGACCTCGACGGTTTTGCATGGTACCGCTGCCGGGTGAAGATACCGGCGAACTGGAAAGGGGGAGAATGGCAACTCACATTGAACGTACCGGACCTGCATAACGCCGGCGAAGTGTTCTTCAACGGCGAGACCATCGGGAAAGCGGGATCGCTTCCGCCCAACTACGTCGATGGATCCGATGAACCTCAACGGATCACCATCCCGGATAACGTCATCCGTTGGGGGGCGTACAACCTGCTATCCATACGTGTATACGACGACGGGGGTCCAGGGGGATTTTCGGGGGAAGCGCCCACCATCATTCGTTACCACCATGAAATTCCGCTGAAAGGCACGTG
Source organism: uncultured Planctomycetia bacterium (assembly GCA_964466525.1). GTDB lineage: Bacteria > Planctomycetota > MHYJ01 > CAYXQY01 > CAYXQY01 > CAYXQY01. Next base: position 14,133 of record CAYXQY010000052.1, read on the forward strand.
GCAATTTTATCCCGGGGACAACCCCTCCCGGGCGAACCCGAACCGCTTAAAACAGTTGAAGAACGCAGGCTTCGAAAGGGTCCAACCCGGATCCACCCCGATCGCTCCGCCGGAACAATTCGAATCCGGCAAACGCCTGTCGCCGGCGGAGTCGAGAAACATGTTCTCCGTCGCCAACGATCTCACACTGGACCAGATTCTGACGGAGCCGGAGGTCGCCCAGCCGGTCTCCGTCAGTTTTGACGCCCGGGGCCGGCTGTGGGTCGTGGAATACAGGCAGTATCCGTTTCCGGCCGGGTTAAAGATGATCAGCCGCGACAAATATTTTCGGGCGCGGTACGACCGGGATCTCCCTCCGCCCCCGTACGGCTCGGATTCTCCGTTTCGGGGACAGGACCGCATCTCGATTCACACGGACCTCGACGGGGACGGGACGTACGAACAGCACAAAACCTTTCTCGACGGCCTGAACATTACCACCGCGGTGGCTCCGGCCCGAAACGGTGTGTGGGTATTGAGTCCGCCGCAGCTCCTGTTTTACCCGGACAGGAACAACGACGACGTTCCGGATGGCCCTCCCGAGGTACACCTGGAGGGGTTTGGTTTACAGGATACCCACTCGGTGGTAAATTCACTGCGCTGGGGACCGGACGGCTGGCTGTACGCGACCCAGGGAAGCACCGTTTCCGGAAGCGTAAAACCACCCGACGCCGACCGTGATCCAGTGCACTCCCTGGGACAGAACGTCTGGCGCTATCACCCTCAGACCGGACGTTACGAAATTTTTGCGGAGGGGGGAGGAAACGCGTTCGGCGTGGAATTTGACGCGGAAGGCCGACTGTTTTCGGGCCACAACGGGGGAGACACACGCGGTTTCCACTACGTGCAGGGCGGATATTACCATAAGCGCGTGGTGAAGGCGGGAAAACTGAGCAACCCGTACGCGTTCGGCCACCTCAAATCCATGACCCCCCGGGAGGACAACATACCGCGTTTCACACACGATTTCGTCGTGTATAATGCGACCGGGCTTCCGGACCGGTTCACCGGAAACCTCATTGCCGTGCAGCCCCTCACACGGAAACTCATCCTTGCCGAACGCCGTCAGCGGGCCTCCACGTTTGAAACGGAGGACCGGGGAATACCGGTGAGCAGCAACGGACCGGTTTTCCGGCCGGTGGACATCGAACTTGGACCGGACGGAGCGGTTTACGTGGCGGATTTCTGCGAGGAATATATCGCACACGGCCAGCACTACAAAGGATACATAAACAAAAAATCCGGGCGGATATATCGTCTGACCGCCGCCGGAACGGAACATACGGCTCCGGTGGATCTGACGACGAAGAACACCCGGGAACTGGTTTCACTCCTGGACCATGAAAATCGCCGGCTGCGGGCGTCGGCGAGACGGCTGCTCGGGCAGCGAAACGATTCGGAGGTCATCCCTCATTTGCGAAGCCTCCTTTCAGATCGAACGGGAACCACAGCGCTTGAGGCACTCTGGGTGCTGAACTGGCTCGACGCGCTGGATCGAAAAACAAGAATCAGGGCTCTGAACCACGAAAACCCGGCGGTTCGACGGTGGATGGTCCGGCTCGACGGCGACGATGGAGAGGTGTCGGACGAAGTGTTCGAAAAACTGAGTCAAATCGCCCGGAACGAACCCGATCCGGGTGTCCGAAGCCAGCTTGCCGGGACGGCGCAGCGGTTGCCGGCAAAACGGGCGCTGGCTCTCGTGCGTCCCCTGCTGAAACGAAGCGAGGATGTAAACGATCCACACATTCCCCTTCAGCTGTGGTGGACGATCGAAACCCACTGCACCTCCGCACCGGACGAGGTTCTGTCGTTGTTCGAAGAGGAATCGCTCTGGAAAACGGACATGGTCCGAACACACATCAGCCGGCGCCTGATGCGTCGATTCGCGGCGACGGGCCGCCGGCCGGACCTGCTGACCTGCGCGAAACTGTTGAAACTCGCTCCGACTCAGAAGGACGTTGATCTCCTGATGAGCGGGTTCGAAACGGCGTACAGGGGACGGAACCTTGCGTCCCTTCCGGAGACCCTTGTTTCGGCCCTGGCCGATTCCGGAGGCATGTCCCTTCTTCTGCGGGTGCGACAGGGACGGAGCGACGCGATTCAAAAGGCGGGCAAACGGGTTCTGGACCCCTCCGTTCCGGAAAAGCGCCGTCTCCAGCTCATTCGTTCGTTTGGAGAGATCGACGCCCCGGAGACGGTGGACGTGCTACTGAAGGTCGCCACCGGAGAGGTTTCGAACCCGCTGCGTGAAGCGGCCCTGTCGGCGTTGCAGGGATACGCACAGCAAAAGATTCCCCGCCGAATTTTAAGCGTGTACGAGGATCTCAAAGGTTCCGTGCGAAAAACTGCACAGGTCACGCTGTCGAGCCGCCCGGACTGGGCACTCAAATGGTTGAAGGCGATCGACAATGGAACCCTGTCGACGGTTGAAGTGCCCGGTGAGATCGTTCAGACGCTTCGCCTGTACGAACAAAAGAAATTACAGCGCCTCGTGGACAAACACCTCGGGAACCGCAGGAAGGACGCCGGATCGAAGCGCAGAAAGGTGAAGGAACTGGTGGACCTCGTGCGTTCCGGCACCGGTGATCCGTACCGGGGGAAGGACGTGTTCAGACAATCGTGCGCTTCCTGCCACACGCTGTTCGACCAGGGGGGCGACATCGGTCCGGACCTGACCGACTATCCGCGAAACAACCTCAATCGGATGCTCACCCACATCGTGAAACCTAATGCGGAGATTCGCGAAGGGTACGAGAATTACGTCGTCCAGACCACGGATGGCCGTACCCTGACCGGGTTCCTCGCGGACCGGGACGAGAGCGTGGTGGTGCTCCGGAGCATGGCCGGTCAGGACGTCACACTGAAACGGGAACAAATCGACGAGTTACGACCGGCGGGACAATCCGTCATGCCGGAAAATCTCCTTCAACCCCTTTCGGACCGGCAGATCCGGGACCTGGTGGCGTACCTTCGACAGGGACAACCACTGAACGACTGACGTTGGATTGGAACAACCCCTTTGCCCTGTCCTGATTCAGCAGGGTTTCCCTATTCGTATACAATGGCCTGAGCAGTAGAACATTCTGAACATCAAGAGATCGTCCTTCGTTCCGAACGGAAACAGAGCGGGAGAAATACGTGTGGAAGGAGTTTCAGACGGATATCCGGGCGGACGAGTTTCCAGAAAAACGGCCGTTCAGCGGTGTAAAATCGCTAAGTTTCTACATATCCCTACATCAATCCTCCTCCGGATCCGACGCCTCATCCCCCATGCTGACGACCACGCTCATGCTTTCCTCAACATCCCCCCTCCTGACCGAAACAACCGCCTCGTGCAGGCCGTCGGGTACCGACCCGGGATCCATCGTCAGACGCAGCCGGATCGACGACTCCGGAGCCAGCCGGACGCGCGAGGTGTGCACGTTCAGCCACGGCGTATTTGAGGAGACCTGGAACGTCCCCTCCTTCACGCCGAGGTTCCGAAGCACCGGCCGCAAAACGGACACCTCTCTGTCCGAAAGCTTCTCGTAGCGCCGGGCACGTCCAAAATTCGGACGCGCGACCGGTGCCGTTTCGTCTTCCACCGAATAGGTGGGATCCCCGTCGTCCACCGGCGTGTAGGTGTTGTTCCAGAGTACGCCTTCCGCTCCCGCGCGAAAATGCACCGGCTCCGAGGGATCCGGTGCGTTTTCCTCGCCGTTTGTCGGTACGTCCGTGAGCTTGATCCTGTTCTTCCGAAACAGGTCCCTGTGACGCCCACCGGCAAGAATCCCTCGCTCCTGACCCGTCATCCGATTGTGTTCAAAAACGTTCCCGATCGATCGGGAGAACGGCGTGAGGAGCTGGTCGTTCAGCGACCAGGTCCCGCCCTGTGAACCGATCTGATAGACGAACTGGTACGGTCCCCGCTTGTTCAGATTCGGTCCGGTCGTCCGGATCCGGTTTCCGAGGAAGCGGTTGCCCGTGGCAACCGGATAGACGAGATCGTCCGTCTTCTTTCCGTCCATCCTGAACGAATGTTCGATCGAGCGCATGGCGTTTCGTTCGACCGTGTTCTCCCGTATTGTGTTCCAGAAACTGATCCGACCGGGGCCCGAAGACACGCGCAGTCCGCCATGCGTACGCCTCGCCCGATTGTCTTCCGCCAGGATGTTCACCCCACCATCCACCTGTACCAGGTTGGACGCGGCGTATTCAATCTTCGGACGAACGCGTTCCGGAAAGGCGGAGAACGAATTGTCGTATACCACGGCATCCTCATACGTGTGCCGGATCACGATCACAGACCCATCATCCGGTGGAACCCGCCATTCATTTTGCACGGTAAACGTCCTTTTACTATGTTCCGCCATGTACCGTGTCTGTCCCCTGCCGGTTCCCGCTACAATCGTCACCGAGGGAAAATGATCCATTTTACCGTACGGGTTGGACTCATCTAACCCCTGTTCGTTCGCAAGTGCATTTGGCCGGCCGTTAATTCGTCCGTCCGTACGGATCGTGGTTCGATGGTGATCGGAATCATGTGACGCCACCTGTCCGCGCCACAGCGTTCCCCCGTGATGAAACAGAATAAGCTCTCCTTTGTTCATATCGCCCCCGCGATTCGGAGCGATATTTTTCCCGGTGTTATGGGCAATGTACAGGTTTCTCGTGGGCCAGACCGCACTACCGGCGTTGGAGAAATTGATGAAACGGATCAGCGTCAGCTCATCGCTTCCGGGGGGGCGAAGATGGTATCGACGGTCCACCGCATGATTCTGTTCAAGCACCATCCGCTCCATCGCCTTGATCGCACTCGTGAACGCCGCCTGGGGTCGCCCGCCATGCGGAGCGCCCAGGAACCGGTTATCATGGATCCAGACATCCTTTGCGTTCCGTGGGCTGACGGATACTTCAAACACGCAGCGGGTAATTTCAAGTCCCCGCACCCGTCCGAGAAGTACTTTGCCCGGGCCCGAGGACCCCACGGACGTGTCCGTTCGCACGTGGACGTTCCGGATGGTCCAGTCCTCGTGCGGATATTCGTTTCCCGGTCCCGGATACGTATTGGCCAGCACACCGTACCGCGGCACCGCGTCTCCGGCATATAATATGCTCTCGAAATCCCGGAGCAGCACGTGATCCCCCACCAGACGGATACCTCCACGGGCGTTCTCGTGGGCACTGTCAAGCCGCGTTTCTAGGTAGGTTTTGTCCGGAC
>CAYXQY010000052.1:19388-21077 GCA_964466525.1 uncultured Planctomycetia bacterium
GATCCCCGCAAGGGCTACGCCGCTTCTGACCACCACTTCCTTCGTCAACACATACCGGCCCTGCTGAAGTTGAACCGTACCCCCGCCGGGCCGCTCGCTCACTTCATCAATGGCCTCCTGAATGCGGGAGGCGTCCTCGCCCGGCCCGGGCGGAACGGTGACGGTTGTATCCTCCCGCTCCCACCCGTCCCGCACATCGAGTTGAAGGGGTTCGTCAAACCCGAATTCGCCACCGTGCCCGGCATGATGGTATACGTCGTAGGTACCGGGGGATAACGTGGCGGGCACCCGGAAGGTGACGGCAAACGGATTCACCTCTTTTACCGGTGCTTCCACGGCGCGGCCTCCTTGCACCGGGCGCAGCCAGACTCGTGCGGTCGTTCCTCGCGCGCGCTCATGGCTCAGCGCCCGTCCGAAGATACGTCGGGTCTGTCCCGGTTCCACCGTGTTCCCGAGCGGTCCGATCCATCGGGTGCGGGGGCGATTCAGAAGGAACGGTGCACTCACACCCGCCTCGTTCTCAACCCAAACGAAATACAACCCGTACGGGATGTTCGAAGGTACGGTGGCGGCGAGGGTTCCTCGCTCGACAATCCAGGTGTTCAACTGGCGGAGGCGAAATCGATCGTCGGTATTGTAACCGAGCCAGACCGCCGTGTCGGATCCTGATCGCCCCTTCGTGCGCAGCGTGAACCGGCTGCCCGTCACGGTAAAGCTCTCGTCCGGGAGCGCTGTGCGATTCCAGGCGGCGATGCGCGGCGCCCGGTCCGGAATCTCGTTCCCCCGGACCGGAAGTCGAAAGTTATCCGCCGGGGAAGCCACACCGGCGGGTGGTTTGTCAACGCCCCGCGGCTCCGGTAGCGGTGGATGAAGCATCCCTCCGGACCGTACCATCTTCGGACGATCCTTCGATTCCGCTGAAACCGGACCGGTCCCGAACGGGATCAGGAAACGAACGAGAAATACCAATACGAAAAATCGGAGTGAGACGACCCGCATGCCTCCTCTCGTTTTTCTCATTCTGTTCACCGCTTCAATACGAACGTCTTAAACGCGAGGGGAATGTACAAACGTGTACTGTCAATCCGTCCGCTCCCGTTTGTGCAACAGCACCGGTTTGTATCCGCTCAGGTCTAACCTCCCAACTTAACGAAAACGTATTTTCTGATTCAAATCCAGATTGTTATCGGAACCTTCGGTTCTCTATATATCGGTGGTATGAAACCGACACCACCTTTTCACCTGAAACCGGCTCCCGAAGGACGGTCAGAATTCGTTCTTCTTCCGGATACAAATAAAACCCGGCGCATCCGGGCCAATCCAATCACTCTCTCAACCCGGATAACCGGATAAACGGACTCATCTTGCGGTCGTTTACAATTCTACTGAATGACATCATTATGTCGTCGGCGAGCAGGTCGGAGAGGGTTTGCGTTCTCTGCCATCGGAGTTTATTGCAAATTCGATCGAAAACATTCAGAATGCAGGATTCATGCTAGGAGGCTGCTGAAAAACCCCGCTTCGTCAGTAGAATACAATTCGGTCCTCCGTAGTGCGCGGATTCGCAGGCGATGCCGAAAGCGCATCGGCGAGAATCCGCAATCGCCCGGAGACTCCAATTGCATTCTATCTCTTTTAGACGAAACGAGTTACGCCGATTCCCTTTGTCAAACATATTCAAATCGCAAC
>CAYXQY010000053.1:0-14395 GCA_964466525.1 uncultured Planctomycetia bacterium
CTCCGCGCTCTTCGACGCAACTCGTTTCGCTGACGTTGCGCGGGTTTTTCAGCAGTCTCCTATAAGTTGATGAAATCTCGTCAACCCGTAGCGGGAGAAATTTGTTTACCAATTACGACCCGGAGGATGCCGTGCAAAACACATGGATCAGGTTGGTATTAATACTGCTCACAGTTGCTTCGATTGCTCCGAACGTTCGTGCGGCCGATTCGGACCCGTACTCCCTTCGCTTGATCAACATGCTGGATGCTTCCCTGAACGGAGTACCGGTTTCCGTTCCGACAAGCAAGCTTCCGGAACGGCTTCATGGGACGCACCTCAATGTGAAAACGAAGAACGGACAAAACCTCTCTTCCGCACTGGAGGATCCGGACGGCGACGGGACGCCGGACCGGCTGGTGATTAACACACATCTGGAGGCAAAGGGATCCACCACGTACCGTGTCACCGCAGGAGACTCGTCAACCGGGAACCGGTCCGATGCGACGCTTCCGGTGTTAAAAAATACGGATCTTGCCGTGCGGGTCCTTCGCACGGAAAAACCTGGCGTAACGATACGGGACCGGACCAGCGGAAAACGGCTTGTCCGAAAATTGTCGTTAAAACGAATTAATCCGGAAAACCTACGAACCCGGATTACGTCCGATAACCCGGTTCGAACTGTGGTCGATCAGACCTATTCCAGCGGAGATCTACGGATCACGCAGCAATACATATTGCTCGACAAGAAAAACGTCTTCCGGTTCAAGATTCGGGTGAAGAACACCTCGGAGCAAACGGTAACGCCGGACCTTCTTACACACCGAACGATTGTGAGTGGGAAGCAGGGTCCCCTTCTTCATAGGAACCCCCGGAAAAAAGAAATTGTATCGGTAAACTACTGGACCTCAACGAGACGAAATGTACTGTACGCGAACCGATCCACCGGATATTCCATGGGTATTGCCTTTCATTCTCCGAACTGGGAACGATTCGGCATCATACCCTGGTCCCCGCCACGAACCACATTTGACGGAGTATATATTCTGTCCCGGTCCGCCGGTCCGGGACAGGCGCCGCCGTCGACCAAGCATACCAATATTACCAAAAATGGGTCCATCGGACTGGGAGCGTACAGGAACATTCAACCGTCCGAACAGCGAGCACGGTATTTAACCCGACACATGGGAAAGCGGACAAAAGTCACCCTGGACCCGGGGGAAACCGAAACACTCGGATTTTCCTTGTGGTTTTATAGGGACCACCGGGATCGGGCAATACAGAAATTCAGTACAGATCATGAACGTACCGGACAACCGGTCACAGTTTTCGACGAAACGGGAACACCCCTGCACGTTGCCGGAGCACCGTATTACGTGAGAGAACCATTTCAGCAGAAGAACCGGTGGAACACGGACGACTCAGCAAACCTGACGGTTCGGAATGGTTTGGGGACTCTGTCGACGTCCGAGCCCGGGACGGGCATGCGAATTCCGTTCACACGTGATTTCCGGCATCCCACCGAAATCCGCGGAGAGATCTCGAAGATCCCCGAGAACACCGAGGTCGAAGTCGTCCTCCGGAACCTGGACGAACAGACCTCGTACCGGCTCGGCACGTATCACCAATCCTTTCGGATTCCGGTGAACTTCACGGCGGACAGCGCCTTCAGTGTGTCTGACAGCGCTCCGTCCGCACCGGTAGGTGCGGAGCTGGAGCTAAACCTCGTTGCTCGGAACGATGAGCGGGATGAGGAATCGGAGGAAACTCTCAGGGCTGTGTTTGACCGGATAACCGTGGCCTGGCCCTCTCCGAAACCGCCGGAAATGCTCAGCCCGGATCCCGAATTTGAACTGACCGATATCGCACTTGCGTTCGATATTATGCCCCGGACGCCCCAGCAGTGTGAACGGGGATACGACATCCAGGTGTCGGAGAGCCGGGAATTCGAGAACGCGGATTCCTACCGTTTCTCCAACGAGATACGCACCCGCTCCCGTATGAACAAGAGTCATGAATTTATACCGGAAACGGTCTATTCACCCGGCACGTATTATTGGCGAGTGCGCGCGACTGGAACTCTCGGGGAAAAGAGTGCGTGGAGCGAACCGGCTTCGTTCGTCATCGGAAACGACGATCACACAAGGACCCCACCACGCCGAACGATCTCCCCGGACCAACCGCTGTTTCTGTTCGCTCGTGGCCGGAATAATAGCAAACAGGACATTCGATCCCTGTACCAATCCCTGCCCGAACCGGTACGCAAACACAGCGGAGCGGATGTTCCGTTTCGGCTCTGGAACTGGGTCAAAGGAACGGACTTTCCCGTGCTGGTCAAAGCGGGAGGGGGTCACGTTATCAGCGGAGCGGCGAACCTGCCGAAGCTTGAACGGCTGTTTCGGAAGCACCCGCGCATCCTCGGCTGGACGGCCAGCGAATCCAAATTTCCCCACCGCCAAGCAACACGATACGTGAAACTTGCTGGCAAGTACGGAAGACGGTGGGGGTTGCTCGGGGGGAGCGTGGGTGGAGGTATTGGGTACATGATTCCGGGGGCAAATCGAACCTTCTACGATACTCTGAATACCCATTCGTCGTATTTCCTGAACCTCATGAAAAGCCAGAACCCGTACACGCCGTTTGCCGGTTACGTCAATCTCGTCGGCCTCTGGCTTAGTGGGCGGCAGAAGCACTGGGGCGCCGAAGCGGAATGGTTTCAGCCGCACAAAGTTATGCCGGACGACGAAATTCGAGGGATCGATTGGGTGCAACCTCTCCTGATGGGACTGGCACACGGTGCCACCGTCTACCGGCTTGAATCGTTTATGAGTTACAACCACCGTCCGACCGGATGGCATCCCCGTGAGGATAAATTTGGAGAAGCGTGGACGCGGGCGGTGGGCCCGTTCTTTGTGGACCTGCTAAAACATGACCTGATTCCGACAAAACGGCAGGTCAGGAAGAAGGTGCGAGTCGCACTGCAACCGTCTCCGAAAATGGCCGTCGCCCATTCCCGCAAAACGGAAACGTATCCCATCGACTTCGTGTATGGCATCCACGGCATCGACGATCACTGGCGCCAGTGGATGCAGCACGAAACCCGGTATTACATGGTGCCCGTGCTTCCCGTCCGGGCAACGGAAGAGGAACGAACGACGTTCGAGCACGTGATCCGGCCGTCACAATTTGATTCCGCGGACGAGGCCCGCACGTTTTTAAATAACGTATATCCCCCCGACCGGAGTGACGCATTTTCCGTACTTGTGGGCGACACCGGTGTAATCACCAACAGCGAGGGCAAAAAGAATGATGCCCGTCCGCAGGACGCGTTTCTGTCCCTGTCGAAGGGCCCGGTGAAGTCGATCCGGGAAACGGTTCATTACCACGCCTACACGCTGCTCAAACAATCTGCCGGACAGCTATTCCTACACGTGAACAATTACCGACAAAAAAGCTCCACCATCACCCTGCGCGGAAAAAAGCCCCTTTCCCTCCAGACCCGGCCGGACGAGGCCCTCGCTTCTGTGATAAAATCGAACGGTGGAAAAACTCTCCGTATCACGCTGACCCACGCACATGAACGCGGCGTGGTCCGGGTGTACGTGAAATAGATGATGGGGTGAGGATATATCGTTTTGCTCCAGAATGGAGTAAACGACCTGCCGAGTTACATGATGTTCAACTCGATGTGACCAAAACGGAAGTCCGGAACCATGCGAGTTACAGGATGAGACCATCGGGAAACGCGTACCGCAAAGGTTGAATCTCATATAATGCAGATTATTGATACCGGATGAGAAGCGATTGAATTCTCAATGTTTACAATCCAAAGTTTCGTTCCGGCACCAGATTTTGTACCGTAACGAGTAGGAACTTGAGCGATTCAATTTTTCCTGGTCTTACACAATCTGTTTCCTTGATTAAGAATGAAAACGGACGTAAGAGATGGTTAACCGGTCAGGAGAAGAGCGCTTCACTTTCTTTCCGTCCGATGAGGGCGGCCGAATTCCGTAGCGGTGACGGATTAACCCCCATACGACAATTCCGGTCACAATCCAGAACAGCACACGTCCCGCTTCCAGAAACACCAGATCGTTTGACAGGAAGCTCGTAAGTTCGGCCCAGAATGCCCGTCCCCCAGTTCGAGAGAATGGGATTGGCGATCATCACCAAACAGAAAAGCAACTCCCATCGAACCGAAAACCGTCCCGGGATCATGGAAGATGGGTTCGTACCATCAACCTCATGCGAAGAGCTGGTATCCAGACGTCATGATGCTGGAATCAGAGGATTCGGGTTCGGTCCGGAGATACATCCCTTTCTTCCGGGCTCGTTCGATCGGCTTACTGGTCCTTGGGGTACTGAACCCAGACGGGGGAGGCCCAGGCCATGTTTCCATCTTCCTGAACCACCCGGATGTAATACCGATTTTCACCATTTACCGGTTCCGGGTCCCTGAAGGTCGTTTCAAAACGCTGTGTGTCATCGTTCGGTTTGAACGTTTTATAATCTGTCTCGTTTCGTATGACCGTGACCCGACTGATCGGGGCGGTCCCTTCCAGCTGGATGTGTAACGCAGGGTTTTGATCGGTCCGAAACGCTTCTCCCATCAGGTGTCCGTTGCACGTGTAATGCAGAAAAATCTGATCGGTGGCGGCGATTGTATGGCGGTTCTGAATGGCCTCAAGTATCCCGAGCCGGGTAAATCGGTCCGCAAACACACCGGCAAAACTCGCATGAGTGGAAATGTGATCGCTGCTGGCAACCACGCCAAGCCGGTGGCCCTCCCGGAGGGCGGTCTGATACGTCCCCGGTTTGTGCACACTGTTTTCAAGTTTTTGGCCATTGGGCGTACGTTGTAGATCAAACGGAGATTTGTCCGTGTCCAGTCCAACGGTCGGCTGCGGCGCTCCAATTCCCTCGTAGCTGATTCGTGCGCCCTGAAAAATCTCAACCGTGTTTTCCAGGAGCGGATCGATCCGGTCATATTTTTTCCAGTTTGTTCCCATTCCTCTGTTTCCCGGCGTGTGACTGATTACGGCAACCGGTTTCCCTGCTTTCCGCAGTACCTCCCATAATTCGTCGGGCGTAATTTCTCCCGGTCCGTCCGACACGGGATAGGTTGCCTGCCAGGGGGAATCCTGATACGTGTTTCTTTTGATATACACAACCGGCCCCCCGAGCTCGCCGAAAATAACGTTTCGGTGTCCCCAGGGATAACCCTGTTCACGCTCGTACCCGTAAAAACCCAGGAACTTGTTCGGGGTCGTCATGTAATCCGAGATTTTCTGGGTCTGCCACCACTCATAGGGCTGATACGATCGGGGGCCGATATCGGTGTGATCGGAGGTGGCAAGAAAATCAAGGTGGGCCACTTCGTACGCGTATCGAAAGTGCTCGGTAGCTGTCCCGTCCCAGATTGTTCGATCGGGGGACAAGTCGGTATGCCGGTGCGTATCTCCCCAGAACAGCGAATACGTTTTTCCCCGGTTCGTTACCTTCTTTCGGCCCGCTCCGGAATCGGAGGAAATTTCCGATGCATGTGTGTGCGGAGGGGACGGTATTCCCTCCGTACGATCCGGCACCTGGTCGGGTACGGACAGATTTGCTCTCGCGTTTATTCTGGCAAGAAACACACCGGTGTTTTGCGTTCCCGCTGGATTGGGCCGGCGGTCCGAGGGCCAGGATACGTATAACGTGTTGTCCGCGCCGCGAACCACGCTGCAGAGCCGGTCCTGACCGTGTGAACTCGGTGAAAGTTGAACAGGTTTCGTCCATTGATTTCGTTCCGCATCGTACCGGCAGGCGGCAATCTGCCAGACACGCCGTTTCTCTCCTGTCACTTTGTTAACCGCCCAACGAACAAACACCCATGGGCGCCCGGCGCCATCCACGATAACCTGTGGTTCATTGACGACCAGGCCCGTGGGATGGTCTCCTTCGAGCCCGTCAATCATGTCGACAAGCAGGGGCCGGATCGGTGGAAGAGATTTTACGTTATTCGTTTTCCGGCTGAACGACGCGACGCCGATTCGCTTCCCGGAGTTCATCCCGACCGCGAATTTATGGGAGCGGGAATCATGTCCCCAGTGTTTCTTGCCACGTTCCCAGGCAACATAAAACCTGTTTCCGTCCGGTCCAGCGGCGATTTCCGCGTAGGCTTCGTGCGATGGGGTCTCAACCAGCGGGGTGCGACTCACCTCGCCATTTTTCCCGACCGTTGCCAGCATGAGATCAAATTCGCCCTTCTGCGCCCGTTCGTACACAACCCGCGCCTTCCCATCGGATCCACACGCAATACGCGGTCGCCAGTTTGATGGGCTTTCCGAACCATTGACGGTAAACACGGTTGATCGCCGGTCCGACCGCCCACTGTACCACCGCAGGCGAATTCGACGTCCGTTCGTGGTCATCTCCTGCCAGGCAATCCAGAGCCGACCGTCCGGTCCCACCGACGCGTCCGGAAAGATTTGATTGGAAGAGGAAACCCCCACTTTTTTTGTGTTTTCCGGCGTTCCCTCGACAATACGTCGCAATTTCAGTTCCCATTGGTTCAGGAGATTTCGCTGCGACCAGATGGCCCACAGGGTATCCTGGCCGGTGTGAATCAGTCGTGGCCGGTGAATCATACCGGGACCGGCCAGCTCCTCCGTGACGTTCATCGAGCCGTTCGACCGGCGGGCGAGTTTCAGGACGTCGTGTTCCCCGTCGTGTTCAACGAAGACCATCCATGGCGTACCGTTCGCTTCCACGTCAACCCAGGGATAATCCTCATGTACCCCCTTCCGATCGACGTTTCCCTGCCAGGTGATCGGGGTCTCGTCCTGTGTGTGTACGGGGCGTTTGAGGAAACCCAGGATGAAAACGAGACACATCAGAAACTGTACCATCCCAACCCGGTGATCGAATAACGGATCAGAACTCGTTGCAAACGTAATCATGCTGTGCTTGAGCGTCGTTTTGGGATCAATTCGATCGGGCAATCCGTTGCTTTTGTCTATCATGGTGTACTCCTTAAAGGCAGGAAGATTGGGCTAAGCGTTTATTCGCCCCCCTCCCCGATAAATTTGGTTTTAGTCCGTGAATCCGGAGTTTTCAAGCCAGAATCCTCCCGGAAAAGATGTGTGGATGGCGGCAAATGAAAATGATGCACATGAGACAAAAGTTGATAACCGGATTCGCTAACCCTCTCCAATTTTTTGAACCTGAACGGCGTTTTACGGAGTAACCAAAACCGGAATTTTCCTCGCAATTCCAGCTTTCATTTTGCAGAGGGAACGTTTCACCTCCGGTGACGGATGACACCGACCGAAATATCGAGTCAATCAACAAAAACATGCCGTGAAGCGACGTCGGGTTTTCGAGCATGAGGAAGATCACTCAAGCTTCAGGTTGTCCACGTAAAAGGTCGCTTTCTTTTCTCCCGGACTGGTGATGCCGAACCACGTGGCCTTATTAAACTGTTCGTCCCTGAACGGTAGATCTCGTGCCGTTTTCATCGATCCACCCGGTTCCCCGATGTGCAGGGTAAATGTATTTTTCGTGTCCGTATTAAACGTAACTTTCACGCGTGTCCATGTACCGGGAGCCATGGTCGCCACGCTCTCTCCGTTCACTTTCACGGAACCGTTTTCCAGAACCCGAAGCAACGGACCGGAGTGATAGGAACGACCGGACCAGTCGCGAAACGCCAGGTGAATCCGGGCCGGTGACGCCGAACTGTTCAGGAGGTCGCACGAGAACTGTACTCGATTCAGCGGTTCCGGATCCAACCGGATGGACCAGTGTGGAAACCAGTTCTTGTCGGAGGACCCATCCCTGAATTTCAGTGCGTGTTTTCCAGCTGCCGATGATTCGTCCGTCACCTCGATACGGGTCTCACCGCCCTGGTGCAGGCGGCCCCGCACGAGCGGAACGGTTCCGGGCTTGAAGGTTTCGAAGTCGTACGAAATGGGCGGTTTCGGTGGCGGGGGAGCAAACTGATGTGGTTCACGCTCGATGGTATCCGGTTTGTTCACCCATTCCGCATCTCCCTGCAGGCCGGCTTTATCGTAAAGAAACCGTTCAAAATCAATACGGTCCGCGGGCGAGTCTTCCGGTAGCTGAAAGTTGCGTTCCCGAATGTTTGCAAAACCCGGATCGGCCACGAGGGAATGTGCATCGTGTCCCATCTCCCGCCACCGGTCAACGTTCACCGGACCGGATTTCGGAACATCCTCCAGCAACTGCCATGACCCGTCATGAAATATCGGTTTGTGATTGCCCATTGCGTGGTACAGGTTGTGATCGATTCGCGCGAACCGTTCCGGCTTACAGATGCCGTTGATCATCATCCCCTCTTTTTGGACGAAAATATTTCGTCGAATTGTCACGGATCCGTTGGATGTCTTTGCCAGGCGCCTCAGACCGGTTGCTCCACAGAATGCAAAAATGTTGTTCTGAATTGTATTTTTGTCCCCTTTGATTAATGCTCCCTCTCCCCGAATGTCATAAACGAGGTTGTTCTCCACCGTATACTGACTCGTGTGTCCATCCAGGTATAGACCTCTTGATGAGTTGATGTGCGGATAATGACGGATATGGTGTACGGCGTTTTTCCGTATGACACTTCCGGGCGAATGTCCGAGTACGTAAATGCCCCCATTGTCGCTCAGGATCTCCCCTACGTTGTGGTGCACGTGATTGTACTCGATGATATTTCCGCGCTGGAAAATCTCCTCGTTCTGACTCCAGTCCCAGCCCACCGAAATCCCGGTGTAATCGAAGTCCGAAATTTCGTTATGACGAATCCTGTTGTGCGAACTTGACCCGACCCAGATCCCGATCGAACCCCCCAGCCGATGGGACGTATGGTGAATAAAATTGTTTTCGACGACATTTCGTTCCACCTTCACTCGATCGTTTTCCGGCATGTATCCGACCTTTCCCGGTTCCCCCACATACACCCCACCCCCTCCTGTATCGTGGATGAGACACCGGACGACCCGGTTGTGTTTGCATCCCTTCCCCAGCCAGATGGCATGCGTGCCGGTGTGCGCAACCTCACAGTTCCGGAACGTTGTACGCTGGAGGCCGGTTGCCTGAATCGCGGCCGT
Source organism: uncultured Planctomycetia bacterium (assembly GCA_964466525.1). GTDB lineage: Bacteria > Planctomycetota > MHYJ01 > CAYXQY01 > CAYXQY01 > CAYXQY01. The sequence goes on from CAYXQY010000053.1 coordinate 9,075, forward strand.
TTTATTCCAGGAGTGCGCCTGCCCATCCACCTTCTGATTCTTCTTGAAAAACCAGTCCTGGTACCGGAAGGTCAACCCCTCAAATCGGAGGTGCCTGACGAACCGGCCCTGCTCGGGATGCCCCCTGAACTCCATCAAATTCGTCACAACCGGTGCAATCACTTCTGCCCGGTCAAGGTTTTCGTCTTCTCGAGGCCAGTAATACAGCACACCGTCATCCCGATCCAGGTACCATTCACCCGGGGTGTCAAGCGCCTCGAAGTAGTTTCCAATCCGGTATCGCTGATACGTTTCCCAGTATCCGACCGGCCAGTTGCAGTAATTGGTGAACCGGATGATCCGGCGGTCTAAATTAAGATTTTTGATCCAGTGAAGTGAACTGGTCCAGGAATGATAGAGTTCAACTGTCACGTCGTCCAGGTCATCCCACCGGCTTATGTCCCCCTCTCGGAACCGGAATCCATTTTTAGTCGACTTATCACCGCGGGCCTCCTGACGGTTGCCGAGCGGACGAATGGGACCGGCGGTACGGAGGTAGAACTTGTTGGGGGTCCGTGCCCGTGTGGCCCGTGCTCCACCAACAAACAACTGACGAAAATAAAGCTCCCCCTCAGCTACCTCTGATACCGTAGTGCGATAGAGGTTGCCGTCCTTTTCCCAATTCCGAATTGGACGACCCCCGCTGATAACGGGCCGTTCATCGTCCGCGGCCCGGTACGTTATGGGAGCGTCTGCAGTCCCTGAATCCTCCGGCGCGAAGATAATTGGTTCGTCAATCCGGTAGGTACCTTCCCGCAGTATGACCTCCACGGGTCCGTCGAAATTATCATTGTTCTTTCGATGACGAATGGCGTCCCGGGCCCGGGTGATCGTGGCAAACGGTTGTTCCCGTGTGCCGGGGTTCCGATCGTTCCCGTCCGGTGAAACGACGTACTGGACCTGTCCCTGCAGAAGAATGGTTGACATCAACAGGAAAACGACACCCAGCATCGGCAGAACGAACCGGTCTCTCCATCCCGTGTGTCGGACAAATTGATATACCTGTTCGCTCATATGTATCTTCCGGATCGTAAGAAACGAGTGGTCGGGTCCTGACGGGAAACGAACCAGGTTCGGAAATCAAAACCTGAAGGATCACTCAAGATACCCTGTTATAGATTCTGCTATTCCTCCTGTCAACCGATCGGACACCGGTCAATGAGTTTCACGGTTCGAGAGAGGCACTCAGGAAGAATTCCGTTCCCGCAGGTGTTCGAATGGACGAGTTCATATTTCGAACAGCTGTTCGACAAGTCGGTGTTTCCACAACCGAATTACCACCACAACTTAGGGGTTCGGAGTAGTGATGGTCGGATATCATGATCAACAAGTTTGATCGGTACGGTTCATTGCTCCTTTCCTCCAGCTTTTCTCGCGTACGGTATCAACGCGGTTGAGCAAATCGATGGTACGTGTCAAAAAGATCAGTTCAATATTGGGTATGAGTAACCGGTCAACAATCAGTGGGGAAGGAAGAATTATTTATCCGAATACGAAAGCACATGCCTTCGGTTCCGGTATGACACGGATTTTTGACCAGTTACGTGATGAAATAAATTCCCCTATCTGTTTTCCTTCTTCCTGAAAACGCGTTCACTTAAATTGGCCAACTGATTGCGAAGTGTTTCTTTCCGTTCTTTTATCTTTTCAAGGAGTGCCCCGGATCCGTTCGAGTCAGACGATGCCCCAAAATGGTTCGTGAGAAACTGCTTATTTTGCCTGTAAAGTTGATTCAGGTGTTCAAGTTGAGTCTGCTTCATCTCGTATTTTTCCTCTACGCCTGCGTTGCTGAAGCTTTGCGGAGGCGCGGAGAACTCCCCCAGTTTTTCCTCGATCTGTTTTTTTCTCCTCAGGATATTCTGGATGCTGGAGAGCAGGGTCCGTCCGTCAGAAGCCACCTCCGAAGATGGGTAACGTTCCAGTAACCCGTCGGTAAGGACTGATTTCGCTTTCCTGTACTTTTGTTGCTCTTTTAGTATTCTGGCCCGTTCCAGGAGAGATTCGGCAGCATGCCCCTTCTGATAGTGATGATAAGCAAAGACGAGAGAGGCAGTTATGATCAGGAAGATGACGGTCGCAATGACCCGGGATTTCCACGCTGATTCTGACTGCTGGTGCCTGTATTTCTGATATAACTTCGATTTCTTATTTGTCTGGTTCTCTGCATTCAACGACGTTCCGTCAGGTGAAGAAGAATGATTGAAAGGTACGCGTTCGGGAAAATAGGTCTGCAGCTCCTCTTCGGAAACAACCCCTTCCTCTACGAGGAATTGGAGAAATGTTATGTCTGCCCCCCGGTCCAGAAGTATCCTGTGGGCGTAAATCGCTTTTTCGAGTTCGCCCTTGTAAACGACTCTGTTCTCAAGGAGAATTGAAGCAATTTTTTTGTGTTCCCGTGAATATGACTCCATACCTCGGTACCGTTAACTCAACAGAGAATGGTGTGTAGCTCCAGCATGCACGGAAAGATGCGTTTATGAGACCGTAATGAACCGTCGTACGGCTTTTACAGCTCTTGCTACGTGTTCAGTTCGTCCGTCTGATTGCCAGTCCAGCGATAATGGCATGGTCTTTAATACCCGCTTTGACCTGTCCCTTCAACCGGAGCACCAGTTTCCGTTCGGTCACCGGAATATCCGTAAACGTCTTCGTAATACCTTTGTTTTTGGCACCCGCCTCACGATAAATGTCAAAATTATTAAGCACCCGTTTCCCCTGTAAAGACACATGGAATCGGCGTCCGTTTTCGTGGCTGAACCAGGTCTCTATAAAGTACAGACGGATCGTATAACGTCCATTTGCCAGTGGGAGGACAAACGTCATATCCGTCCCGGCCCGCTGCTTTCCGTATACCTGCCTGGCCGACGCCGGTTTCACCGAACCCGCCACCTGTGTGGGTCTTCCGGTCCGGGCGTTTTTGTCGTCTCCGCTGAACGGATCCGCGCGAAACTGGATGTCTTCAACCCTGGTTTGGCCCCCACCGAAATTAATGGCTGTCGCAACCGATCCGACGGTTGCATCGATAAATTCAAGCGGGCCTTCGTACGCCAAATCCTCATTATCCGATCCCTTCCCTGAAGCCGTACTGGCACTGATAGACTGGTCCATTTCTTCGTTGTCGTCTGGCCTGTGCAGGCGTACCTGGTTCAGTTGAAACCCCTCGATCCCGTTAACAACCAGTGCAAGCGTATTCTCTCCGGACGCTACGGTTGCGTCAGTGGAAGCCGTTCCCCAGTTATCGGATCCCCCGGTCGGATTCAACGTACCGTTTACAATCTCCCGACCGTTCACCAGACAACGTACCTGAGCCTTTTGGTTTCCCTCCAGTAAATAATGGAACGTCAGACGAATTGGCACCGGGTTCTTGCTCTCAATTGGAAACGACCACTCCAGATGAGCTTGCTTCGAACCACGAACCAGCACTTTACCCTTCGATAACACGGCTCCGTCAAGAGAGGCCTCATTGGCTTTCAGCGTCAGCGGAAGCGATACGTCCGATTCAGTTCCGGTTCCTTCCCCCTTCTCCTCCTGTTCTTCCTGATCATCCTCCGGCACCAGCCCCCGCACGAGCTGGGCCTGATCTTCCGGCAACCGGTGAAGGATTTTACGCCGTTGCCGTTCGTTCATCTCCCGGAGCCGGTCTTCAATCCGGTGTCTGACCTGTTGTTTCTTCTCGTTCACGTCGTTCTGCCATACAGACGTGCCGGAGAAAACGTCCGGCGGGTCCACCAGTAACTGATGGGTTTTCACGAGTTGCTGAAGTGAAGCGTCCGGCAGTTCTTTCATGTGACGGTTCAGGTTTTTGCGTGCCTGTTCATTTAGAAACGAATGTCTGAATGACTCCACCTCCTGTCTCAGTCCGTTATCCTTCATGTGTTTTTTGAGTGCATCCAGACGGGAGACCAGCTGCCTGACACGTTCCGGCGTTCCATCAATATTCCCGGCCTCCAGTTTGAGCTCTTCGAACCGCTTTTGAACGGACTTCTCGGTCGTTTCTTTTTCGGACGGTTCCGAACCGGAGCCCTTCTCCCCGGTACGTTCCGCGTTTTCTGTTGTCCCCTTATCCGTTTCGGACGTCGTGACGGATGTCTCGTTGGTCTGAGATTGCCCTTCCTTATTCTGGAACACGACAAAATAAATACCGCCGGCCAAACCCAGACCGAGAAGCAGGAGAAACACCAGGGTAATATTGGAAAACTTTCTGCTCCGTCTGCTCCCGGAACGCACTGTTCTGGACCGTCTCTTCACCTTTTTCCGACGACCATCCCGGAGGTTCTCGAACGACTCCTGGAGCTGCTCTGCGCTCTGTGGACGATCTTCCGGATCCGGTGCCATCATCTTCTCGATAAGTTGACTCAACGAGGAACTGAGATTCGGGTTCAGCTCCCGGGGCGGAGTCAGGTTCCCCGCCCTGTGCTTTTTCAAGATGGCCCGAACGTTGTCCCCTTCGTAAGGAACCCGACCCGTCACGGCGTGATAAATGGTGGCACCAAGCGAATAAATGTCCGTTCGAATATCGAGTTCCTCGTTCTGCGCCTGTTCCGGCGCCATATAATACGGGGTGCCCAGCACCGATTGTGACGTGTCGGTCGATTCATCTCCGTCCCTCTTCCGTGCCAGCCCGAGGTCACATAACTTCACCGACCCATCATCGGCGATCATGATGTTTTCAGGTTTTATATCCCGGTGAATCAATCCACTTTCACTGGCGTGGGCGAGAGCACGCGAAATTTGCAGTCCAATGGTATGGGTTCGATCCGGTGAGATTCTTCCTTCTTCCTCGATAAGATCCGCCAGGGTTTTTCCATCGATGTATTCCATTACGTAATAATGCATCCCGTCCTGTTCACCCACGTCGTACGCCTGCACGATGGACGGGTGGTTGAGGTTTCCCACCGTCCGGATCTCCTGGTGAAAGCGCTTCACGTATGACGGGTCATCGGTCAGTGAGGGACGAAGTACTTTGATGGCCACCGGTCGATCAAGCCGGCTCTGTCGGGCCCTGTATACTACTCCCGAGGTACCCTCGCCGATCTTCTTCTTCATCTCGTAACCCGGCAGGTTCAGGTTCTGAATTAAGTGTTCCAAAAGGGGTTCTCCCATCAAAACAACATGCCGTTCATGTAAACTCTGGCAACGGTGAATTTACCGGGTCGATCTTCTCCACTTTGCACTAAACCCGGAAGTCTACAGTTCCAATACGTACTTCTTCCAGGCTTTTCTCATCTCATCGGGGTGAAACCCGAAAATTTCCCGAAAAACCTGCACAGGGTCCTTTTTCA
>CAYXQY010000053.1:14405-21020 GCA_964466525.1 uncultured Planctomycetia bacterium
CTTTCTGCTTGTAATAATCGAGGTAGTCACGAACCTTTTTCAGTAACTTTCCATCCTGCCAGTGAATCAGAAAATGAACCAGGCTCCAGGCCTGAGCGTAGTTCCTCCCGCTAAAATGCCGTCCGCTCATCCGCATGAGATCCGGAAGGTCCTTCAGGAATCCTCTGGTACCCTTCGGATCAAACCGAATCTGTCTCCGTATCGTACGTAACCTGTCTACATTCACCTGCCCCGTCTTCAGTTTCCATCCGTCAAACCGGCTGTTTTCGAAGTACGACGCTAGTCCTTCCTCCAGCCAGATCGGCACGTCGGATTTCATGGTTAGATCGAGAAACTGATGTGTTCCCTCGTGAAGTAGAACGTTGCCCAAGTTCATGTCCATATCGTTATCGTGAAAATAATAAGCCACCATTTTCCGGTCCGTCGACGATTTAAGGAACAGTCCCCTCACGGAAGAACCCACGTTGATTCCGGACGAAGCAACAACCTTTGTAAATTCCGACCGGTTTTTCGTAACGATCACCGGTAATTTTTGATAGGACGTTTCGTCAATGCTGAAAAGAGGAGACCCGACAAAGGCATTGTAGAACATTTCCATGATCAGGGCGATCTCCCCAACGGCCTTCTTGCTGATATCCGTTTTGACCTTATAGTGGATCGTCTCCAGCGTCCACGGGTCCTCCATCATTCGAGCCCCTTTGATTGCTCCGGGGCTGTTAATGGTCAAATTTCCATCCGGAACGTACTTGCGTCCGAGTCGCTTGATCTGCTGCTTGCGTTTTTCACGCAGCTGAGCCCGTTTTCTCTTTCCGGCTTCTGATGCATTCCCCGGCTCCGGAGGCGCACAAAATGGAACGGGTGAGACACCCGATCGTGTACCGTTGGCGGTCTTTCCGTGGTACATGCGCAGAATGGAGTTCCCCGGTGTGTCCGAAAACATCCGTTCGGAACCGCCCTGAAATTCGCCTTCAACGAGCACGACCGTCCCGAACAGGAGAAGGATCGACATAACAAGCGTTCCGATGACACCCCGGAATGGGCCTGATCGGGTCCTGGAAAGAGATCTGTATTTCATTTTTCCTACTTTCTTTACGTGGAACAAAGTCGTAAGACAAAACGAACTCATTTCTTAATCGTACAGGTGAAACGCATTTTTTTAAAGTCATGGAAAACCGAAACTGATCCGGTTCGAAACTCGATTCAATCGTTTTATTGAGGATACCGGGGCCAGGGAGGTTGCTTTAAAACCCTTTCAACGTAAGTGCAAAGAGATAGGTCACAATCGTGCTCTTATCAAAACCTGATTTTCCCGGCAATGCGCTGACGGTCTTGTCTCGGAATACGGACTCCTGCGAAGCTCTCCCCCACGATCCGTTTATTTACTTCGATTATTTGCATCATTTTATTTTATTTTACATGAAAGCGAAACATCGATACAATCACTGTTCCTGGGGAAGCGGGTCGATACAATGTGGTTCTAACTGGGAGATCGGATACGACTCATGAACATCCGGCATAACAACGACGAACCCGGGTTCAATAAACCATCCGAACCGGAGGATATCCGGGAACAGATCAATACTATACGGAATGACATTTTCCCCTCCCACTATGAAGAGTCATTTTTTGAACAGTGTTACCATCCCGCGTTCGTGCTTCACCTGTTTTCCGGGGTTTTTATTGAGGTCAACGAACCGTTTCAGTCCCTGTACGGATACGACCGTGATGCACTGACCGACGGATCAACTCGAGCGGACGATCTGATTCACACCGAGAAAGAACAGCTCCTGAAACTCGCGCGCCGGGCTCCGGATCGGATCCCGGACGGAACCTACAGTGCGTTCGGCCTGGATCATCGGGGTCAAACGTTTCCCATTCGCCTTGCAATACGATCCCGAACCGTTCGAGATCACCAGTTGCTCTACGGGGTCATGCGGGAGATATCAGGGGAAAAAGAACGAAAAAAAACATTAAAGAAACAGCTGAACGAAGCGGTCGAGGCAAACAACCGGATTCTTGCGCTCACGGAAAAAATCCGGAAGGTACCCAAACTAACCTCCAATCTGATGAACCGCGACCCCGAACAGGATTTCTTCCGGACGGCTGCGTCCAGGTTACAGGAACGCACCGGGCTGAACTACCGGGGCGTCACATTTTACCTGTTCAACGAATCACGAACGGCACTCAAGCCCTCTTCCCCGGAAACGTCAGACCGGGAGCCGATCTTACCGGACGCCGATCATCCCGTGGCCCGTGTCCTTTCCGGCGACGAGCCGATTCTGCGATCCGGAACGAATGAGTTCGTGCTTCAACTGCGCGGCGAAAACCGGGATTTCGGTGTCCTGCAGGTCAATTTACACCCCAGGGAGCGAAAACTGATGGAAGGCAATCAATCCATCTGGAACGCATACCGGGAAACACTTGTAACGCTCAGCAACCTGTTTGGACTTCTTTTACAGAACAGTCCCTCGGCTCATGCGTCACCAGGATAACACCTCTAACAGGACACCGGACATCGGGTTAGGTCACCTGCCGGCCTCGCAACTGTACACCTGTACCACCGCCCGGCCGAAAGAAGCGAAATTTATCGTAGTGTTCGTTCAACCACGAGCTCTGATGTGTTCCTCGTCTCCCGGGGAGAAAAACCCGTTCAATTCTCTCGCACGATCGTTCCTTATCTTGTTTTCAGGAAAACTGCCATGACTTCTCCCGAACCCCTTGATCCGGAACAGGCCTCCGACCTTTTACATCAGGAGGAAACGAAGGAGGGCGAGATCTATTCCTTCCAGTACCGACACGTGGATCACTCGGAAGACACGTCCCTTGAGGTTTCGTCCATCGATTCCATTCACGCCCAGGTAATTACCTGGTACGACACGGGAACGAAGAAGGTGAAACGCATTGTCATCCAGCATCAGCCCGAAAACCTGCTGCATTCCCCGAACGTCAATTTATCGGATGGCACGTTTCCCCGTGAAAGCTGTCCCTGTCAGTCAAACCGGGACCCTTATATCTGGGTGTTTACCGGAACCGAACTGGAGAAAATCAACTGGAGTCAGGTTGATGTGGAACGGGTCGACTCGGACGACCGGGAGGAGATTGCACACCTGCTCTCAACCACCGACAAACAAGCTCCACAATCCTGAAGGAAGGATTTCGCCGAGGACCTGACGTTTTTCTTGATGTCCCGGGAAACACGTACGGCAAGCGCCGAAACATCTTTCCTCCCCCCCCCTGTTCCGTGTAACTCCCGGCCTCCCTGGCCTTTATAAACTATTCGAGTCCATCCGATGCTGCTTATTTCTTTCCTCAGGTCGGCCCTTCGGCCAGTCTGACACCCTATTCGATCTTTTGATTTCCCCGCGTTGAAAAATAGCCTGGGCCTGGCGTGTAGTCTGGTGCGGTTACAACACTCGAAACGGGATGTATAAAGCGTGAAATCCATCTCCTCTCTCCCGTATCCATCAGAATCCCATCATTGAAACAGTGCATTGTCGTATCGATAGTACACCTCCAGGGTCAAAGCATTAATTGCCGTCGTATAGACACGCCCCCCTATTCGTGACCATCTCGATACGGCGTCCCACGATCCCGTCTCGTGACCGTCACGTGCTGTCTGTTGCCCGGAAAGAACGGCCTTCTGCATCGGCTGGTTCCACTTCTGCCAGTATCCCAGCTGCTCGAACCGCGTATCCGGCCCGGCAAACATGAACAGGGCCAGACTTCCATAATACCAGTAATAGTAATCCATTTTATCTGATCCAATTTCCGTTCCTTCATGCCATTTCGGTAAGTTGCTCACAACAAAATCCGCTCCTTTTTTCAAGGCCTTCAGTTGCTTTTTATACAAATCATCATTGGCAAACATTCGGATCAGCATCCCCACGGGTGTCATCGAACGATGGTCAAGTGCTTCACCGCGGGAGTTCATCTTGCTGGCGTATCCGGTCAGCCCCCGCTGGTTGGTGTTCTGTTCCACCCACCTCAGCGCACCCTGAAGCGCTTCTTCAGACGTCTCAAGCCCCGCGATTTCAGCAGATTTCAAGGCCATCGCACACCAGCCTGTTACCGACGTATCATTGTCGCCGCTGTTTGCTTCGTATCTCCACGCCAGTAGCTCTCCGTCGTTTTTGTTCTGGGCATTTTCCAGATAATCGATACCTTTCTGAGCAATCTTTTTAAGCCGGGGAGCACCCGTCATTCCGTACGCCTCCGCGTAGGCTATGGCCGCTATAGCGTGGTTGTACATCGGTTCCTGTCGGGCGTTGATCTGAGGATCGACCTCACTGAATGCACCATTTTGCTTCTGTTGTTCCTTCAACCAGCGAAGGGTCCTGTGCACCACATTCCCAACGTCAATCCCCCCTAGATTCTCGTCGGACTGGTGGGTGTACCCTGCACCCAGAAACGCCAGAAGAGCAAGGCCAGTTGTTCCTACATCCATCGGTCGGTCGTGATCAACTAATACCTTGCATCGATTGCCTTCCGGGCATTGCTCATCGTAGTTGTCAAGATCCCAGTACCCTTCCTCATTCTGGTGTTTCGCAAGCCACTTCAGTGCCGCCTCCACGGCCCTCTGTGACGTACCGCCGCCCCCTCTATCTCCGGAAAGCCCGGCGCCCCCTCGCTCTCCGTATGTACCGCCCTCACCTCCGCCGCTCAGGGCGATGGATCTTTCCACTTCCTGGTTGTTCTGTGTGTCCGAGTCAAACTTCAAACTCTGCCCGGTATCAGCGGTCATTTCCGAATCCACCTCCTCCATGTTCTCCGTCGTCTCCACCTGGGGATTGGTCTGTTCCGTCTCCTTCTCGATCTCTTTCTTGATCTCCCGTTTTGTGATCGGCTGTTTCTCTTCCTCCTCTTCTTCCGGTACCTCCAGGGTCACCTCTTCCTGGTCTTCCTGTGGCTCACTGATGACGATCAGCCCCAGCAGAATCAACAGCAGGGCGTGAAACACCGCCGAGGAACCGAACACCGCCACCCACGTGCTCAACGGCGTACCGCCCCGGCCCTCCGGTTCGTTCACCGGTTCCTCGTACACCTCTTCCTCGTATATTTCGTCTCCATGAAATCCCTCTTCGTCCGTGGGTTTCTGCTCGCTGGCTGGCATGATTCTTCCTGTCTCTGAAAGATTAAATGAACTGCATCTGTTTAAAACTTTTGGAAGTAGAACGAAAAGTCCGATCCGAAGAAAATTCCGATGTATCTCATGTCCCTATTACTGGAATAATGCATTGTCGTATCGATAATACACCTCCAGGGTCAGTGCGTTCAGGGCCGTTACGTAGACCCGTCCTCCATATGGGCTCCACCGGGACACCGGATCCCATGATCCCACCTCGTGACCGTCACGGGCCGTCTGTTGACCGGAGAGAACCGCTTTCTGCATTGGTTGGTTCCACTTCTGCCAGTACCCCAGCTGCTCGAACCGGGTATCCGGTCCGGCAAACATGAACAGGGCCAGACTCCCGTAGTACCAGTAGTAGTAATCCATTCGATCCGATCCAATATCCGTTCCTTCATGCCATTGAGGCAGGTGATTCACAACAAAATCCGCCCCTTTTTTCAACGCCTGTAGTTCCTCCCTGTACAGGTCATCGTTGACGAACAACCGAATCATCATACCCACCGGCGTCATAGCGCGTCGGTCGAGGGCTTCACTCCGGGATTGAATCTTACCTCGGTACCCGGTTAACCCGCGTTTGTTGGTGTTCTGTTTCACCCACCTGAGCGCCCCCTGCATCGCTTCCTCGGACGTATCCAGCCCGGCAATCTCAGCAGATTTCAGTGCCATTGCACACCAGCCTGTTACCGATGTATCGTTCTCCCCGCTATTCTCTTTGTATCTCCACGCCAGACGCTCCCCTTCGCTCTCGTTCTGGGCATGCTCGAGAAAATCTATTCCGTTCTGTGCAATTCCTTTGAGCCGGGGGGCACCGGTCATTCCGTATGCCTCCGCATAAGCCATTGCCGCTATCGCGTGGTTGTACATCTGCCGTCCCGACCAGTCAAACGCACCGTTATTCTTCTGTCTGTCTTTCAACCATCGGAGTGCACTATTCACGAGATCACCGGTGTTTACTCCTCCAAGTTTCTCGTTCGACTGATGGGTGTATCCGGCCCCAAGAAACGCCAGCAGTGCCAGACCGGTGACCCCTACATCCGTATTCCCCCGTTCGTCAAGAAACAGCTCGCACTTATTTCCCTCCGGACATTGGGAATCATAGTTGTCCACATCCCAGTATCCTTCCTCGTTCTGGTGTCTCGCAAGCCATTTCAGTGCCGCTTCCACGGCTCCTTCGGTAGCCCCCCCTCCTCCTTTTCCATCCGATGAAAGACCAGGCCCCCCTCGCTGTCCGTAGGTCCCACCCCCTCCTCCCCCGCTCAGGGCAATGGATCGCTCCGCCTCCTGGTTGTTCTGGGTGTCCGAGTCAAACTTCAAGCTCTGCCCGGTTTCCGCAGTCATCTCCGAATCCACCTCCTCCATGTTCTCCGTCGTCTCCACCCGGGGATTCGTCTGTTCCGTCTCCTTCTCGATCTCTTTCTTGATCTCCGTCTTGGTGATCGGCTGTTTCTCTTCCTCCTCTTCTTCCGGTACCTCCAGGGTCACCTCTT
>CAYXQY010000054.1:0-20137 GCA_964466525.1 uncultured Planctomycetia bacterium
TGTTTCCGGTTCGGAGTGGCATCATCCACTTGCGCTGGATCGGGGCGGATACTGGAAACAGCGAATTCAGGTGAAGATTCACAACCGTTCCGATCGAACGCTGAAAGGGGAACCGGTGTCTCTGACGATTGACGGCGAGGGGGTTACGAAACAGTTGATCGGAGCCCGGGCCGGGGCGATTCGTGTATGCCGGAACGACGGGACGGAACTTCTCTATCGGTTGCGAACTCCGGACGGCCTTCCTCTTACATCCGGAACGATTTCCGAAGGGAGTCGCCTGGTGCTGCCCGCCGAGTGTAACCCCCGCCAGACCACGACCTATTACGTGTATTTCAGCAATTCCGACGCCTGGGACGTAGGCGAGTATCTGGAGTCAAAAGTGGGGGTCTGCAACGGAGGCATGGAGCAAGGAACCGGGCCGCATCCCCGCTGCTGGGATCCGGACAGGGGGGATGCCCGGCATTCCGTTTCCTGGAGTACTGAACAGCCGCACTCCGGGGACCGATGTCTGAAAACTACCGTTAGCGAGGGGGCACAGGCAACCTGGATTGCCCACCGGCAGCGGGACATCAATGTGGTGGGCGGTGCGAAATATCGAATGGAAGGGTGGGTTCGGGCACGGGAAGTAAAAGGTCATTCCGGGTGGTATATTCACGTTGGTGCGGAAGAGGATCCCATGATGCTGAACAGGCAGGTAAAGGCCGGTGACGGCTCGTTTGATTGGAAACGTGTATCGATCACATTTCAGGTTCCGAAAACTGCAACGACGGCGTCGCTCGGAACCGTTCTTCGGGGAACGGGCACAGCCTGGTTCGACGACGTGTCGCTGGAACGGCTGGGCCGACGAAAGCTGCAGGTATCGGCCACGGATCATGAACGCCTTTCACTTTCGGACACCCGTAATGAGGAGTGGAATCTGTCGTCGAGCGACTGGCCGTACCGCAGTACGTTTGACGTGTTGAATCTGTCGTCGCACTCTCGTGAGGTTCTACTACTGGCGGACCCGTCCCGGTTTACCGTCCGTCTGAACCGTCGCGGAGCCGGAACAAACGTCCATTTCACGGACGGTAACGAAAAGATTCCCTCATACCAACTGGGGGATCAGCGTGCGTTCATGACGTCCATTCCCGCCAGGAGCGCCCGCCTGTTTCACGCCTACTTTTCGGCAGAGGACGCGAAAGTTCCGGATCCGTCGGGAGACTATTCCGATTTTTTCAGCGATGTTCCAAACCTTCTTGACAACCCGGGCTTTGAGAAGAAAGCGGACGATTCGACCGCGTGGAGAGGAAGAGACATGGGTCCTGACACTCATCAGGTCGAGGTTCGATCCGGGGGACGATTTGGTGAACGGAGCGGTTACATCCACGTACCGGATGGAGCGGACGGGAACTGGGTGGGATGGAGGCAGAAGGTATCGGTCGATCCCGGACAGACTTATTTTTACGCCGCGTGGTTAAAAGGGAAAAACGTGAGGAAAGGCGACGTTCTTCTTCATGCTCACTTTCTGAATGCAGACGGAGGCCTTTGTGAGAACGGTGGAATCAAAAGTGTTGGTACGGGATTGTCCGGGACCTTTGACTGGACCCTCGTTACGGGACTGTTGACTGCACCTCCAGACGGGGTGACGTTTGAAGCGCACCTCACGATGAACGCTTCGGGGACGCTTCGGCACGACGGAGTCGTGATTACCCCCGCTTCTCGCGTGTCGGATCTGGAACCGCTCGAGGTCGCCCCTGCACGGCGCACGGGCGAATTCACCGCGTGGACGGTGAATCCCATCGTGAAGGTGTTTCGGGACGATCCTCCACCACGCCGTTCACCGAACAGACCGATCCGGATTTCCGCTGCACGCAACGAAAAAGAACCCCTGCAGATGGCCGTTCGAGCTCCCCGGAACCTTGAGGATGTGTCCGTTCAGGTCCGGGCTCCCGCGAATGACCGGGGCACGTCACTTGACGTGGAACAGGTGGGGGTTGTCGGATATGTGCCGGTGGATCAACAATCCGGATATTACCGTTTCGAAGGACCGGCGTGGCATCGCAAACGACCGGACGAAGGTGACGGGGCGAGTGACGGATGGCCGGGATTCTGGCCCGACCCGATTCTTCCCCGACAGACCTTCGACCTTCCGGCACAAACGACACAGCCGGTCTGGATCACGATCGACGTACCCGAAACCGTCGAAGCGGGCTCGTACGCCGGGCAGGTCGTGTTCAGACATCGTTCCAGCACTCTTGAAACCGTGTCGTTCGACGTTCGTGTCCGGGATTTTACCCTCCCGGAACAACATCACCTGAAAGCCGTCTATGACGTGCGGGGCGACGGCCCGAAATGGCGTCGAACCGGCGAGTCCCGGCAGAAAGCAAGGAGACGTATGTGGAAATTTATGTCCGAATATCGGACCAATCCGGGTCAAATTTATCCGAATCCCGAATTTACGTACGAGGACGGATCGGTCCGGGCGAATTTCGAGGCCTACGACCGGGCTGCCAAGTTCTTCTTCAACGAATTGAACTTCCAGCACGCGTACATGCCGGACCTTTTTACGCTTTTCGGCTGGGGGCATCCCCCGGACCGGATCTTTGGTCTTGATCCGTATCCGGGGGCCCATCCGTACGAGGGGACTGATCGAGGGTCGCTCCGTTCCGACTATCGTTCGGCATATCAGGCTGCCCTCTCCTCGTACTGGAGTCACGTAAAGGAGAAGGGATGGGCGCAACGCACGATGCTATACCTCTCGGATGAACCCTGGTACCGGCTGGACCGGATCAAACGGCAGTTAAACGCACTGAGCGACATGATCCACGAGGTCGATTCTGCGATCCCGGTGTACAGCAGCACCTGGCATCACCGGCGGAAATGGACCGACACCCTGGACGTCTGGGGCATCGGCAACACCGGTCACGTTCAGCCGGAGAAAATGCGTCAGATCCGGGAACGAGGAGATCGTATCCTGTTTACCACGGACGGTCAGATGTGCACCGACACCCCGTACTGCGCCATCGAACGGCTCCTGCCGTATTACTGCTTCGTGTACGACGCGGAAGGGTACGAGTTCTGGGGTATTGACTGGCTCACGGGCAATCCGTACGAACAGGGCTGGCACCGGTACATTCAGCAGAGCGGTCAGCCGGGCAAATCGTATCACGTCCGTTATCCGAACGGCGACGGGTACCTGGTGTATCCGGGCAAGTTCGTGAATCATCCCCGGCCGGTTCCTTCGATTCGACTTGTGCAGGTCCGGGAAGGAGTGGAGGATTACGAGTATCTTCGAATTCTGCGGGAGCGCATGGAGAACACGGGAAACAGCTCATTAAAACGAAAGGCGAAAAAGCTGATGGAGAGAGTGTCCAACCTTGCGCCCGTGCCGGATCAGGTGAAACGTCTCGGCCGATACTCCACGGAGCTTCTGGACCGGCCTGATAACGTTCAGGACGTCCGGACCGCCGCCGCAAAACTCATCGAGAAACTGAAAGAAAACTGACTGATCCTCTCGGATCAATTTTTTCTCTTGACCTTGACCTCGTCTGTAAATCCGCAGGTCACGGTTGACGATCCGGTTCGCGCGGGCCGACGGACCGCAGATCGATCGTTTCAAATCCAATTCGCTTGCCCACGCTGCCGGGGTCAAACACGCGGTCCCCGCGTTTGATCGGGGCAAAATCCGGCCTTTTCACAACGGAGTTTCGATCTCGCCCCGTTTTTCTCCAGTTTTTGAGTGATCCCCCGTCGAATCGCGGGGGACCGTCGGACGACCAGTACAGGTTGTAATCCATCCGGGCGTTTCGTTTGTCCCAGTGCCCTCCGATCAGGTGTTGGGTCTTCGACAGCACGATGTTCTGATGGAAAAACAACGCGCCCTGATCACTTCTTCGAAGGATTTCAAATCCATCCCCCAGTTTCGCGTACGCAAAGACGTTGTTGTAGACTTTGTGATCGGTGCCCATCTGCTTATAAGCGGCGTCCGGTACGTGATGAACGACATTGTGATGGATCGTTCCCTGACTGAACCCGTTATCCAGCTGAAATCCAAAGGTTGCATGGGACGGTTCAAACCCCGGATCCGTCATGCCCGCCGTGTACCGGCTCAGGTGATGGATGAGGTTGTGGTGCGCTTCCGTTCCCGGCTGTCGTGAAAGCAAGTAAATCCCGCTGGCGGAGCCGATGAGGCGGAGGCCGATGTCGTGGATATGGTTAAATCTGATCTTATTGTGGTGGCAGGACGTCAGTTTATCCCGCCAGGTCCATCCGACGGAAACGGCCATACCCGGAATGTGATTAACTTCATTGTGGGCGATCGTATTGTATGCGCTCTGGCCGACCCAGATTCCGGCCCCCACCAGGTATATTTTTCCACCGTGGTGAATTTCATTGTCCGTTACCCGATTATGGGTGGTTTCCTGCGAACGGTTTTTCGGTTCTCCGGTTTCGCCGATCTGGATGCCCCCGCCGCCCAGATCATGCATTTCGTTGCCGACAATCGCGAGCCTGCGGTTGTCCGCTCGAAAATCCACGCCGTCCGTGCCGACGTGGACGATCTCATTTTGTGATAGGCGAATGTCACGGGTTCCTCTTCCTTCGATGACCCCGGGGACGAACGGGTCGGACTGGTGTATGTTGTAACCGGTATCCGGAAACGAAGCGCCGCTGTACTGCAGCGTAAATCCTTCGATTGTAATGTTTTTCACCCGCTTTTTCCCGGGGGTTCCACGAAACGTGATGAGGTTGTTGAGCACCGGCGCCACGGTCGTAACCGATTCAGTGGACCGCTCGTTTTCGGTGGGATGGTACCACAGGACCCCGGTCTGTTTATTGAGATACCATTCACCGGGTTGGTCCAGGCCCTCGCGCACGTTTTCGACGAGGAACCGTTTTCCGAACCAGTTCATCGGTCGTTTTTCCCAGGTCGTCATCGGACCGGCGAGGTAGCAGACGTTGTTTTTCGTATCGACTTTCCGGATGGTGCGGCGTGATTCGTTAAAGCCGAAGAACTTGAGAATTTCCACGTCCTGCAGGTTCGTCCAGTCCGCTTTGATCTGTCCCTCTTTGAAGACGAACGCCCGGCGATTTACCTCCGCCTTGGGGTTGTCCGGCCTGACCATTTTCCGGAATTCATAATAGCCGTCATTGGGCATCCGGGCCCGCTGACGCCGTTTTCCGTTGATCCAGAGTTGCCGGAAGGACCACTCCCCCTCGGCCACACGATCCAGTTTCATTTTCCACAGGTTCCCCTCTGTCTTCTGCCAGTCTCCGAGCCGGCGTCCTCCGCTGATCACCGGCGATTCCCCGGGGTACGCGCTATAGGTAATCCGATGGGTCGAACTGCCTGAATCCTCCGGTGTTAAGACAAGGGGCTCGCGCAGAGCGTACCGTCCGTTCCGTACGTAAACGGTCACCGTACGGGAAAGTCCATCTTTTTTCTTTTTTAACGTTCGAATGGTGGATTTCGCTTTTCGTATCGTTGCAAAGGGACCGTCCGTTCGGTCACTGTTCGGGGACTTCAGCCGACCCGACCACTCGTTGTTTCCGGTGTCACGGGAGACGTACAGTGAAATCGCTTCTTCGTCCTTCCCGACAGCAATTCCGGAAATTACCGGGAGAAGAAACAGACAGAGCAGGAAAAGGATCGAGAAATTGGATATATTCAACAGTTTCATAACTGTTCACTTCATGAAATAAAGAAAAAGAACGACCCGTTCGACGCGCCGGAAAATGATGATATCACCGGCTCCGCCCCTCGATTCGGAGCACGTCATACAGAAATAGGAAATTCATTGCCGTTGCCGGTTGAGTGTCGCGGCCAGGGGGAATATGAACCACCGCATGGGCGGGAAGATCCTGATGTACAGCCGCTCGCACGACAGTCGTCCGAACATCCATATAATAAAGAGCAATATTAATGAACTACAGGGGTGAAATCAATATGAACGGGATGCAGTGGATGAGGAGGAGGTCGCGGTTGCGGAAGTGCTCAGGAAAGCGGGATATGCCACCGGATGCGTGGGCAAGTGGGATATGTCCGGGCGGCGATGGCCGGGGCGAGTGAGCACCTCCCGGAAAACCGGATCATCGACGGCGTGAATCAGCGGAAACTTCTACTGGGACGTGACGAGGACGGCGCTCGCGACCGGTTCCTGTATTATTCAAAATCCGAACTGCAATGTGTGCGAAAAGGACCCTGGAAGCTGCGTCTGCCGAACCTTGACGGATTCAGGACCCATTATACGAAGCTCGACCGCGGGACGCAGGAGACCGAACTATATCACCTTGGACGAGACCTCGGTGAGACGAACAACGTGGCCGATGCCCATCCGGACGTCGTTGAACGGCTCCGGTCGATTGCGAGGTCGGTGAAGAAAAACGAACTTCCGGAGATGTTTGCCATCGAACCGGATTGCGCTTTCCTGAGTCACGGCGTGGCATTCCTCGTTTTGTATTAGGTGTTTTTCATCATCCTGCGAATCTGATCAGACGGATGACTCGTCACCGATAGATTGAAGAAAGGGTGGTGAATAGGAATTCCCGGAGGACGGTACGGATTCCAACTTCCCGGGCTTACAGTATGATCCTTCGGAAACCGTCTTCAGATGAAGGTCGACCTGCCGGCGTTCCTCGACCGAACCTGATAAAATCCATCACCACGGGAACGATTTTAAATATTTTCGGAAAAAGTGTAATTTAACATCGTTTCGTGTTGGATGTTTCTCGCCCGTCCGAAGTTGGTTGAGCGGACAGGAGAACGAGGTTCTATTTTGTGTTAAGATCAGGAGATACCCATGAAAAAAGAACTTTCACGGCGTTCATTCTTGAAGATTTCCAGCTTGATGGGAACGAATGCAGGGCTTGCCGGAGCTGCGGGCATGTCCGTGGTGGACGTTGAGGAAGTGATCGAGGACATCTCCGACGAACCGGAACGGAAGGGGAACTCCGTCATCGGGCTAAAGGACGATCCGATTTCCCCCGTGAACGTGGGAATTATCGGGCTTGGTAACCGGGGAACGGGCATGACAAAGCTGGTCAATGCAATGTATCCTCAGAAAGCCAGGATTCAGGCCATCTGTGATCTTCGTAAGGAACGTGTGGAGGCGGTGCTGAACGTACTTCAGGAGAACGGTCAGGACCCGGATACCTACAGTGGCTCGGAAGATGCCTGGAAGGACCTTGCTGATCGGGGCGACCTGGATCTGGTGCTGGTGTTTACGAACTGGAACATGCACGTTCCGATGTCGGTCTATTCCATGAAACAGGACAAGCACGTGGCGATGGAGGTACCGGCCGCCTACACGGTGGACGGATGCTGGAAACTGGTCAACACGGCCGAAGAAATGCAAAAACACTGTATGATGCTGGAGAATGTCTGCTATGGGTCGGAAGAGCTCTGGTTGCTGAACATGGCCAAACAGGGGGTACTGGGGGAATTGACCTACGCGGAGGCATCCTACATTCACAACCTCCGGGAAAATTTGTTCGGGCAGAACAGGTACTATAAACAATGGCGCCTTCGTCATCACGTCGAACGGAACGGAAACCTGTATCCCACCCACGGGCTGGGACCGGTGGCACAGTACCTGGACATTCAGCGTGGGGACCGGTTCAAGTACCTGGTGTCCGTCAGCAGTCCCCAGGCTTCCCTCACGGAACATTCAAAGACGGTGGATCCCTCCAATGAATTCCACGATCGATCCGACTTCGAACACGGGGACATGAACAATTCACTCGTGAAAACGGAGAAGGGACGGTCGATTCTCGTTCAACACGACGTCGTCACTCCCCGGCCGTACAGCCGCACCAACGCACTTGCGGGCACGAAGGGGTACCACGAAGGGTATCCGAGCCGTCTGTCGCTGTCGGAGAAAGGACATCGGTGGTTGAACGATGAGGAATACAAGGAATACCGTTCGAAGTACAACCATCCGATCCGTGAGGAACTCAGTGAGGAAATCGAAAAATACGGAGGGCATGGTGGGATGGATTTCGTTGAACTCTACCGGCTTTTTGACAACCTGAACAAGGGACGAACCCTTGACATGGACGTGTATGACGCCGCGGCATGGAGTGTGGTCAGTCCGCTTTCCGAGATTTCCGTTGAACTGGATGGGGTGCCCGTGAAATTTCCTGATTTCACACGCGGGAAATGGAAGAAGAAGCGGAAGCTGAACATGATCAAGCAGTTCTGAAGCATCCTGGCCTTTACTGCACCGGCCGGCCGGACAACAGGGAGGCCCGAATCGGGGTGATTTGTTGATCTCAGGAGGTTGCTGCACAACCTTCGTAACGTCAGTGCGAGGCCACTTGTTCTCTCCGCAAGGAAGAACCGCAGGCGAACTGTCGTAGTATCACCGAAGATTTACGACACGGTGGACGGTCGCATGCAACGCATCCTCAGGACGGGAAAACTGATACAACTTTGTAACATGTTAATTCCCATTCGTTCGCACGGCCCAATTTCCGGCGTCTCACTTGCGTGATTCATCGTCGACAGTGGTGGTTGTTCAAACACGCACCTTCCAAACGGCCGGGTGGGACTCGGAGGTGTTTTGTGCAGGATTCAACCGGATGACGCTCGTTTAATAAAAACCGGATTGAATACACGACGTATAGAAGGCAGGAGTGCAAGAGATGGAGGTGGACAAAATTTATGGATATGGAGTGAAGCGGCGTTAATTGTATTCCTCACGACCCTGTCTGGCACAAACACGTTTCGAGGTGGGGATCCATATTCACAGTTTGTTCCATGCCTGCTTAATCTGGCATGCCGTTCGGTCCGGGTTACCAGCTTGAACCACTCGAACGAATCTCTTCCACTTCCTGTTCCAGACGCTCGGCCACGTCCGGGTATTCCTCTATCAGATTGTTGGACTCATCGAGGTCCTTACTCATGTCGAACAAACGATAAGGTCGTTTGAACGGGGTGCCCGCCGGCTTTGCACGTCCCCCGGAACCATTTCCAAGTACCAGTTTCCACTTCCCTTTTCGAACGGCGAACATGCCCCGGTGTGATTGATGAATAATCGGTGCCCTGTGGAATGCATCGTTCTGCCCTCGGAACAGCGGAAGAATTGAAAAGCTATCCGGCCCCGTACCGCTGGACACCTCTACATCTATAATTGCAGCGAAGGTTCTCAGCATATCCATCAGGCAGATCGGGGTGTGATTCACACTTTCTGGTTCCACCTCTCCGGGCCACCGAACGATGAATGGAACTCGATGCCCGGCCTCCCAGATGTCCGCTTTCGTGCCACGGAGTGGACCGTTCGCCCGGTGATGCTCCGGGCGGTATGCCTGCTTCGTATGATTCTCGACGTGATACGGACGCTGGTTTTTACGCGTGTACATAAAGGACCCGTTATCGCTGGTCACGATGAAGAGGGTCTCCTCCGAAACCCCCGCTCGCCGAACGGCTTCCATTACCCGGCCCACCGACAAGTCCACCTGATGAATAAAATCCCCGTACGGACCAAGGTTTGTTTTGCCCCGAAACCGTTCGGCCGGTGATACCGGCTTGTGGGGAGCCGTCAGCGGGAAATACAGGAAAAACGGTTTTTCGTTGTCCGCAGCCTGATGAACGAAGCTAACCGCTTTTCCCGAGAGGTGACCGAGTACCTCCTCCATTTGAAATCCGGGCTGACGAACGCCCGCATTGATACGATCAGGGAACGATTTTCGTTCCTGCCGTTCCGCTGGCTCTTCAACCACCCAGCCGTTTTCAACGTAGACGAACGGGGACATATTGAGCGAAGCGGGAATGATGTACGAGTAATCGAACAGGCGGTGGGGGCCGTCAGTGAGTTGTTTGTCCCACTTGATTCGGTCGGGGTCAATTCGGGACCGGCCCCTGGGTACATCGACTCCCTCTTCGGTCGGCCATCCGAGACCGAGGTGCCATTTTCCCACAATCTCCGTGCGGTATCCGTGATTGCCGAGCAACGAGGAAATGGTCCGGCGGTCCTCCTTGATCAATGGAGCCGAATATCCGCTGAGTACTCCTCCCTTTTTTAAGCGGGTACGCCACGGATATCGTCCGGTTAAGAGCCCGTAACGGGTTGGGGTGCAGACGGATACAGGGGTATGTGCGTCCGTAAAGCTCATCCCCTCCTGTGCCAGTTGATTGATGTTGGGCGTGGGAATGGAAGAATCCGGATGAGAACTCTGCACATCCCCGTATCCCAGGTCATCCGCCATGATGAAGACAATGTTCGGACGGTTTGCGTTCTGCTGGGCTTGCACCTTCGCAGGACAAAGACCCAGGAGACCGGTGGAAAGAACAAACAGCAGGACGAGATGGAGGGACCGGCTCACGAATGGTGCGCGGATGAAACGAGTCATGGATGGTACGTTCTCAATAATGTTAAGAAAAAGTATTCTGCATACGTGCCGGTTCAGAAGGGACTCGTGTGCAATTCCATCTTGAAATCAATCATATGATTACTGATTCCAATTTTGTATACTTCTTGACCAGCATATTGGACTCATTTACAGGACTCGCAATCTCAGAGGGATCTCATCGGGTGCTTCGGCCTGGAATTCAAGTATTGAGTCCTAATTGGTTGAAGGGTTACTCGAACACAAACCATCCGAACGCACCGGGCCTGTGAAAGTCGGGTTCCCCGGTTTCCGGGTCAATCCAGCTCACCCAGCGACGCTGAATGCTTCCTCCTTCCACTCGGCTGAACTCCGCGCGGAACACGCCGGTCATGACCCGGTTTGCATCCTCGCCCGAGAACAGCCGGTTCCTGATGAAAAAGGAAAGCGGGATCCGGCCCTCAACGGAATACCCGTCCTTGCTTATTCGGCCCTGCTGTGTCATGTCGGGAAGGTCCCATTCGAGGTCTGAGTTCCGGTAATACGAGGCCCGGAACGTCAACGCAAGCCCGACCGGATCTATTTCCATTCCGTAATACGTCTCCATCCCGGGTGATCGGGCGAAAAATAGCTCGACACGATCTTCCTCGGCGATGTCTTTCTCCTGATCAATCGTTTCCTGAACGACGACGTCCCCGTCACGGACCCGGAATGAAAAGAAGAATCCGCTGTTCCCGTAAAAGGCGCGGAAGTGGGTCGGAGAAGGGGAATTGTCATCCCAGGGAAACTGCATGTCTTTGAGCAGTTTCGCACGCTTCCACGCCTTCTCGTCCGGCACCCCGTCCAGCGACACATCCGCCCCCGTGAGATGTTTGACCATGTACGTGCGGTCTGACGGCGATCCTTTGGACGGCTCCTGATCCGACTCGGGTTCTGCAGACGCGCGGTGTAAGAACGCCGGTAAAAGGAGAAGAATTGCAGACAGCGGAACAAAGACGTGGACAAACTCCCTCCGGAAGATGTGGGATGGGTTCTGCATCATGGTGCAATCACAGGTTCGAAAAGCACGAGAAAACGGGTTCGACGAGGGCCCCTGGAGACGATGGAATTTCGCTAACGATCATAGCAAGTTACACGAGTATTCTCAATTTGTAATTACTCACCTATTTGTGAAGAACCCTGGAGCGACGGCATCCCTGCCGGCAAATAAAGTAGTAATCTACTTTTCGGAACAAATAGGTGAGTAATCACCTCAATTTAGCGGTTTTCTCCGTTGAATTACCTCCTTTTACGCAGTAACATAACCTGTTTGAGGGCCGTGTAGAAAACTTCTCGACCGGTGATGGTCTTGTTTTCTGTCGAACTCGCGTGTGGCGATCATGATCCATAATATTTCTAAAATAAAACGGTCGTCAGGTCCGGGCCAGGGTGCAGTCAGCCAGCAAGGCACCCGATTTTTATCGCACATACACGTTCCGTCGTTTGCTGAACCGTGGGTGTTTGTGACGGTTTTGTTTTTGTTTGCTACGGTGCTTCCTTCCCCCGGGCAAACCATTACCTGGCTGCATCCAACCAGAGATGGGGGATACGAAGTAGAAAGCGCAATTGAGGAGTTGGAGATAGACGTCCGGGTGACCAACCATCAAGGCAAAGAGGTGTCCTCCGCTGATGATTTGAGGCGCGCGGGGTACGAATGGAGTGCGGACGGCTTCTGGCAGAACCATACGCGCAACCCGAAGGGCAAAGGCCGTTTGAACGTTCGGGTTTCCGGCCTGCCGCCGGGGCGGCACGACGTTTATATACGTTACTTTGAGATGCCGCGGCTTGAGGGAGATCCGTGGCATTACTTCCCGCGGTTCTATTTCGGATCGGATCCGAAGAACATGGAACGGGTCAGGCCCCGGGAGAAACGAATTATAGCGGGCGTCGGTCAGGCTGACGAAGAGCGAAGCAACGTGTACGACGGACGGATCGGTACGGTGGGGAAACAGGAGAAAGGGGCAACTGGGTTTGTTCTTGGATTCGATAAATATCGCTGGACCGACACGGTTCGCTACGGATCGATTCGCATTGAAACCGACCTCTCGATCGATCGTGTTCGGACACTTGAGGATACGCCCCTGAATCGAGAAATACGTTCGCGTTTGCTTGCCGGCGGCCCCGAAGAAAACGGGAAACCCGTCTACGGAGTGGCAACGGTCAGCAGCACACTCAAGGTGCGACCGAAACGGTTCGACGCATTGCAGGGGCGGAAACTGTCGAATCGGCTGGATCTGTTCGGGGCCCGGGGCGAAGATGTGGCACGGCAGGTTGTGGTGCACAGTCCCGGGCGAGCATTGACCGACGTGGCGCTGGAATGTTCGAGCCTGACCAATGAGAAAGGACAGAAAATTTCCCCCGGGGCAATTCAATTCGCTCCCGTTGGCTACGTGGAGGTACATGTACCGCATGTTCCGTCCGAACACGGCTGGTGGCCGGAACCGATATTAACGTTTCTCGACCGGTTACGGATCAAACGTGGGGACGTGCAGAGCCTGTGGTACGAGGTGCACGTGCCCCGGGATGCGGAAGCGGGGGTGTATCGAGGAAAGGTGACAATCAAACCCGGGAATGCACCGGTGAAGAAATTGCCCGTGAAGCTTCGGGTCCGGGATTTTTCCGTTCCGAAAATGCCGTACCTGCGCGTTGTTGGCGGAATCAAGCCCCTGCAGCATGCCGAATACCTAATGGAATTCGGCATTAATCCCACGTCAATCTATGGCATGAGCATTTTCAAACAGAAGGATGAGGAAAACGTGATCGAAAAATTGCGGGCCTGGAAGGAGGCCGGGGCGACGGCGATTAACCTGGGCTATATCAACGAACGACCGCGTGATCCGAAAACCGGTGAGCCAGCAGTACCCGATGAAGAAACGGTCCAGGACTGGGTGGATAAGATCGGCCGCAATTACCGCCTGGTGACGAAGGCGGGACTGCGGGACGCCGCCTACGTGTATATGTATGACGAGGCTAATCAGGAATGGGCGCCGACCATGAAAACCATCGCGAACCGATTGCGGTCTGAATTTCCGAACCTTTTACTGCTGACCACGGCGCATCTTTTCGATCATTCGGATCTGTCCGCGATAAACGGGTGGTGTCCGGTGGCCAAAAATCTTGAGGCATTCAGGAAACAGCGAAAGAAGGCGCTTACTCAGGATCGGGAACTCTGGTGGTATACAATGAATTCGCCGCCTCGACCCTGGCCCAATCTGTTTTTGACCCAGCCGGCAACGGCGCACCGTCAGTTGATGGGGTTCAGTGCGTTTGCCGCCGGGACCGATGGGTACCTGTATTATGCGTTCCAGGGATCAACGGCAAGGCAGGTGCGGATCGAGAACGGTCCGTATACCGATATATGGTCGAAATTTGACGGAGCGGCGGCGATTCTGAACCGGAAAGGGGAGACATGGATGTACCTCAACGGTCCGGGTGGTCTTGATGATCCGCTGCCGTCGATGCGACTGACGGCGATTCGGGCCGGTTTACAGGACTATAATTACCTGTATCTTGCCCGCCGGTTCCGTAATCGACTGCGGAAAGCGGGGCTTGAAACCGCGGAACTTCGGGAAACCGCCGAATGGTTTCAAACGTATGCGAACCCCGGAAACAATTTAATCACGAACCTGAAAAAGTACGTGCAGGACCCGGAAAAAATTCAAGAGGTCAAGAAGCGACTCGGAGCGTATATTGAGAAGGCCCGTCGTAAACTGGCTCGCAAACAGGAATAATCCCGTTCGGACCGTACATGAAGTCCATTCCGCCGACCACTTCGAGGTTGCCTCTCAGTATGCAGACAGTGCCCCTAACGGCTGGATGCAAGATAAAACCCAAAGATTTGTACGGTATAATAGAGGGCAAGAAGAGACGGTTTAATTCGGCTGAATCGATCACCAAAGAGCAGTACTGGAGCGATGAAAAAAACGAGCTCATTGCAACCCGGAAGGCGGTAAATCAGCTGTACTTTGAAACGGAGATCACGAAAAAAGAGCTGGCAGAAACGTTTGAGGTAAGCACGAATTTCGTTGTGAAATGGACACAGTCACCCGATCAGAATTGTGAGAAGGACGACCGGGGCTTGGAGAAGGGTCGCCGGCGTAAATGGGATCAGCAAGTGGTGGATCGAATTCATAAGATCCGTAAACAGCTGAAGGGAGATCCCGACGAAAATTCCTGTGGTCCCGCTGCGATTGAGGTAGTGTATCGAAAGCGGCCTCCCGACGAAGAGGTTTCGCCCGGACGGACGATTGGTCAGATGCTGACGGACCCGGGCCTGACGGACAATCAGAAGCACGAAAGCAAGCCAGGCGTCCTGCGGTATCCGCATTATCTGGAAAAGAGTTTATCCAGGCTGGTCGGCGAAGGAATATTGGAAGTGGATTCCGCAGGAGACAAATTTATCACCGGACGAAGCGAGCCGATGCATTTCAACCTCACATAAACTGAAATTTTACGTTCACCTATTTGATCGGAGATCAACTCGTATGAATTACCGTATCATTGAGCTATTTCTGCTACCGGCAGTCATTCTCGTTTTGACCTTTTCCAGTGGGGTTCTCAGGGCCGAAGATCCAACCTGGAAAGTAAATAAAAACGGCTATATCGTTGCCGAACCTCCACAGGTAAAGAAGAAATTTCGAAACCCGGACTGGCCCGAAGCATGGAAAAAGGGATTCAACAGGCGGGCCACTCACGTTATCGAGGAAGTAACGGCAAAGGATTGCTGTGGAAACACCTACTTTGAAAACGAAAAACGATCCTATGGTCGTGCCATGCTATCCATTCTCGGGGGAGAAAAAAAAGAAGGACTGAAGTTCCTTCAGAAGAAAGACGCCAATGCGGACAGCTGGCACAAACACACGAAGGGCATAGATCTGTTCGCCTGCTTCACCCTCAAACATCAGGTGCGAAAATACTTCTACTTCGGTCCGTATTTAAAAGATAAATATCGGAAACGAATGTATCAGGCCGCAAAAATATGGACCGAAAAGGATCCACTTGGCCGAGACCATCATGCGTTCAAAAACAAAGGACGTGGATACGATCCCGAAGCGGTTAACAGCTGGGTCGATACCCGTTCCACGGACAACCTCAAATTGATGAGAGACACGTCGGTGTATTTGTTCGCCGAGGAAACGAACAACGAAAATGTACGTAATACCTATAAAAAGAAACTAAAAAAATATATCACGACTTTATATTACGCCGGTATGGGTGAGTGGGATTCGGAAAATTACCTCGGACACAGCTTTGTTCCACTTCTGAACCTGTACGATTTCACTGAGGATCCGGAGGTAAAAAAACTTGCCAAAGCTGCCCTTGACTGGATGAGTATCGCGGCGGCGGTTAAATATCGACGTGGAAACGTGAGCGGCCCGACCAAACGGGATTACAATCACCCGCAACCGTTCAGAGGAAGTCTGGCGGGTATGTTCTGGCTGTACTACGGAGATACCCCGGTCATGAAGGATCATTTCGAGACGGACGAAGTTCATACCATCACGAGTTCGTATCGTCCACCTCCTGCCGCCGTGAAACTTGCCCGGAAGCAATTCGCTCCCGGTCAGCAATTGATTTCAAGCAAACCAGAATGGCAGGTCTGGAAAGAACCGCTCAAAAAAGTAAAACCGAAATATTGGGAAACACTGTATTACAGCTCATCGTTTCAGCTCGGTACACTGCGCGGAGGAACACGGAATCTGGATGTGAATGGGTTCAAAGTCATCACCGACTCCAGCAAGCGCGGGGCGGACACGTTCGTTTCCGCTCCGGGACGAAGACCCACTCGCCTCGGTTCAGCAAAGTACGACCGAAACGCCATTCCCGGAGAAAGTGCCGTGGCCCAGCACCGGAACCTCGCCATCTACCTGAATCGAAACTCGGACGTTCCGTTTCTGTGGATGTGGCGCAGAAAATATCCCGTAAACAAATTCGGTAAGTTCACTTTCCTGAAAGGGGAAAAAACGTGGATCGCCCTCCGTCCGATCCGACTCCAGATCACCGGGGTCAACGAGAAACTCACCGAAAAAGCACGTTTTGAAAAGGATGACGACGGGAAGAAACGCACAAGATGGAACGGCTATCATATCATCAGTTCAAAATTAACCGAAAAAAAACCGTACGGGTTCGCTATCGAGGTTGGCGATGCTTCACTGTACAAAAATTACGGGGACTTCAAAGAAAGTCTGAAAGAATCGAGTTCGCTCCAGGTGAATCAGAACGAAATCAACAATGGAATCAACGTTCGGTTCAAGGGAGGTCAAAAGCACAGCGTTGGCCTTACGTTCGGCAAAAATCAATTGACCGTTCGCCGAAACGGTACACCCCGTGATCTCAAAGCCGAACGCGTAGTCTACGGAGGACCGAGTGGCACGAAGGATGCACTCGTCTGGCAGGACTGGAATGGGGGGACTATCCGGGTGAGATGCGGTGGTTCGGTATTCCGGGCGACGGTAAAAAAGGACGGGACCGTCACCTATTCAAATAAGGAATAGGACATTACCAGAGCACCGGCAAACGCGTCGGTGGTAGTGTCACGAAAGTTGTTTGTTTCGAATTCGAGCTACCGGACGAGCGGAGGCCTGTCCGGAATATGGTGGGCCAGTAACAGGTGATGAGGTAATTCAAATGATCGAGCAGACCGGAAAGAGATGGTATTTCGGATCGTTTTCTCATTGGAAGCATGAGTGAGAAAAGATTCATACCGTGTTCCTGTTAATGCTTTTTTATCGTGAGAGTGACCCGTTCATCACCGTTCGTGTTTCATGAAGGCCCCAGTTTTTTGTCGATCCTTCTCTTTTTTTAGAAAATCAAATTTACTTCACTCCGGAGGAAAATTTCATGACACGAGATAATTTATGTATCAGGATAATCGTTACGGTTTTTGTCCTGGCACGGGGGGTCCCGGCTCGTGCGGGACGGCAGCACTAAATCGGTAAAGTGGTTTCCGGGGAGGGGGCTTCGGCCGAGGTGGTCTCCACCCAGATTTCGTACATCTCGGCTCATCCGCCGGTCGGCGAGAAAGAGGATTATAATCCGAAAGACGCCCGCATCTTCATGGTGGACGGCTGGTACTGCAAGCAAGAAACCTTTCTGAACGCCGTCCAGCCGGGGCAGCGTCTGCATCTGCGGAACAACCGGCACCAACCCATCATCTACGGCCTCTACTCCACCAACCCATTTGAGGCCGAAGGCATCGTTATCGACGCCGACCCGGAGGCGCGCACGGTCACCGTGCGTCACATGACTGATAGGAATCAAAAGAAAACGACCGAACAGACCTACACGCTCCCGGAAGACGGGATACTGAGGTACGAGGGAGAGCAGGCCACGTTCGCCGAAGCGGTGAAAAAAGGGCGTCACGTGCGGGCACACGGTGCGCGCAAGCAAACCATCCTGTCCATCACCCCGGAGGCGCGGCTCGACAGCGTTGCCGAACGGAAGAAAGCGTGGCCGAACGCCGAGAGCAAGGTCTGGGCGAACGAAGGGTACTTCGCCGGGTATTACCACAACAAAGCATTTTTTACCGGCGAGCCGTTCCGCGAACGTGATGGGCACGATGACCTCATGAACACCTATCAGCGCATCGGTGATGTTTCGGACACCCAGTTTTCCGCCAAAACGATCATCAACGGCCAGTTCGTTCTCCCGGGAGCCGCATTTCGTCACGGCGGTCGTGCCCTCTTTGTGCCGGACCCGATCCACTGCAATGAACGCGCTTCCCACGTCATCATGCACCCGACGGACAACGGCAGCATCGAGGGCCGCGTCAAAGAGCTCGACGGCGACACGCTCCGGTTGCGCGTCACGCGAACCGCCACCGGACGGGCGGAGGATCTGAAACGCGAGACCGTCACCGTTCAGTTGAAGAAGGACGCGAACTACCATCTCAACGGCAAGCCGGGAGCCAGTCGGGAGGAAGCACTGAGCCTGGGCAACACCGTTCGCGTCCTGCCGGAATGGAGCGGAGCGTTGCTCGTTCGGGACGTGGATACCGACAAAGGTCGTGTCTCCGGCTACGGGGTCGTTAACAAGGTTACCGGCAGTTTGGAGAAGCCTTTTACCGAGAAAACGCCGGCCCGGTTCCACCTTCGCTTTCCGCACGTGTTAATCACTCCGCTTTCACCACGGCAATACATGGACGCGACGTTCAAGTGGAAGGACGGTTCCATTCATGATTTGAAAATTTTCAACGAACGGTTTTCGGAAGAATGGAATGTAAAAAATGTGAAATCGGATCTGCGGATCGACGGGAAGGAACTCTCCGGCTGGATTCAGGGGAACTTCACCGGGGGAACACTTTCGAACCACGGACGTGACGGGGTGTATCGGTTCCGGATCGAGGCGCAGGTGCGCAACAACGTCGTGGACGGTGAAATTCGGAAGATCACAGTCGATGGAACCCCATCCGGCGAGGTGGATAAGACGCACGTCGGGGAGCTGGACACGCACCTGGGAGGAACCGTTCAGGTTGGCCCGGAAAAGGGCAAAACCGGCGTGTATCGGCTGAGGTTTCACGGGAACAAAAAGAAGTCGTTGCAACCGGTGGTGTACCTGCGACGAACCGAAAACGGCTGGAGCGACGCTTTCGTGATCTTCGGAGGGAACCGCTGGGGATACCTGAAGGAAGTGGATCCCGCGAATTTTCAGTTGACCTCGAACGGACTCCAGGGCTCGCTCCGGGTAAAGCTTTCCGAAATACTGCTGGACAACAGGTCAGAACCGCAATGGAAAACCTACGACCTCTCCCTCGAGGAGGCAAAGAATTCTGATGACAGGGATGCTCCGCGTTTCAAAGGACGTTCCTCGGTGGTATTTGGTGAAGATCCAATCTTGTGGATCGGCCCGGAAGGAAAACCGAAACAGAAGTAACCGGTGGACAGGGAATAAACGAAGATTGCGCAGGCTTCTGTTTTTGTTTGACCTCCCGGAGGTTAACCGTCCGCTGTATGTTTATCCAGAATTCCCGCGTGTCATTGAAGTCGTCCGCCAGCCGAAACCAGGGTCGGCCTTTTCACCATTATTACGTACCAAAGACAATCGGCCATATCAAAATTTTTCTTCTTCCCGGTAACGCAGGAATTCGACATGCTTTCTCTCCGGTGAATTCTTATTGCATTCTGCTGGTTCACCGGATGGAGGTGTGTCTTCGCCTGATTCTACATTACGTGGCTTCCAATGATCAAGATTCTCCTCTCGCTTCGTCTTTACTTTTCCTTTTTCCTGACGTACGTCTGTCCGTCCGGGATTTGTCGATCGAAGTTCACATAGAGCCGAGTGTGCTCATTCGGCTCGTGCGGGCCCCCGAAATACATCTGTCGGACCTGCTTCTCCCAGATCAGACGGTCCAGTAGCACGATCTCATCGATCCGGACGTTCTCAAAATCGCTTAGCCACTTCTGCACCTCGCCGGGACGGAAAAACCCATACGGCTTCAGATGTGCGCGCCGGCCAAAAAATATCCGGTCCGGCTGCTTGCCCTCCGAGCGCACCGCCCAGGAATGACCATCCGCCCGCTCGCCGTTGATAAACACCCATCCCTTGCCCCGGTGGGGATCGTTTTCGTATTCTTCCGACCACGTGATCACCACGTGATTCCACGTCCCCGGAATCAGGCGACTGCCCCGCTGCATCTGGGCGGTGGCCTGCTGGTCCTTATGCTCGCGTCGATCAGGATCCTGGTTGCGCACCACCAGTTTGTAGAAACCGCGATCCCGCCACGGGCTCGCCACCAGCAGGGTGTTCCACGGATCGTAGAACAACTCTATGGGACTGTCCGGACGGTCGGGCTTTACCC
>CAYXQY010000055.1:0-19710 GCA_964466525.1 uncultured Planctomycetia bacterium
TTCTCGGACGAATCACAACTGTCGGATTGATGATCATCGCCATGGGGCTGTCCCTGGTTCTTCGACATGCGGAGGAAGCGTTTAACCTAATTATTCAGATTGGAGCGGGAACCGGTTCGATTTTCCTGTTGAGGTGGTTCTGGTGGCGTGTGAACGCCTATAGTGAACTGGCGGGAATGATCGTTTCATTTCTTATTGCCTGTTACTTTAAACTGGTCCATACCGCCGTGGGTTTGCCCGCATTCAAAGACTGGGAAAAACTGCTCATCATCGTTGGCATTACGACGAGTTCCTGGATTCTGGTCTCGTTTCTAACCCGGCCCACGGACCGGGAAACCCTGTTTTCCTTTTTGAAAAAAGTGAAAGTTGGGGGACCAGGCTGGTCGAAGGTGGAGGAAATGGCGCGGGAGGAAGGGGTCGAGCTGGACCATCTGGACGAAAAGTGGGATGTCCCGTTTGGCATTCTCATGACGTTCGTCGGAACCGTGTCCATTTACGCGGCCCTTTTCGCCACCGGTTCCTGGATTTATGGAGACACCCTGCCCGCAATGGGGTTGTCTCTCATAGCGGCGGTCGGTATCGGTGTCATGATCAAACTCTGGCCGAGGTTAGAATTTAAGTAGCTTGACCTCATCTGGAAATAGGCCCCCTGGCATCACAACCGGGCTGCGGATTTCAAGGGGGGGGAAGCTCCCTTCGATAGCAAATCAGACGAGGCCGGGTCGAAAGAAGTAAAACGTGTCGGTTTCACCACTTCCCCCCGCTTCTTCAGGATCAAGTCATTCTTTTTCCAGCGCAGGATGATGAACTTTACCGGAGGTATCGCTGGGGGTTAGTTCAAAATTGCATCCATCGCCCGAGAGGTATTTTCGATCAGTACCTCCGGGTGATGGCTATAAAATGGAACGGGAGGAATCATTTCGGCTGCAACCCATCCGTCGTAGTTGACCGATTCCAGTGCTTCCACCACGGCCGGCCAGTTCACGTCGCCGGAAAGCAGGTCCACAAACCCGTCGACCGTTCCGACGGCCCGACGATAATCCTTCACGTGGACCCGTTCGATTCGGTCACCCAGTACCGAGATCCAGTGTTCGGGGTATCCATTGGCCAGGGCGTTGCCCACGTCAAAATAACTCCGGACGTATTCACTCTGGAAAGAGTCGATAAAATCCCTCATTTCATGGGGGCTCAGTAACATTTTGTTCCAGACGTTTTCGATCCCGATCGTCACCTGATGTTTCTCCGCGACGGGGAGGCCGTCCTCGATGAACGATCTCGCCCGCTCGATGGCCAGGTCGTAAGGAACAACCTCCGAATCCGGCAGAAAGTCCGCTCCAACCGCACCGGGAACCACAAGAATGGTGTCAATGCCCAGTTTTGAAGCACATTCGATCTGTTTCCTGAGTATATTCCTTGCGCGTTTCCTGTTCGATGGATCGTCGCTGCACGGATTGGCCTCCCAGTACAGGTCCGTCGCCAGACCGGATAATTCAATGCCTACTTCAGTGGCCATTTCATCCACCGTTTCCAGTTCCTCGTCGTCGCAGGAAAGGTGCACCGGGCCCTCCTCGCTCAGGTCGATCTCAAAACCTTCAAAGCCCGCGCTTTTTGCAAGTTGCATCTTCTCTTTCAGATCCCGGTCCCCGTGAAAGGACCAGATGTTGATGGATTTTTTCATTGGATGTTTTCGTGTAATATCATTTTCAAGAAGGAGACGTCAGGGGGACTGGCTGTTCCGTCCTTACGGATTTCAATTCGTTCAGGTTTACGTACAGGGATCGTGCTGCCTGTTCACCACTGGCTCTGTCGGGCGACTTGTTCGATTCCAGACAGTCGATAAAGTACTGAATCTCGTTAAAATACCCTCCCAGCGCGGATAAATTCCCGACGTCCGACTCCGAGTCCCCCACCCCCGGTGACTCATACGGAAGGGGTTCCGGCTCCTGATCTCCAACCGTCACCTTCAGCGTGGGCTCGGACGTGGAATCGAAATCGACCGCCCCGTTTTCAAATACGGCCTGAAAACCCATCTGAAGGCCCCACTTCTCGGGATAGTTCCATCCTCCTTCGGCCGTGACAACGACGTCACGATCGTTGTAATCGTAGAACGTAAAGATATGTGACATGCCCGTTTCATCGGTGGTCCCCCGTGACGACACCGAATCGGGAGTGCCCAGCAATGAGACGACGAAATCCGTATCGTGAATGTGCATGTCCAGCGCCCCCCCGCCCGAACGGTTTTCGTCCATCATCCATGCCGAGTCAGGCCGGGCTGCTCGTCGCAGCAGGGAAAAACTCAGTAACCGTCCGGCTTCCCCCGACTCCAAAAATTCTTGAAACGCCATGTATTCCGGCCAGAAACGAATACAATGGCCAACCTGAAAATAGACCCCGGCTTCCTCGGCCGCCTCGACCATTTCAGTCGCATTCTCGTGGGAAAGGGCGATTGGTTTCTCACAGAACACGTGCTTGTCGGCCGATATGGCCTGTAAGACGAACTGTTTGTGCAGGTCCGTGGGCACGCAAACGTCGACCGCGTCCGCTTCGTCATGCTCCGTTAACGCGTCCCCGAGGTTGCTGTAAAACGAGGCGGAGATGTTCAGCTCCTCCATCCGTTCCCGGGTGCTGGTCCGTTCGTCCTCCGCGGCGACTACAGCCACCACCTGACTATTGTCAAGGATTTTATAAATTTGAGCATGGGTGGAACCCATAAACCCGAAACCGGTTAAAATAATGTTCTGCATCTTCTTGACACCAAAGGAATGCCGTGAAAATGTGAACGGAAGACCAACGATTTCCCCTCGCTACGTCACTAATTGAAGGAGCCCGGCAGCCTCCTGAAAAAACGAGGGAAGGATAAGCTTTTGACTCCTGCTGTCTATGTGAGGTTGGTTCGATTATATGGTTTTTATCAAATTTTTCCAATTTTTCATTCGGTATCACGACGTCCGATTTTTCGGTTCCGAGACCCGTATTTTCCACTCGTGAACCAGTTAAAAACCCTCTATTTCTGGACGATTCTTGATTATAAATGGTCGATCGCGTTAATATTCACTGTATCGGAACGAAACACGACGAACCGGTTCCAATCCACTCATCCGCGGATGTTTCGGCCTCAGCTTTCGGTACAATCCTGGATTTTCTTGCTCGGTTTTATGCTCCCGGGGGGGATTCTTACGGGACCGGTCCTTCCTTCCGCCCGCGCTGAACTGAGGGCGGGGTCCGCAAAAGTGAATGTAAACCCCCAGGAACTTCCGGTCATCGTGAATGGATCGTTCACTCAGAGAACAGCGGACACAGTTCATAAAACGATCTTTGCCCGTTCCCTCGTCCTCGACGACGGGGATACGGCGATGGCCATTGTCATTGTCGACAGCGTGATGATGCCCCGGGACCTCCTCGACCGGGCGAAGACGTCGGCTTCCCGTAGAACGGGGATTCCTGTTGAGCACATGCTCGTGGCCGCCACCCATGCGCACTCCGTCCCTTCAGTCGCCGGCGCGCTCGGCAGCAACGTCGAAAAGCGCTACGTTCCGTATCTCGAAGACCGCATAGCCGAATCAATTGCACGCGCCGCGGAGGACCTCGTTCCGGCGGAGGTGGGGTCCGTGACCATACCGGCTCCGGCCTACACCGCCGTACGCCGCTGGGTCTTCCGTCCGGACCGGATGCAAACCAATCCGTTCGGGCGTCGTTCGGTCCGGGCCAACATGCACCCGGGAAGACGGAGTCCCGACGCCATCGGTCCCACCGGTCCGGAGGATTCTGATCTGTCCGTCCTGTCCGTCCGGACGAAAGAGGGGACGCCGATGGCCTTTCTTGCGAACTTTGCGAACCACTATTTCGCAGGGGTCCCCGCCGTTCACCCGGACTACTTCGGACTGTTCGCGGATCGTGTCGAGCGACGAATTGGACAGGACAATGAACGACACTCCCCCTTTGTGGCAATGATGTCCCAGGGGACGAGCGGCGACGTCTGGCGCCGGGATTACCTGAAATCGGACGGGCAGGCACCGAACAAGATCGAGGACTACACGGACGGGCTCGTGGGTAAGGCGCTGAAGGCGTACCGACGCGTGAATCACCGTTCCGACGTGGACCTGGCCATCGCTGAATCGACACTTCCGCTGAAATATCGCGTGCCGGACGAAAAACGGCTCCGGTGGGCCCGTACGGTAACGAAGAAGATGGGGGATCGACTGCCGAAAAACAAGAAGGAAGTGTATGCCCGGGAGGCAATCAAGCTCCACAGAATGAAGCAGACCGAACTAAAACTACAGGCCATCCGGATTGGGAACACCGGAATCACGGCGATCCCCAACGAGGTGTACGCCCTGACAGGCCTGAAGCTAAAAGCGAGGAGTCCCCTCAACCCCACGATAAACATCACACTCGCCAACGGAGCGGAAGGATACATCCCGCCCCCAGAACAGTTTCCGCTGGGCGGCTACACGACCTGGCCCGCACGAACCGCTGGCCTGGAGAGACAGGCTGAGCCGAAGGTTGTTCGAGAGGTGCTTGATCTTCTGGAATCGGTCTCCAACCGCGAGAGAAAGCATCCGGAACCGGAGGAAGGACCGGCGGCCACCGCCATTCTGGAAGACGAACCGGTCGCGTACTGGCGCCTCGATGAAATGTCGGGAAGAAACGCGATTGATACGACCGGTGCACACGACGCCGTCTACGAACCGGTCGTGCTTTATTACCTGAAGGGTCCTCACGGGAAACGATTCAACCGGAACGATTCCACGAATCGTTGTATCCATTTCGTCGATGGACGACTGCATGCACGACTTCCGGAGGTCAACACGTCGTACACGGTGGAACTCTGGTTCTGGAACGGTATGGTCACCGGAGCGAGAGAGGTGACCGGCTGGCTGTTTTCACGGGGCAACGATCAAGATTTCAGCGGTGATTGCATCGGCATCGGAGGAACGAGAGGGAATCAGGGGAATGTCATCTTCACAACCGGCGAAAAGGAGACCCCCCTCGGAGGGGACCGGCAGGTGAAACGGTGGCGCTGGTACCATCTCGCCCTGGTACGGGACGGGTCCCGGATAAAAGTGTACCTGAACGGCCGACTCGAGATTACCGGGACCGCCCCGATAACCGGTGCGTCCCCCGCCCGCTCGTTTTTCGTGGGGGGCCGGACGGACGGACGAGCGGGGTTCGAGGGTCGAATTGATGAGGTGGCGATTTTCAATCGACCGCTTACGGCGCGTTCCATTCAAACACACTACCGGAAAGCCACCGGAGGACAGCATTTTAATCCGAAATAGATCAGATGCTCCCGGTAAGGTTCTGAGGCAGACGGAATTTTTGGCTGTTCGTTTTCGCCCGAACCACTCCGTCGAATGTGGAACCTCCAGGGAACACCTTGATTCGATTTCCTGCCCGGTCTATCTTGAACGATGCAGATCAAATGGATTACTTCCCTGACGGTTCCCGACCGTTCGTATGCCGTGGCTAACTTGAGCCGCAGGATATGTAGTGTGAACTGTGATTAGCTATTTTGTGAACACGAGTTATCTTATCTCAATACCATGTTTCGGCGTCAACTTGCGGTAAAGTCCATCGTTACCTGCTTCTATCTGATGACACTGGGGATCGTACTCGCGGGGCCTGACCGTCCTGCTGTGTCGGCGGAACTGAAAGCAGGTTCCGCAAAAGTGAATGTGAATCCGGAGGAACTTCCGGTCACAGTGAATCGTACAGTTCTGTCGTATATGGACTCCAGAGCCGACAAAGTTCACAGGTCGATCTTGGCACGATCACTCGTCCTTGACGACGGAGACACGGCGATCGCCATTGTGATTGTCGATAGCAAAAAGATGCCCCGAGAACTCATT
The DNA here is from genome assembly GCA_964466525.1 of uncultured Planctomycetia bacterium. GTDB lineage: Bacteria > Planctomycetota > MHYJ01 > CAYXQY01 > CAYXQY01 > CAYXQY01. Next base: position 5,850 of record CAYXQY010000055.1, read on the forward strand.
GACCGGGCGAAAAAATCGGCCTCTCGTAAAACGGGTATTCCTGAAGAGAACATGCTCGTGGCCGCCACCCACTCGCACACCGTTCCTTCTGTCCACGACAGGTTTGGAAGAAAAGTGGACGAACCTTATGTTTCGTATCTGGAAAATCGCATTGCTCGATCAATTCAACAGGCCGCGCAGGACCTCGTCCCGGCGGAAGTGGGGTCCGCCTCCATCCCGGCTCCGGACTACACGGCCGTTCGACGGTGGGTGTTCCGTCCGGACCGGATGGAAAAAAATCCATTCGGAAATCGTTCGGTTCGGGCCACCATGCACCCGGGAAGACGGAGCCCCGACGCCATCGGTCCCTCCGGTCCGGAAGACCCGGACCTGTCCATACTGTCCATTCGTACGGAGGCGGGGAACCCCATCGCCTTTCTTGCGAACTTTGCGAACCATTATTTTAGCGGGGTCTCCGCCATTCATCCGGACTACTTCGGGCTGTTCGCGGATCGAATTGAGCAGCGAATTAAAAAAGGACAACAACCGGTCGTCGCCATGATGTCCCAGGGAACAAGCGGCGATGTCTGGCGGCGCCATTACCGGAAATCAGACTGGCAGGCCCCGAATGATATCGAGGACTACACGGACGGACTCGTCGCAAAAGCCCTGAAGGCGTACCAGCGCATCAACCACCGGTCCAACGTAGACCTCTCCATGGTTGAAAAGAAACTTTCGATGAAATACCGGGTGCCGGACGAAGACCGACTCCGATGGGCCCGAAAGGTCACGAAGAAAATGGGCGATCGACCTCCAGAAAACAGAAAGGAAGCAAATGCCTGGAAGATCATGAAACTCAACAAAATGAATCGGAGGACACTGAAACTACAGGCGATTCGAATTGGAAACACCGGAATCACGGCGATTCCCAATGAGGTGTTCGCCCTCACCGGCCTGAAGATCAAAGCGATGAGTCCGCTCGAACCCACGATCAACATCACCATTGCCAACGGTTCGGAAGGTTACATGCCCCCGCCCGAGCAGTTTCAGCTCGGGGGGTATACGACCTGGCCCTACCGAACCGGTGTACTGGAGAAACAGGCTGAGCCGAAGGTCGTTCTTGAGGTGCTCGGTCTCCTGGAAGCGGTCTCCAACCGTGAGAGAAAAGATCCGGAACCGGAGGAAGGACCGGCGGCCACCGCCATTCTGGAAGACGAACCGGTTGCGTACTGGCGCCTCGATGAAATGTCGGGAAGAAAGGCGATGGATACGACCGGTGCACACGACGCCGTCTTCGAACCGGTCGTGCTTTATTATCTGAAAGGCCCTCACGGGAAACGATTCAACCGGGGGGATCCCACGAATCGTTGCGTCCATTTCGCCGATGGACGACTGCGACGTCAACTCCCCGGCGTCGACACGTCGTACACGGTGGAACTCTGGTTGTGGAACGGCATGGTCACCGGGGCGAGGGAGGTGACCGGGTGGCTTTTCTCCAGGGGAAAGGATCAGGGAGACACCGGTGACTTCCTCGGCATCGGAGGAACGGGAGGGGATCAGGGAAATATTATCTTCACAACGGGCGAAAAGGAGACCCCCCTCGTAGGGGACCGACAGGTGAAGCGGTGGCGCTGGTACCATCTCGCCCTGGTGCGGGACGGCTTACGGATTCGGGTATACCTGGACGGCAGGCTCGAGATGACCGGGACCGCTCCGATAACCGATGCGCCCACCGCCAGCTCGTTTTTTGTGGGGGGCCGGCCGGACGAGCAGGCGGGGTTTGAAGGTCGAATTGACGAGGTCGCTATTTTCAACCGACCCCTTTCGGCGAAATCCATTCGAGTACATTACCGGAAAGCCACCGGGGGACGACAGCCCCAAAATACCGAGGCAAAGTAACTGCGTTTCTCCCCGGGCATGTTGTGACGTTGGTGGAACCTTTTTCGTGTGTGGCTTCTCGGGCATCAAACGATGTGAAAGTGCCATGTTTCATGCTTGTTTCCTTACCGTTGAAGCCGTCTACTGTCTCGTTCGTTCCCCGCACGGTCAACCATTAAAACAATCCGACGAACACAATCCGGAATCGCACTGCGCAGCCCCTGAATTCGATCGAGTGTGTCCCTTTTCAACCAGTGTGATGTTGTGGACGATCAGGAGGGTTACAGAGTATTGAATCCCTCGACCTGCATTCCTAAGATAATTTCTCCTGAAAAATAAATTTCGATCTGTCCGGTAGTCAGTTTCTGAATGGAGGTTTTTTTAGAAGGAATGAACGGCAATCATCAAAAAGAACTCCAGTTCGGCGTGATCGGATGCGGCCTCATGGGAAAGGAGTTTGCCAGTGCCTCCGCCCGCTGGTGTCATCTCTCGGACATTGATGTCAAACCGGTTCTCCACGCCGCCTGTGACGTGGACGAAAACGCCAGAAGCTGGTTCGAAAACAACGTCCAAACACTCGAATACACCACGTCCGAATACACGGATCTGCTTGACGACGAGGAAATTGACGGCATCTACTGCGCGGTTCCACACAACCTCCACGAACAGGTGTACGTGGACGCGATCTCCGCCGGGAAACACCTGCTCGGGGAAAAGCCGTTTGGCATTGATCTGGACGCAAACCGGACAATTAACCGGGCCATCGAGAACAATCCGGACGTGCTGGTGCGATGTTCCTCGGAATTTCCGTATTTTCCCGGTGTATACCAGATTATTCAGTGGATTGAAGAGGGACGATTTGGGGAGGTTATCGAGGTACAGGCCGGGTTCTGGCACAGCAGTGACCTCAATCCGGACAAACCGATCAACTGGAAACGGATCGAGGACATCAACGGCGAATACGGGTGCATGGGGGACCTGGGGCTACACTCGTTCCACGTTCCGCTTCGGTACGGCTGGAAACCTTCCACGTTATCGGCCAACCTTTCCAACATCATGACAACCCGGAAGGACGGGGACGGAAACCGGGTGCCCTGTGAAACGTGGGATAACGCGGAGCTACAGATGGAGGTCGACTCGGGAGATCGGACGTTTCCGATGACCATCTCCACCAAACGAATCGCTCCGGGCCATGGGAATACCTGGTTCCTGAACGTGTACGGAACGGAGTTTTCCGCCGAGTTCAGCACGAAGAACCCGAAGGAATTGCGATATCTCTCCTACACGCCGGGTGGGGACCAGGCGTGGAGGACCGAGGACTGGCCCCATCAATCCGCTTACCAGGGCATTACCGGAGGCATCTTCGAGTTCGGTTTCACGGATTCAATTCAGCAGATGTGGGCTTCCTTCTGCGACGAACTGGTCCATGGACGTGACGGTATGCAGCAGTCGTTCCACTGTGCTACACCGGAGGAAGCGTGGCAGACACACATCATTTTTACGGCGGCACTGGAATCACAGGAACGCACGAGCAAGATTGAGCTGGACTGGGCTGAACTTGAACGCACATAAGCGGGACCGGTTGGGAAGTCGGGATCGTCTTCATTTCACCCGGTCTTTCGTTTCCGAAAGAACGGAATTCAGCGTACGCTGGTTCCCCTTTTCCGGGCCTGCTTCCGTTGCTATGCCCGGTGAAGCAGGAAAACACGATTTGGTAATCATTTCGACATAATTCTCTGCACGAAATTCTGAAACATCCCGGGCCGTGCGTCGTTTTGCACCCCGGAATGTTCTTGATTCTCGATTATTTCACTTCTTGTATTCACTGGAGGTCACAATGTCCGTTCAACCACGCCTGAACCGCTTGTTGGCGTCGGACGGTCGCTGCTTCGACGTGGCGATCGACCACGGTTTTTTCAATCAGAACCGGTTTCTGACCGGCATTGAAGACATCGAGGAAACGATCAAGCTGGTGTGCGAGGCGCAGCCGGACGCCATTCAGCTTACCCCCGGCCAGGCACGCGTTCTACAGAACCTGCGCCTCGACACGAAGCCGGAACTCGTGCTACGCACCGACGTGGCAAACATTTACGGAAAGACGCTTCCGGACCATCTGTTCAGCGAACTGATTGACAATCCCGTTGAGCAGGCCCTTGCCCTGGATGCCGCCTGCGTGGTGGTCAACGTACTCCTGCTCGAGAACGCCCCCGAAATCCATCATTCGTGCCTTCAGAATGTGAGCGAATTGAAACCACGCTGTGAGCGGTACGGAATGCCGCTCATGGTGGAACCCCTCGTCATGGAGAGCGGAACGGGTGGCGGGTACGATTCCGACGGGAATCCGAAGAAAATTAAACCCCTGGTGCGACAGGCTGTGGAAATGGGGGCGGACGTAATCAAGGCGGATCCGACGGACGACGTGTCCGACTACGACGGTGTCATCGAAGTGGCGGGGGACATTCCGGTGCTCGTCCGTGGTGGAAGCAAAGGCAACGATCGGGACGTGCTGGAACGCACGTACAACCTGATTCAGCAGGGAGCTGATGGCATCGTATACGGGCGAAACGTAATACAGCACGACACGCCCTCCGCGATGACGTCCGCGCTCATGGCGATCGTCCATGACGGAGCCGATCCGGATGAGGCGATGGATCTGCTGCAATCCGGTGCATAATCCGGTTGAGGGTTCCGGGGCCGTTTTGCGTCCGGGCGCTTCTGAAGAGAACTATTAGGGGAAGACGAGCCGCAGCTAATATTACCCGTATCCGTTGCGCTCCACGATCATTCCCCGGGAACGCTTCTGTTCATTATATTTTCGGGAACACGGACCGGGTAACTATCTTCATTTGGTACTGGGACACGGACACGGCGTCAGGGGCTCGGGTTCGTTCACCCGACCGACCGGCCGCTGTCCCGATCCTTCGCGGCCGAGGTCCCCGAGTTCGGCACGCGCTTCCTCCGCGTATCCCCTGATTTTTTCGACGATGCGCGGATGTTCTTCTATGACATTGCGTTTTTCTCCCGGATCCGTAACGACGTTATACAGCTGTTCTTTTTGAGGCTCTTCGGATTTAACCTCTTCCTCAAGCGAGAGATACAGTTTCCACGGTCCACTTCGTACGGCCTGAAGCTGCGGTCCCTGGTAGTAGTAAAACGCTTCGTAAGGCGAGGAAGCACCCGGTTTCCCGAACAGAAGGTCCCGGATATCCTTTCCGTCGATGGTTCGATCGGAAGGAATTTCGGCCCCCGCCAGTTTACCAAACGTGACATAGAGGTCCATCGTGGTGGTCAGTTCATCGTTCACCGCACCGGCCGGCACCCGTCCCGGCCACCGGGCAATCATGGGCACTCGCATGCCTCCCTCGGCGGTTGTATAACCTGAGCCGGCAAGGGGTCCATTGGACCCCTGGGGAATGGACGGATCCCGTTTCGGCGCGCCGTTGTCACTGGTCCAGATCACCAGGGTGTTCTCGGACAGGCCGAGCTCCTCAAGCGTGTCCAGAATCATGCCGGCACTCCAGTCAAGCTCCTCGATACTGTCGCCCCATGCGCCGTTTTCACTCTGTCCTTTGAAGGCCGGGCTCGCAAAGGGATGAAGGGTCGATCCGGGCATGGCGTGCGGGATGTACAGGAAGAACGGTTGGTCCTGATTGTTCTTGATGAACTTGATCGCCTCCCCCGTTTCCTTCTGTGTGAGAAAATTGCGATCGACCGGCGCCTCCACCACCTCCTCGTTGCGGAGGAGGGGAAGTTCAGGCCAGTCCCGATCCAGGCGTTGACCGACATCCCTTGTCATGTCGTCCGAATACGGAACGCCATGGTAGTAGTCAAACCCGTGATTGGTGGGGAGAAACGGCTCCTGATCTCCCAGGTGCCACTTCCCGATCGCCGCGGTGGCGTATCCGGCGTTGCCGAGCAGGGTGGCGAGGCTGATTTCATCGGGATGAAGCCCGATCGGAGCAACGGGGCGGAGGACGGATCCTCCACGATCACTTTCATGAAGGTTCACCCGACGGGGATAACTTCCCGTCATCAGACTTGCACGGCTGGGGGTGCACACTCCGGACGTGGAGTAGAAATGCGTGAACTTCGTCCCTTCCCTGGCCATCTCGTCGAGGTTTGGGGTATCATGTACCTCGTTACCGAAGGGGCCGATGTCGCCGTACCCGAGGTTATCGGCGTAAAACACGACAAAGTTGGGCTTGTCTTCGGGTTGTCGAGCGTCCGCCGGACCCGAAATAAATACCATTAGTAGGAGGACGCTTATCGTCCACGGAGAATGCCCTGTGAATCGGGAGATCAGTTTAGACATGTTGAAAAATCGAAAAACAATGAGAAGAAGGTGATCAGGTCAAATACCTGCGGAACTCATCGAAAAACGGTTCAATCAAGAATTTTTAATCCCTGTCCGACTGTTGAATATACTCAATCAAGTCGGCCAGATTCTGTTTGCTGAGGTTCTGTTCGAGGCCGTCCGGCATCAGGGACCGGCCGGTGCGTTTCATGGATTTAATTTCAGACCGCAGAACCTGATGTTTCTGTCCTTTTGCGTCCGCGACCGTAACGCTGTTGGATGTTTCCTTTTTAATCACCCCCAGCAGAATTTCCCCGTCTTTCAGCTGCACCACATAGGAGGAATAACGCGGGTCCACACGCCGGTTGGGATCAAGAACGGCCTGAAGGAGGGCGCTCGAACTCGTGTCCGTCAGGGCTCGAAGATCGGGACCGACGTTCGTTCCGACGTCATCCAGTTGATGGCATGAGGAACAGTTTTTTCGAAACAGCCGTTTGCCACGCTCGTTCTTCCCTGATAGATCCAGGGCCGACCGATATTCGTCGACCACCTCCTGCCGGCTGGAGGTTTCGTCCGATCCGATGACGGTTTTAGCAAGCTCTTGTAGATCCTCCTTGTCGTGGTTGAGCAATCGTTGTCGGCGGGAGGCATCGAGCTGCAACGAGATCCGCCCTTCTCGAGCCGCCACGAGGAGATCGCGGGTCAGGCTGTTCCGGGACAGCATCTTATCAAGGATTTTCCTCCTGATCTCCGGCCCCTGCCGGTTCCAGTTACTCAGGTATAATCGGGACACATGTTGCCCCGGTAAACGAACAGCGCTATCAACGGCCGCCTTCTGCAGCGTAAGCGGCTGATCGGGTTCGAGCAGCTTTTCCAGAAGCTTGAGGTCCCGTTTGTAAGACGACGGCTGCCGGCCGAGCAGGTGACTCGCGGCCAGACGGGTTTCCATGGGATGTTCCCGGTTCGTAACGAAATTCCGCGCCGCCTCGATCATGGACTCAATCTTCTCTCGAACGTGCGCGAGTGGGTCGTTCCGATCCGAGTCGGTTGATGAAATCGAGCGAACGTCCCCGTTAAGACGGTCCAGCCACTCCGCGGTGATCCGCATCTGTACGGGTCGGTACGAAGGTTTCTTGCCTCTCTCCACCACCGGCCGGAGCAATTGGGCCTTCAATCCCGGTTGATCCTCAGCCGTCGCCAGAAGCGGGAGGATCAACGGCTCTGTTTCGTCCAGTTCATGTTCCGTTACCGTGTCGACCACCGCCGGCAAATAAAACGGAACCGAGCTGAGAACGGATGCCCTCATGTACTCGTCATTCCCCTCCCGCACGGCCATTCGTCCAAGCGTTCGTCCAATCTTTTTCTTCAGTTCATCGTCCACTTTCTTGAACGCACCGAGCGAGAAGGCCAGTTGCTGTCGAACCTTCGAATTCGGATCGTCGCTTAGCCGGAGGATTTCCTGAATTACACTTCTGCGATCAGGAGCTCGGAACGTAGCCACCCATGATTCGGAGATACGAACCGCATGGCGACGCACAGCTGGATGCTCGTCGTTTACCCCCTTGATCAGCAGGTTCGGTTCCAGCTTTCCGATTCCATCGTGGGTACAGAGTGCATGAAGTCGGGCCATCGGTCGTTCCGTGTTCCGAAAAAGCCGTTTCAGTTCATCTTCAGCCCGGGATGGATCGACGTCTTCGCTCGTGATCAGGATCTGTTGTGCTTGATCCCGTATCCAACCACTGGACCGTTTCAGCAGGTTTACCAGTTCTCCCGTGGAACGGTCATCCAGTGTCGGAATATCCTTCGGCGACTGATCCTCCGGGTACACCCGATAGATACGACCCAGCTGCTCACCCGTACGGTAATGTGGCTTCAACTTCTTTTTCGCTTTGTCCGGCAGCCAGTGGGGATGCTCAATCATATACCGGGCCATATCCACGACCCAGAGTGCCCCGTCCGGACCGGTTCGGGTGAGAACCGGGCGAAAAAACCGGCTTTCGGAAGCAAGGAAGTCGAACTTTGCTTCCGGGTTGGCTCGTTTTGCCGAAAAACTTTTCCCCTGGGATTTCAGGACGGCGTGATACACCAGATTGTGTGTGGGAGCGCAGGTGAACCCATGCTCATCTGCCTGACCGTCAAACAGGAGGTCCCCTCGATAAATGGAAACACCACACGCTGAAGTGAACCGTCCGGCGTGTCGTTCGCTGTGGAATCGTTCCTGAGGAGGCTTGGCGGGTCGGAGTTTTGCGGAGATCGGAAGAAGTTGATTCTTCGGATTGGGAGGGGCGACGTGCGGATTGCGTCGAAGGTAATGATCACGGAGCACATAATGCCAGAGGGGACGTGTATTCTGCACCCCGAACCAGTCGCCCTGATCATTCCGAACCCGGCCAAACTGGGCCGGACCGGATTGCGGATCCAGCTCCTTTGAACCCGGATGAAAACGAAAATCCCGGCTCCCAAGAGAAATTGTTTCTCCGGTGGAAACCACCTCCACCCGTGTGTCCTTTCCGTAACCCGAATGATGTCCTCCGTTCGCCCCGTAAATCCAGTTGTCCAGCCCCCACCGCAGCCCATTGATCCGCAGCTGCGGGTTTCCTTCCTTGAAGCCGCGGTAAAGGGTGCGAGATTCGTCGGCACGCCCGTCCCCATCCGTGTCCCGGGCGTAAATGATCTCCGGTGCGGACGTGACGATCACGCCGTCGTTCCAGGTCATCAGACCGTTAGGCATCCGGATTCGCTTGAGGAAAACCGTTGATTGATCATACGTGCCGTCGTCGTTGTTATCCTCAAGAACCCGGATGCGTCCCGCCTTCCCGTTCTCCCCATGCGGATAGTCCGCCATTTCAGCGACCCACAATCGTCCGTCCGGCCCCCAGTCGATCGCGACCGGATCCCTGACAAGTGGTTCGGACGCCACGAGTTCAATCTCAAATCCCTCACGGAGGTGGATCTTGCGGAGCGTTTCGCCCGTAGACGGAAGATCAATGGATGAACCGGCCCCATTATTTTCTGACTGATTTTCCTGCGATACACACAGAACCGCGCATGCGATGAACAGCAAAATCGTCAGGATGGAGCACCGGATGGGGGTCGAGGGTAAGCGGTTTGACTGAGCACTCATCTGAAACACGTCAGTCTTTGTATGAATCTTTTATGTATTTGACGTGGAACCCCGCTGTTCACGGCTCAGGGCAATTCTCGAATCCGCACGTTACGATAGAGGATGGGTGTTCCTTCGGCCTGGAGGGTCATATACCCGGTGCGCGGACTGGCTTCGTTACCCCCCGAAACCTCCTCTCCGTTCACCCATACGCGAATCTCTCCATTGATCATCCGCAGGTAATAGTGATTCCAGTTTCCCGCCGGTTTCACAAGTTTCTTGCTGGGAAAACTGCGTGATCCGTTCGGTGAGGTGGGTTCAAACGGAGTGAACTCCACGTCGCCAACGGGAAACACATCTCCGTGTGCGGTAAAAAAGTCTGTGCTTTTACCGGCCCGTTTCCGAGCTTCTTTAAACTCGGGATCGACGATGTTGATTTCGATGCCATCCGGCCACTCCCCCGGTTCGAGATCGTCCACCGATGTCTCTGGAACCCACACGAACACACCGGCGTCCCCGGCCGGCTCGAGGAACTTCCACTCCACGACCATCTCGAAGTTCGTAAGCTTTTTATTGGTACGCATAACCCCGTGCGGCTTTCCGGTTGTCCTGATCTGATTCCCCTCGAATTGCCACGTGTCCGGACGTCCGTTCACGATGGTGAAATCGTCCTCGTCGAGGGCCCGCCAGTGCGGACCCGTACCGTCCACGTACGCCTTCGGCCGGTTCGAATCCCCGGCCGTGGCGGGGGCCTGAAGAAAGACCAGAATTACTGGCAAAAGAAACCCAACGAGGTGGATGAAGTTTTTTATGTTTGCTGAAAGTACACCGCTCACCGCCTGTAGGAGGTGTTTCAGTTGAGGTTGACACTGAATATGTCCGTGTTCCTCGTGCTTATTTAGAAACATGCTCTATTGATGAATTGAAACAGATGAGTTCCGAACGGTGCGCAGAATCAAACAGGGAAGCGCTCTTTTTGAGTGAAAAAGAGGAAAGGTTGCAGTGGAATACGGGCCCGCAAGATTCGATTCGAATCTTAATTTACAAGGAAGGGTAGAGAGCTTTCGTCAACGTGCACATGATGAAATATACGTGATTTCATCGGTAAAAGAAAGCTCATACAGCCTTTTACATGAAAAAATCAGGACGTAACCGGCGTGCTCTTTTTGGGATCGATCAAATCCCCAGGGTTTACAAGTGAGTTCGACACCGTTTGAGTTGGGGAGAAGGACAGGTATTCAGGTCTTTCCTGACTCCCGCCATCACTTCTTCAAATGATGACCCATCGCCAATCGTGCGGCAGCGTCCGCTGGAGAAAACGACATCATGTTTCCGTCCACCGTCACGAAGTGGGGGATTCTTTCGCCCCATGATTTTCAGCGACGACGGCACCACGCGTTTTTGTCCGGTCGAAACGCGAATGTCTTGACCCACGGGAACCACCGCAACCATGCGATTCCGAGCATACAGGTGTCGCCCGGCAAACCCATTTTTGCCTGAATCCGTCAGTTGTTACTTTTGTTCCCGGAAACGGGCTCTGACCAGGTCACGATGCCGTTGCCTTTACCAATCGCCTCGACCACCTTCCGGACGTGACCGGGAGCAACTTCCGCGTTGAAACGGATTCGCACTCGCCGGTCGACGACCGGTGCGTTTGCGCTGAGTCGGTTCGCGAACGTCTTTCGCAACGCGTTCGTACCGGACAATGAAAGCACCTCATCAAGGGTTGGACCGCGGAGTGAGATTTTGTTTTTGCCAAGCCGCACGAGGTAGGGCGTATCGCTCTGAATCGGTCGAAGGTACCGGAAGGTTTGCTTTACCTTATACTGGTTGACAGACATCGGTACGTCGCCCGCACGCAGGGCAGGGGCGAATTTCTCGGCCTCTTTATGACCTTCCGACGGCTTGACGAACGCGCGTACGGAGAAGGCGTCCGGATACACCTGCCGGACCCGTTCGGGTGTCAGGTCTTTGGGCTTGCGCACCTGGCCATACGGCGCGGTGACGGACCAACTGGCGAGGATGCCGTCCTCAGGCATCAGGAGAATGTCCGGGTGCAGCTGTTTCAGCTTACGGTAAACGGCCGGGCTGATTTCCGGGTGCCCCCAGTTGTCCGGGGTTTTTGGCCGCCAGATCGCCGGGTAATCGATGTAGAACATCGTCGCTCCCCAGCGTTCTTTGGCGTATTTGATCTTGTAATGCAGGCGTGCCAGGCCGGAGAACGTCTCACGTGGGTTGAGGTACGTCTTAATACCTTTCTCAAAAATCTGCCTGGCGCCGTGATTGACTTTGTTCAATTTCTCGATGTTCTCCCACGGTACGAGGTTCCCATCCCTGTCAGCAGGGCTATGAATCACCGGACGGATTGTCACGCCGACCCGCAGGCCGTGTTCGCGCAGGATGCGGAAATAATCGTCGACGACCCGGTCCATCTCGGGCGCGATGTACTCCACCAGTCTCGGCTCGCCGTAATACTTCGCGGATTGATACCGCTCGCCGCTGACGTTCCACACCACCACTCCCTGATATCCCCGTTCAACCAGCCGGTCGGCGTACTGCTCGGCATGTTCAATCACATGTTTACGGAACGTCTCCATTGCATTTTCGTCCTCAATCGACCAGCCCCGGGGCACCATGCGGTAGCCGTTCGGGTTCCCGTCCCGCAGTCGGTTTTTGCCGGAAACGAACGTGGCCGCGATCGGCCGGCGGTCCGGCCAATCCAGCAGTCGCGGGTATTTCTGCTCTCGGAAATACCGCAGTGCTTCCTGGGCCATGGCAACCGGGTCCGCGTCCGACGTGCCGAAGCGCAGTGTCACGTCGAAGGAGTCCGAGCTTCCGGCGCGGATCGGCCGCGCGTTGAAGGTCCGATCGTACACCTCGCGCTTAACACTTGGCAGATGCCCGACATCGGCGACGACGGCGGCGCGTTCTCCATCACGGGTGAGACGATAGCTCAGCGGCTGTTCCGGCGAGGGGCTAAACAGTACGACCTGTCCGCCTTCGTACGTCCGGCGAAGGATGCGCGGCCCGCCGATGTTCGCCCCCGTGTCGGCCGAAAAGTGATGGCCACGTCCCTTAATCCAGTAATCGCCGCCCGGTACTTCCCTGGCCCACTTATGATTCCACTTCCCCGGCGGCTGAAACGACATCAATTCCAGCGACAGACGTTCGATGACCTGATCCGCCGTGTTGTTCACCCTCACCGACATGTTGATCCCGTCCGGGACCGGCCTGTACTTCACGCGGAGCACACCCCAGTCGTACTGCTGGGTGAGCGTGCGGCTGGAACGATCGAAGCTCTGCCCGTTGGGCGTCCCGTCGCCGTCCTCAAACGGGCGATCATCGTGGTACTCCCGCATTCCCACGCGGCGGTTCGTGGTCGGCAGCGGAGCGTCCTTCAGGCTCGTCGGGTCGATCTCCTCGTGAGGATGACGATAGGTATCGGTGAGCTTGACCTCATGCACGACCACCTCGCTGCCAAGCTGTATCGCCTGGTCCTGGTAGGTTGCCCCGGTTGGTCCCCGGTCACCGAATGTCACCTGGAGCGGTTCCTGTTGAGCGTTCATCGGCGAGCTGACAATCAGGCTCATCACCAGACACGTCATGAGGGCGAGCACACCTGAAAACCGGTTACGATGGCGAGGGTTCTGTCCTGTCATGAACATTTCAGTTTCAGAAGCGAGAGGAGAAGAGGGGAAAGGGTATTCAATCGGAGGACATCCGATTCGTGGACTTTCCGATACATGAGGACTCAAAAGAGAGATGTGAAAAGTAGTTGAGCTGATCAGAGAGATGGTGGATCGAGAACCTGATCCAGGTCTCACTCGCGCGATACCTGATCGATCGGTTATTGGTGAGGGGGATTTGTTGCTTAAAAAGCACCGTTTCATGTTCGTCGTTCATTTTGCATTCGGCCACAATTGTACATGCGTAACAGTCAGTCAGGCTATTGCTCGGCGTATCCTCGTTCCCGCACCTCGCTGTCCTGGATGGGGGCCGGGGATCGGGCGTACTTTCTGAGGCGCCTGACCACGTCGGTATGCTGACCGGCGACGTTGTTTTGTTCGCCCGGATCCTTTCGCAGGTGGAAAAGCCGGGACCCTCCCTTATGGTTGAGCCATAGCTTCCACGGCCCGCTCCGTACGGCCCGCAGGTATCGTCCACGGTAATAAAAGAAATGCTCATACGGGGACGACGCTCGCTCGGGATGCTGTAGGAGGGACCGGATATCGTGGCCGTCGATTTTCTTCTCGGGTAACTCGGCCCCGATCAGCTTCGTGAACGTCGGCAGCAGGTCCATCGTGGTGGCCACGGAGCGACAGGTGGATCCGGGCGGAATGTGGTCGGGCCAGCGGAAGATGGCCGGCACACGGTAGCCCCCCTCGCGCCAGGCGGCCGCCTTGCGGCCGGACAGCGGACCGGTTGAACCGCCCTCGAATTTCGGCTCCTGGTAGATGTGCGCCGGTCCGTTGTCGGAGGTGAAGACCACGAGAGTCCGTCCGTCGATCCCTTCCTCTTTGAGCACATCCAGCAGACGGCCGACCGCGTGGTCCAGCTCGGCCACAACGTCCCCGTACGGCCCGCGTTCGCTTACCCCGCGCCACTTC
>CAYXQY010000056.1:0-12835 GCA_964466525.1 uncultured Planctomycetia bacterium
AGAGCAGTCGGCTGTTAACCGACTTGCTGCAGGTTCGAGTCCTGCCCGAGGAGCTTCACAAGCTGATTCAGCGGGGTCTGGCCTCTTCAGAGCCCTTCCTTCTTCCAACGGTACCCGCTCCACTTGGCTTTTCTCCTGCGCAGGAACTTTCGCAAGATCTGGTTTATATCTTTTTTGAAGGTTCCTTCTATTGTCGATGCTTTCCCCGTCTCAGAATTGTATTCATTCCCCCGGAACACCTCCACCATGAAATACAATCGACTGGGCTCGTCCGGACTCAAGGTTTCGGAACTCTGCCTCGGCACCATGACGTTCGGTTCGGATTTTTACAACATCGCGGAAGTTGACCAGCCCCTTGCCACTCGCATGGTCGAACGTGCCCTCGAGGAAGGGGTCAATTTCTTCGATACCGCCAACATCTACTCGTACGGTGAATCCGAACGAATCCTTGGAACCGCGTTTGACCGGCTCGGCGTGGAGCGAAAAGATATCGTCGTGGCGACCAAAGTCCGAGGACCGATGAGCGAGGAAGCGGCCGAGGGAACAGCGGACGTAAACAATGTCGGCCTGTCCAGAAAACACGTCTTCGAATCCTGTCAGAAGAGCCTTGAACGCCTCGGCCTCGACTGTATTGACCTTTATCAGGTCCATGGATGGGACCCCCACACCCCTCTGGAGGAAACACTCCACACCCTGAATGATCTCGTGCGTTCCGGCTACGTCCGCTACATCGGTTGCTCGAACTGGTCCGCCCGTCACCTCATGAAAGCCCTTGTCATCTGCCGTGAGAGAAACTGGGCATGCTTTGAATCCCTGCAGGCGTACTATTCCCTGGCGAACCGGGACCTCGAACATGAGCTTTTGCCGCTATGTAACGAGGAGGGACTCGGCGTCATGCCCTGGTCTCCACTCGCGGGTGGGTTTCTGACGGGAAAATACGGCAAAGGCTCCTCCGCTCCGGAAGATGCCCGACGGGTCGATTTCGACTTTCCACCGATCAACGAGGAAAAAGGCTACAGGGCGATTGACAAAATGCGGGAGATCGGGGATCGAACCGGTGCGACCATTCCTCAGATCGCCCTCCGCTGGCTGGCCGATCGGATCGGGGTTTCGTCCGTTATTATCGGAGCCCGAAACATGGATCAGCTTGAGGACAACCTTGGAGCGACCGACGTGGAACTGTCGGACAAGGAGGCCGATACGCTCGAAGAACTTACGTACCCTCCCGTACTCTACCCGGAATGGATGTACGCACAGATGGAGCAGCAGGAACTCCCGGACCGGGTCGAGTAACAAAAGACGGATCTGGAACCTCCCCCTGATTTTGCCCGTTCCGTTCCGGAAGACTCGCTTACGATCCCGCAAGGCGAGAATGACCTCCTCGGGGACATCTCACCCCTTCACCTCACCGCAATCCTGACGTCTCACCAATCTTTCCCCTTTCATTTTAACGACAATTCACGTATTGTTATTTTCCTGAGGTCGTTCTAAATACGTCAGCCAAAACTGAGGGTGCTCCCACGCAATATATTAAAAACTGAAGTTCCGTTTCGTTCGTTTATCTCACCAGATTGACCGGACACACTGATGAAAAAACTTCTTCTGACAAGCGGTGGTAAGGACATCGGCCTGTTTCTTCTCCGGGTCCTGACCGGATTGTACATGGCTTTTGCCCATGGTATGGGAAAGATGACCGGCGGTCCTGAAGAATGGGCCAAGACGGGTGGTGCCATGGCCGCCGTATTCGGCATCTCATTCGCTCCCGCTTTCTGGGGATTTTTGGCGGCGTTTTCGGAATTTGTATGTTCTCTGCTGGTTGCACTTGGTCTGTTTACGCGGGCCGCCTCCGCCCTGGTCCTGATCACCATGGTCGTGGCCGGGTTTTTTCACGTGTCCCGGGGTGATGGCCTGGTCGGCCACGGGAGTGCTGAGTTAGCATTCGGCTACGCGATCACGTTTCTTGCGCTGACAATTATGGGGGGAGGTAAATACAGTGTTGACGCCATGATCAAATAAGAAATCTTTCCCGACCCTTCCCCTCACCGGTCGTTCATGGTGCAACTCGAACTTACGGACCCTTGACCGGTTGGTAATGTTATAGTAGATTAAAAATTATCCCATTCTAATACGCTCATTAAAGGTGTATCTCGTATTTTATTTTTTTCGAGCATGATGATTTGAACTTCAGTTACCCCGATCAGAGACGTTAAACATGTTCAGTATATCTGTTTCGACCAACGGGACGAACTACGAAAAACTCCTAACCTATCCGGCCTTACTGATACTGACTGTTACTTTTGCACTTTTCTTTTCCGGGAAGGCCCTCGCGGCCCCTGCTGAGGGAAGCAAACCAAACATCGTCTTTATCCTCACGGACGACATGGGGTGGAACGAACCCTCATTCAACGGGGGACGTGAAGAGCTCACGCCAAACCTGGACCGACTTGCCGAGAACGGGGCAAAACTGACACAGTTTTACACGAACGCCGCCTGTGCCCCCACTCGTGCCGCCTTCCTGACCGGTCGTTACGCCTTCCGAACAGGCATGGACTGGCGTTCCGAAGATTTTGGAAAGCCGAGTTTTCTCAAAGCACTCGGGCTTTCGCTGCCGATCAACGAAAACGGCATGCCCACCCGACGCATTTATGCGCTGGACACGGACGAACGAACGGTCGCGGAGGCACTGAAGGAAGCGGGTTATTTCACATCGATCTCCGGCAAATGGCATCTCGGGGAGTGGTTCGAAAAACATCTGCCCATGGCGCAGGGGTTCATGCATCAGTATGGACACTATGCATGGGGGGTGGATTACTACGAGAAAACAATCCCGCACAACGCCCCCATTCGTTTTGCCGTCTACGACTGGCACCGGAACCAAAAACCACTGGACGAATCCGGATACGCCACGGATCTGATCGCGGATGAAGCCGAACGGATCATTTCGGAACAATCGCAGGATCAACCGTTTTTTCTGTACGTCCCATTTAACGCCATTCACGGCCCCATCAATAAGGTTCCGAGGTACCAAGACAAATATGACCCCCGAGAAGCGGCGTTAAAGATTCTTGACGAAGGGATAGGCCAGATCATGGACGCTCTTGAAGACCACGGGTTTGCGGAGGATACGCTCGTGATGTTCGTTAACGACAACGGGGCGGTGAGCGCCAACCTGAACGACCCGTATCGCGGAAAGAAAAACACAAACTACGAGGGCGGAGTACGGGTTCCGGCCGCCGTTAAATGGCCCGGTCACATTGAACCGGGATCGGAAATTGACGAGATGATGTTCATTTCCGACCTCTACGCCACGTTTATCTCGCTTGCCGGAGGAAACCTCAATCAGAATCGAACGCTGGACAGCCATGACCTGACGGACACCCTGATCCATGGAGCCCCCAGTCCACGCAACGAAATTATTTACGAAGTGAAAGGGAGCGTACGACGACCCGCCATCAGACAGGGGGACTATAAACTCATCGGTAACGACGAATTATACAATATCGCGGAAGATCCCTACGAAACCGAAAACGTGGCATCGGAACATCCGGAAATCGTGAGCAGGTTGAAAAAACGTCTTGAAGAAGCCGGTGAGGAACGGTATTACCCGGATGAAGATCCCGAATTAATGGACCCGCCGCTGCCGTACATCTACGGAATCGATGAAAACAAAAACCCGCCGGAATGGTTGATTGAAAGAGTCCACAGGAAACGCCTGGAACAGGCAAACAGCTGGACACAGGAAGAAACCCCGTGGCCACAGGCGCCCTCCAAATGATCGCCGCCACGAATCAAGATGAGTTCTTCTTTCGTAGGATATCACAACAAAACGGAATAATATGCTTGAGAAAACGGGCCATCGATGCGATTCCCGAATTCTGAATTCACTTCCAACGTTTTCGATTCATTGTAACCGTTTCCATTTATGAAACACGTCCAACCCCCTGTACACGCTCTGCTCGGGTTCATTCTTCTCGTATTCGCACACGCCCCGATCTCCGCCGGTCCGGAAGAAAACCGCTCAACAGCGTCTAAAAAACCCCCAAATATACTCATGGCCTTCGGCGACGACTGGGGGTTGCACGCGAGTGCTTATGGGACGGAGGAGGTGGAAACCCCCACGTTCGATCACATTGCGGACGTTGGTGCGGGCTTTCAATATGCCTTCGTCTCGACACCGAGCTGCACGCCGTCCCGCGGCGCACTCCTCACGGGCAAACATCCGTGGCGTCTCGGACCCGGGGCTAATTTACACGGTACGCTTCCGAAGGAATATTCCGTCTATCCACGGCTGCTGGAAAAGAAAGCAAATTATTTCGTCGGACACACCCGTAAAGGATGGGGCCCGGGCAACTGGAGTGCGGGGGGACGTTCAGAACGACCGGCCGGTCCAAAATTTGACAGCTTCGACGCGTTCATGGACGAGCGGCCGGACGACCAACCGTTCTGCTTCTGGTTTGGCAGCAAGGACCCGCATCGCCCGTACTCGGATTCGCTTCGCAAAAAAATGGACATTGACCCAGAAAAGGTCAACGTCCCTCCGACACTTCCGGACGTGCCGGCAGCCCGGAAAGACATCGCCAACTATCTTGCGGAAGTACAGCGTTTTGATCGTGAAATCGGTGAAATCCTGGACCATCTGGAAGAAATCGGTGAACTGGAAAACACCCTTGTCGTGATCGCCGGAGACCACGGCTGGCCTTTTCCCCATGGAAAATCGGAGCTATACGACGCCGGAACGCGTGTTCCGCTCGCCATTGCCGGTCCGGGGGTCAAAAAGCACGAAAAGATGGTCAAGGACTTTGTCAGTATCACGGACCTTGCCCCCACGTTTCTCGAAGCAGCCGGCCTTTCCATTCCCGATCGCATGACGGGACGTAGCCTCATGAATTTGCTCAAACACGACAGAGACGGACAGCAGGAAGATCACCGTTCGCATATGATACTTGCCAAGGAACGTCATCACGGATTAGCCCGTCCCGGTGGGACAGGGTATCCGATGCGAGCCATACGAACTGAACACTTCCTGTACATCCGGAACTACAAACCGGACCGCTGGCCGATGGGATCACCGTACATCAGTTCCAGCCAGAAAATTCTCAGCGACCGTGGATGGGGTCCCACGAAAAAGTGGATGATCGAACACGCCAACGATCCGGACCAGCGTCATAGATTCAGGATGAGCTTTGCCAAACGCCCGGCCGAGGAACTGTACAACGTGAAGGAAGATCCCCACCAGCTGAACAACCTGGCCGGAAAACCGGCGTATCAGCCCCTCAAGAAACATCTTTCCCGAACATTGAGCCGGGAACTGCACGCACTCGAAGATCCGCGCGAAACGGATGCGAAGGTAAAATTCGACGATTATCCGTACCATGTTGACTATGGATCAAAAAAAGTGGAACCGCCTGAGTCCGTGAAAAAAGCCCTGAACCTCGGAAACTAACCCTCACCTTTCGGATGGGATCGGCACGCAATCTCCTGAGATGCCGGTTTAAAACGTCCGATCACGCAACAAAGGTTTTCGAGTGTCATAAATTGAACCGGGATGAGAGCGGCTGACGAAACGTATTCGGCCATGAATTAGGGCTGCCTGATCCGGTATCGAAGATCAGTCACTTGAAGGTCTCGTGCAGATCTGTTATAAATATGAACTTCAATCAATGAATTTTGACGCTTTCCTGCTGGTCCTCAAGATGATGTTCTTCACCATCCAATCCTCCGCTCCACAACTGACCAGCCGTCTGCTCATGCACTCCCTATACCTGTTCAATCTCTCCTTCCCTGACTCATCCTGTCCTCAATTCTGTGGTTGCTGTTGTGGGTGATGAGCCCACACCAGCAGATTCTCTGAACAACAAATCTTTTTCTTCTCCCGGCGTTTTCCGTTAAGCGCATTGATCCTCCCCTCGCCGAACGGGATTGATGTTCGCCAGGTAACTCTATCTGTCTGCACCACTGAAGATCTTCGATTTTCAGGTTGGCGGCGGACTTCCAGTGTTTCTGAACTTCTTCCTCCGGATCCTTACCGATATGCTTTCACACGGGTGTATCCGCTACAATATGAAATATGTTAACACAGGTCAGCACAACACTGTTACCTGACTTTGTTCGATATGACGTGATCAAACTAATTAAACCATGAACTCAGCTAAGACGACGAAAAGCAGGACGAATCAGGATCCTCCCGGCGCGGCCCTGGTCATCGCAGGTCACGGTTCCCTCCTGAATCCAAACTCGGACGAAGCGGTTATGAAACATGCGGACACCGTTCGCCGAACAGGCATATTCGACGAAGTTCGGGAATCGTACTGGAAACAGGAACCCTCTTTTCGCAACACGCTCCGATTGCTTGACAGTGAATCGGTCTATATCGTGCCACTATTCATGAGCGAAGGATATTTCGCCGAAGAAATCGTGCCGCGGGAATTCAGGTTGACGGACCGGGAGCCTCTCGACGTCGATAAATCCGTCCGACTAACAAAGCCGATCGGCACACATCCCTCGCTTGCCGAGGTAATCATCCATCGAGCCGAACAGGCGGTCGGGGAAAGACGTTACCGGGAGAGTGATCCCGGTCTGGTTCTGATCGGTCACGGAACCACGAGAAACCCGAAAAGCAGGAAATCAATTGAAAATCACGCAAAACGAATACGCCAGAAAAACAGGTTTGACGAGGTTGAATGTGTGTTTCTTGAAGAAGAACCCGGCCTTGATAGGACCACGGACATCTGCGGGTCCAGACACGTTGTGGCCGTTCCCCTGTTCATCTCGGACGGCTTTCATACAGAAGGCGAAATCCCGGAAGAAATCGGCCTGATCGACGAAGAACAACCCGTCTACGAACGAGGAACGGCACGTTCCATCCATGGAAAACAGGTCTGGTACACGAAAGCGGTTGGCACGGACCCGCTGGTGGCAAGTGTGGTGCTCGAACGGGCGATGGAAGAGGGAGCACCGGTCCGAAACCCGGTTCCATTCCCTGAACCCGGTGAGACATCCCGCTCCTCATCGTCAATTTCAATTCATAACTAACTGTATTTTCCCGGTCACTCGCTTCGACAACAGGTTAGCACCATGAGCAACCAACAGATAAAACGCCTGCTTCAGATTGCCGACGGTGGTGTTCAGCAGGACGACCTCCGAATTACCCATAACGGGTCCTCGTTTCATGCTCGGGCCGGGGAGGAAACCGGAGAGTTTGATTCAACGGAAGAACTATGCACGTTTCTCGATCGACACCAGAACCTGGTATCGAACTGGTACTTCTGGAACATCGAGGTGCAGCATCCGAATTCCGCAAAACGATTCTTTCTCCGGTGGCTTGAAAAAAGTGATACACTCTCCGTCGAAGAACGATACGAATCCATGCACAGGAACCCCATGTACCGTAACTGGGGGGAGCTCTCCGTGGCGATTCAACTGAACGAAAATGGCGAACGAATCTACCGGATCACGCATCGTTGTGACCGATCCAGAAACCTTGAAGAACTCGACGTGCACGTGGATCCCCTCGACGCCCGCACGATCTCGAAATACGACGATGACGGGACGTACCGGCCCCTGAAAGGGGCTCCCACCCTTCAGAGCGGTTGGGTCTTTCCGGATCTTCGACATGATAAACTGATTGAAACCATCGATTACTTCTATCCGGCCTCTGTTGTAAACTGGTACTACGAACGATTGGACCAACTGGACGTCACACATTATCGGGACGCCGCGGACCGGCACACGGGGATGTTTTCCGTCATGGTTTCGCTTGATTCCAGCCAGTTGCGGGAGGTTACCGAACGTTGCTGCACGGATTCACACTGTTTGAAACGCCGGGTCTGGCAGGAGTCCGACGAGAAAACAATTCCTGTACCGAAAGGAGAGGGTCAAATCCCCTGTCGGGAACCGTGCCAGGTGCTTCTGAACGAAGCTCGTGACCGAGCCGTCGCTACCGATTCCTCAACCACAAATGAGTAATCAATCCATTACCCAGGACGGATTGGTC
This sequence comes from uncultured Planctomycetia bacterium, assembly GCA_964466525.1. GTDB lineage: Bacteria > Planctomycetota > MHYJ01 > CAYXQY01 > CAYXQY01 > CAYXQY01. Next base: position 7,994 of record CAYXQY010000056.1, read on the forward strand.
TATCTTGTCGGAGCCGGGCCGGGTAGTCCGGAACTGTTGACGGTCCGGGCATACCGGCTAATTTCGGACGCGGACGTGCTGCTACACGACTCGCTCACGCAGCAGGAGGTCGTTGATCTGGCTCCCCTGACGGCAGATATTCATAACGTCGGGAAGAAATCGGCCAGAGATGGCGGAGAACGGGTTACTCAGGAAGCCATCAATCGCCTCATGAAAAAAAAGGCGGAACAGGGAAACGCCGTCATTCGCCTGAAAGGTGGTGATCCAAACGTATTTGGCCGGGGCGGTGAGGAATCGGAGTACCTGGCAACGCACGGGATTCCCTTTGAGGTGGTCCCGGGCGTCTCCAGTGTCCTCGCCGGTCCGGCCGACGCCGGCGTGCCTCTCACACACCGAGACCTCAGTTCCAGCTTCACCGTCATCACCAGCCACGAGGACCCTGACAAGGAAAATAGTGCCCTGGACTGGAACGGCATCGCCCGGATGGTCAACGCGGGCGGAACACTGATGATCCTCATGGGCGTTCGCCGACTCGAACAGAACGTCGAAGCGCTTCTCGATCATGGGGTTCCATCTGATCTCCCGGCCGGTGTGATCGAACGAGCCAGTTATCCCGATGAGTTCGTTCTGACCACCACGCTGGATCAGTTCGTCGAGGACTGCCGGGCGGAAGACGTCTCCCCTCCCTCCGTGTTTGTCTTCGGCAAAGTGGTGTCTCTCCGGGACAAACTGAAGGATGAACTCGTCAGCCACAAGCCCACTTTTGTCGACCGCCTGCTTGACGTTTCAAAAAATCAGATCGGCTCATAATACTTGATTTAACTGGTCTGAGATTCGGGGAAAGGAAAAATCTTCATTTGTAATTCGAAAGTAAGATGCTTTCGTTCCCAGGATGCATCTCGACTTTTTGACCCGCTATTGCTCGTCTTTACCTGCCGACCGAATTAACGCATAAAAAACATGATTGAAAACTATGAATGGTCCATCTTCGACCTGAATCAACAGGAGATTGGATCCGGTCCGAAAACCGCCGGAGATCTCACCGCTGAACAGGCCGCATGCGCAATGCGACAGATGTTGAATAATGACGTACACCCGGCGACCCTCGGGGTATTTCTTCTGGCCAACCGCTGGAAGACCAACACGAAGGAAGAACTCGTAGCCTACACGGAAACCATGAGGAAATTTTCCGTTGAAACGGCCGAACCTCACGTTGATCCCGTCGACTGCGGTGCGAACTACGACGGAAAAGTCAAAAGTGCCGTCCTCAGTGTTGCTGCGGGCATTATCGCGGCTGCAGCGGATACGCCGGTCGTCGCCCACAGCGCGGATCGTGTTCCGACGAAACACGGCACAACGTACACACAGGTGCTCAAAGAATTGGACATTCAGACGGACCTTCCCCCGCAGGAAAGCGCCCGGATGGCGGATGAAACGGGGTTTGGTTTCTACTATCAGCCCCGGTTCAATCCAGGGATCCATCAGTTGCTGAACCTGCGCAATCAATTCGGCGTCCGCACCCTTCTCAACACCATCGAAACGCTTGCCAACCCCGCCAATGCAGAGGTACACATCGGCAGTTTCTACCATCTTCCGTTCGCCAAAAAAACCATTGATACCCTCCGGGGGAGCCGCGACCAGGAAATCAACCGAATCCTGATGTTTCAGGGCATGGAGGGCTACGACGACATTCGCCCGGGGTACACAAAACTGGCCGAGTGGACAACTGAAGAAGGCATTTCCAGTCAGGAAATTAAAACGGCCGAGTACGGCATGGATCTCGAAAACGAAGACCTCCACGTCGACGACGTGGATTCAGCATCCGCAGAAATTACCGAACGCATACTCAAAGGGGAAGCCCGTGAAACGTTCCACGAAGCCGCACTGCTCAACGCGGCACTCAGAATCTACGCCGGGGGTCAGTCGAACTCCCTTCAGGAGGGACTGAAACGGGCCGAGGATACACTTACATCCGGAACCCCCCGGGAGGTACTTGATTCGTTGAAGTCGTTCTCTGTCAACGTTCACTCGTAACACATTTGTCCCGCACAAATATGTCCGAAACAGAACATAGCGCCGCAACCAATCCCCCCGTCAACGAGAAACCGTACCGTATCATCTTCGAGGGAAAGGCCTGCATCGGAACCGGAGAGTGTGCTCAGGTTTCGGAAAACTGGGAGATGAACCTCTCGACCGGCAAAGCAAACGTCAAATCGATCTTCATCACCGAGGACGAGTTCGACGAGAACCTGGAAGCCGCGCAGCGCTGTCCCGCCAAAAACGGGATCGGCGTCATTCATCTGATCGATCGCGAGAGCGGGAAGGAACTTTATCCGGACCCGGAAGGGGACGGAACGGTTTCCATCCAGAACAGCTAAAGGAGAGAGGAAAGAGATCCTGAGAACTCAACCTACGTCGTTCCAGTCCGTACAGAGACGATCGACGTCGAAAACCGGTCCTTCCCGACAGACCGTTTTCACCTCCGTCCGGTCCGTGTCGGGAACGTGAACCTTGACGACGCACGCACGACAGATCCCCAGCGCGCAACCCATCTGTCGTTCGATGGCAATTTCGCCGTCCAGGCCCAGTTGATCCGAGAGGCGCCTTATCGCATCCAGCATCCCATGTGGTCCACACCCATACAACTTTACGGGGCGGGAAAACTGAGCCTGATCGTACAGGTACTGGAACAGATCCGTCACGTATCCCTCATATCCCCTTGAACCATCGTCGGTCGACACATTCAACCGCACCCCCGACAGGTCAAAATCCTCCTCACACATGATCTCCTCCTTGCTTCGCGCCCCCATGAGCACGTCAACCGACTGCCGTCGTGTTGATTCTCCGGACAGCTGACGGGCAAACATGTGAATCGGAGGAATACCAACCCCCCCCCCGATCAACACCGGATGAACCCCCTCGTCCGGAACGGAAAACGAATTTCCAAGCGGCCCCATCAACTTCATTCGATCCCCCTCGGACAACCCGGCCATCTTCCCTGTTCCCTTACCGACAACGGCATAAAGAAAATCCGCAAACACCGTTCCGTCTTCCGACCGCACGTGGTGAAACGAAAACGGTCGGCGTAGTAGCGGGTCCGTCGCATCGACAACCCGCAGGTGAGCAAACTGCCCCGGACGCACCTGAAACTCCTCCGCGGGAAACGACACCCGCATGCGGTAATACCGGGGGCTCACCGAACGATTGAACTCCACCCTCACTACGTCGTTGTACAGGTTTCTGTCAAGGTCAGGTAATTTCATGGCAAATCCTATTTTACCAGTTTTTCCGAAAGATTATATTTCACGAGTTCGGGAAGACGACTGTCAGCCCGGGCCATGTCTGTAACTTTCTCGAGTCCCTCTACGTACATTCGATTTGTGTGCAGGTAAATTAACCCGGACGATCTTTTACTCCCACAACGGTCCTATTCTGACGCGCCGCGTCCCTTAGACTCAGGTTTAAGATTATTTCATGGATTCTTCACGGGAGACCGTTTTTCAGCACGACGTGGGAATAGAAGGGATAGAGCCACGGAAGCGATAAGTACAAAACTGATGAAACTCAGTGACATCAGAATCGGAATTTTATACACGTCCACAAGTATCATTTTACACCCGACGAACATAAGAATGATTGATAGCCCGAGCTTCAGGTAGTGATTTTTCGACGACCCCGGCAAGCAGGAAATACATGGCCCGAAGTCCAAGAATCGCAAAAACGTTCGAGGTAAAGACGATGAACGGATCGGATGTAATGGCAAAAATAGCGGGGATGGAATCCACAGCGAAGATCAAATCGGTTATTTCAACCACCACAAGCACAAGAAACAGTGGAGTTGCAAACCATTTGCCGTTACGCTTGGTGAAAAATGAATCGCCGTCGTAATCATCGGAAAATGGGATGAACCATTTCGTCATCTTCACAAGGGGATTCGCCTCGGGATCAAAGGAGTGTTCCGAATGCCTCGCCATGCGGTATCCGGAATAGAGCAGAAACGCTCCGAAAACGTAAACCAGCCAGTGGAAGTTGTGCAGAAGGAGTGCACCCAACCAGATCATGACCCCACGCATCAGAAGTGCCCCCACAATTCCCCAGAACAGGATCTTGTGCTGATATTTTGAAGGAACGCGGAAGTAGGAAAAAATGATGACAAAAACAAAAATATTGTCCACCGCCAGGGATTTTTCGATCAGGTACCCGGAAAGGAATTCGAGTCCGGCGTCCGCTCCCATGTACACGTACACCCCCACGTTGAACAGTAGTGCCAGCGTGACCCAGACCATACTCCAGACCGCTGCTTCGGTAAATGAAATCGTGTGGGACGTCCTGTGAAATACGCCCAGATCGATAGCCAACATCAAAAAGACAAACACGATAAAACTGATCCAGACCGTGAATGACATGCTGACTACTGGCTTCTGGTGGACTGAAGCGATTCAATCTGTTTCGAGAAGAGTTATTCGTTTCGAAAAACCATCACTGAACCCAGCAAGGGCATCACGTCTATCACAGGAAAGGACCTTGACCGGTACAGATACATTTTGACTTCGAATCAGTCGTTGAACCATGAGACTGCTGAAAAGCTCGTTTTGCTTCGATCGGGTCTCCCTATCAACGGTGTTTTCTTCCCCTTAAAGCACATGCAGATGAAGGGGCAGAGACCTCCGGGAAACTCCGCTTTTGGTTCTAATGTTTCCCGTCGGAGGAAAGCGAGTGGACATCATTTTAATAACACCATCAGCAAAATCGAACCCTGTTCCCTCACCACAGTTACCTGATCCGAATTTCTTTCAGACCGTTTCCGGACGACGAACGAGAGATCCTGATGGACCGGGCGGT
>CAYXQY010000056.1:12845-19590 GCA_964466525.1 uncultured Planctomycetia bacterium
TGAGGTGGTCGGTTATGCCGGCGACCTTAAACGATGAAGAACCATCGGCAAGGGTTAGCGGAAGAAGCAGCTGGTCACCGAGCTCATTCTGAACCGGAGCACCGGTCCGGTGAAATTGCACCAGTTCGTTTGCCGCTTCACGGGCCACCTCCTCGGCCGGATTGCCCGGTTCCCCGTACGCGACAAACCCGGCGTGAGCGTGTTCGTATGCGGCGTGTAAATAAACGTATGTGCCCCGACCGTCGGTGGGAGGCTCCGTCCGTTCCATACGCACCGGAATGCCGGCCGTCTCAAGCACGGCTTTGGCCTGATCGGCCTGCCGCCGACGGATGTGATCCGGCAGGTTTGCTACCGCGGATCGCCCGTCGACGGTGTAGAGGTCACCCCGCTCATGCCCGCGGTACGGGCGAATCTCCACGTTCGATCCCTGTCCGGCAACCTGAAGGGTGATACAACCACCTCCTTCCGGGAAGAATCCGCATTTTTCCACGTCCAGGGTGGCTTCAATACCGAGTTTTCGAAGCCGGGGAAGATATACGTCCTGCAGGTATTCGGCCGGGGGACTCCACCTGACATGTGTCCCTCCCCGTACGGTGAGGGTGGAAGACCCGTCGGCGACGAGCAACGGCCAGATCAGTGCCTGAACAACCAACGTTACCGACCCGGCACTGTCCCCATCGATGTGTGCCGCCACGTCAACGGTGTGGTCCCCTGCAACCGGTGAATGTGCGGGTTTGAACACAACATGGGTCGAACGGAGTTCGTCACCCTGAACGCGCCCCCCACATAGGTCGGCAACCGCTCGAACGACGGCCAGGTGCTGCGCCGATAACCCGGGAGGTTGTCGATCGACCCGTATGTTATAGACCTCGATTGAAACCCCCTGATGTCCGGCGAAAGCGAGAGCGGTACGCAGAATTTGTCCGCCACCGTATCCGACGGATCCATCAAGAGAAATCATGGTGAGGCATGGTAATTTCAGAACCTACAGAGGTTTACAGCCTACCGAACAGGGCAACCGTACCGATTAGCATCCAACGAAAAAATCGCACCGGAAGTTTTTCTCTGCGGGGCACACTGAACAACCAGGACCGCCGCGTGCCGATGGGGCGTACAGAAAAGGACCGACCGTCTCCCTACCCTATCCTGCACCCTCGGATGATCCTGTGAATACGTCCGGGACGTTTTCATGGCCTGAAGGCTCGATATAAGGCCTCAATTGCCAGATCCGTCATCCTGTTTCCTCCTGTTTGACGATGACTGCAATATAAAAAACATTTCTTTGCGATGGGTTATTCATTGTACAATACCTGGTGAAATTTTTGATCCACGGTTTCGAACGAATTTTTTAAAAGACGACGATTGGAAATAAGGGTCAGACCCTGCATATCATTTGTGTCGGTCATTCTGCTGTGCTACATTGGTTCTAACAGGATGTTTCCGCCCAACTCATGTATGTGCTGACCCGGTGTTTCACGAGAAGAACTCACACAACATGTAATGGACGAACTGCACTGGTCCGACGAGAAACTTCGGTTATTTAACCTGGAGCAAAACTCCATTGTCTCAGCGAGTGCCGGGACGGGAAAAACCACGGCGCTCACGGAGTTGATCATTCGCTGGATTGAGGACGCCCCCGACGAACGGTCCCTCCATGACCTCGTGGCCATTACGTTTACGGAGAAAGCGGCCGGCGAAATGAAACAGCGAATCCGCGACTTCGTTCTGAATCGCCTCGAACAGGGACAGAATCTTCAGCTCTGGGAACGTGTTCGCCGGAGCCTGTCCGCTTCCTACATCGGGACGATCCATGCTTTCTGCACCCGCATCCTCCGGGAGAGAGCCTATCAGTTTGACCTTGACCCGGACTTTTCGGTGCTTCAGGAACGGGAGGCCTCCCGACAGTTCTCCCGAATCGTGAAGGAGCATATCTCGGAGGCAATTCGCAGGGGAGAGTCGGACGTACAGGAACTGCTCCGGAACTTTGGATTCCAGGAACAGCGAACCACAACCCATGACCTGCAGGGGGTTCTGGAGACCCTGCTCCAACAGTGCCGGAACAACGGTATACGACCTGTGGACGCTCGGGAGCACACGGAAAAGTTTATCGATCGAATCCCGTCGAAAATTGATCGCCGGGTGAACGCGTGTATCGAGGCCGTCGACGAGATCCTTGACCTCCCCATCGACGAGGACACAGCCACCGGAAAATCACTGCGTCAGTTCCAGAAGGTAGCGGCCTCCCTCCAAGACTGGCTGAGTCAGATCGGCCCGAACACGGACATCGTCGAGTTCGCGGAATGGCGGAACCGTGCAGAATCCATCCTGAAAGGAAACGTATCGGCGGATCTTTCGGAAGCCCGTGAACCGCTCCGCAAGTACCTCGGATATCCAAAAAGCCAGCCGAATTCCAGCAGCCGGGGGGATCTACAAAAAATGGTCGCTCTCCTGCACGCCGAACCCCTGCACGATGCGTTGCTTGACCACCTGATCCGCATCAACCGCACGTACCGTTCCTACAAACGCAATCGGGGGGCGCTGGATTTTGACGACCTTCTGTTTACCGTTCGCGATGGCCTGCGAGACGATCAAATACTACGCGACCACTATAAATCCAGATTTGATCTGCTCCTGATCGACGAATTTCAGGACGTCAACCGAATTCAGTACGAGCTGTTGTTCTACCTGTCCGAAAAGAAAAACAGCTCCAATCGGATCTCAGAAGAGGAATCGTTCCGGGATCAAATTGAACTCGAACCGGGCAAATTCGTGGTGGTGGGTGACCCAAAGCAGTCCATCTACATGTTCCGCGGCGCTGACGTCTCCCTGTTCCAACAGACCATCCAGGACGTAACCGAACGAAACGGACACACATTTCACTTCCGGGAAAACTTCCGCAGTGTTCCCGACCTCGTTCATTTTTTCAACGGGTTCTGTCGAACGCTGTTCTCCTCCCGGGAGGACCCATTTTACGTTGCATACGACCAACGGGATGATCTGCTGCCCACGAGAGATGACCCCCGGGGGAACTCTACTCCCTGCGTTGAACTGCTGACCCCCCCGGGATTAACTGGCTCGTCGGACGAGATGCGAGCGGAAGAGGCGGAAACACTTGCAAACCGAATCAAAAAACTCCTCGATGGGACTTCCGGATCGGTTCAGGTCACCGACTCGGAGCGGGCGGATGCTACCCGTGCACCGGAACCGGGTGATGTCGCGGTACTGTTTCGATCCACTTCTCACGTACAGCAGTACGAACGGGCGTTTCGACAGCGTGATATTCCGTATCAGCTGTTCAAAGGCCAGAACTTTTTCAACCAGCCCGAAATCCGGGACATAAGCAATTTGTTCTCGTTCCTCGCCACCCCCAATCGACCAACTCCCCTTCTCGGCTACCTGAAATCTCCGCTGGTCGGGGTCACGGACGATGCACTCGTCCAGTTAAAACACCGGGCGGAAACTGAATTCGACGGGGATATCACGGACGCATTCTGGAACGTCGATCCGTCGGCTTTCACCGAAGGAAACGGGGCGAAGATCGATCGGGCCCGGGAGCAACTTCGTGATTTCCTCCAGCGGCGAGATCGGATCGCACCCTCGGATCTTGTCCGGCACGTCCGATGCTCGACGGACGTTGACGGGGTGCTCGCCCACCAGGCACGTGGTGAGCAGGCCCTTGCCAACCTGGATAAACTCGAAGCGCTGTTAAATAGGGAAGACGAGAACACAATGCGCTTCTTCGAAGCCGCACGATACCTTCAGCAGAGCGTACACGAGGAAGCGGTGGAAGAGGAAGCACCCGTTTCAGGTAATGGAACCGATCAGGTACAGATCATGACGGTACACTCCGCCAAGGGTCTTGAATTTCCCATCGTCTGTATCGCGGACATGGGTTCCGTCAAACCACGTGTGCATGACCAGCATTTGTTTGATCCCGATCTGGGTGTTGGGATTCGCTGGCGAAACCCGGAAACGGACATCCCTCACCATACCTGGTCCTATACCCGGATTCGCGAACGCCGTAAGGAAAAAACAAAAGCAGAATCCGAGCGACTGCTGTACGTGGCGATGACCCGGGCCCAGGATTACCTGATGCTGTCCGGATGGTATCCGGAAGGCGGCTGGGGACACCCCCGCAAAAAAGGTACCTGGTGGAAAAAAGTGGAGGACGTTTACAACGATCACACCGGAGATTCCCTGATGGACACGTTTGAACAACTCGATGGGCCCCTTGAAACACGCATGTCGTTCAGGGATCGGACCGTTCCCGTTCACCTTGTTCGCCCCTCCCGTTCACAGGACGACGAAACACATCCAGACCCGCCTCAGGAGAGTCCCCACTCCGAACCACCCGAACTCAGGATCGATCCGGATGCGGAGGCACTCGACGTCCCCTTCAATCAAACGCGAGAACGCACGAATCGATTTGCGGTAACCGAACTCGTCGAACTGCTGAAATGTCCGCGACGTTTTGCCTTTCTGGTCGAACATTCGGTTCCGGAAGATCCGGGAGAGGAAGAAATCGTCCCGCGGAAAACAACCGGTAGACACATCTGGAAACAGGCGGGAACCCTGGCTCATGAACTGCTCGAACAGATCGACGTAACCGATATTCCATCCGAGAACCGGTTGGCCCACCTCGCACGACAACAGGAGGCAGGCCGGTTTCTGTCCGGCGAAATCCGGCAGGAAGTGGTTGAGCGCGTGCGAAACGGACTGCATCAGATCCATGACACACACCTGCAAACCGCGGACGAGATTGATCGGGAACGAGCGTTTGCCTACCGGTTGCATGCGCCCTCCTCCTGGTCGGTCACGATCGAAGGAACAATGGACCTGTTCGTCAGAACCGGCGAGAACGTCCTGATTCTCGATTATAAATACGCTCATCGCAGAGCGGAAAAAGTTCGGGACGACCGCCTTCAGCTGCTTCTTTACGTCCTGCCTTACCTTAACGCAACCGACGTGGAACCTGAATCCATCACCTGTGCTCTGTGCTACCTGCGGGAAGAAGGAGAACATGCCCTGTACGAACTGACCACGGACCGGAACAGGTTGGAACAGTTCAGGAAGCGAACGATCTCCGCCATCAACACGGCTTTTCGACAGGAAGGAACGGACCCGATGAACTGGGAGGGCGAACCGAACCGTGGTCCCTGCGACGACCGTCGTTGCGGGTTTATTCCGTACTGCTGGGACGATCAGGATTCATCCTGACCCGTTCATTTTCATCACCAACGATACCTTCATGGTACCTCCCGGTTCGTCCTGGTTGCTCCGCTTCGGAATCCCGTTAATCTCTGCGCAGGTACAGCCCCAGGCCGATGACCGTTCCGGCAGTAACAGTCAACAGCGCCTGAATAAGGGGTACACTTACAGGACCGACCGGCTCGTCCAGAAAAACGGACGTTGTTGGTGCCACGTATAGAAGCCACGGCACATCGGAATTGGTGATCTGAAGCAGGGCCACGTAGGTCACCGGTACGACCACGGACAGAAACAGCAACCCCACAAGCAGCATGCCGGCCCAGATCCGGCCGGAACCGCCGTTCCCCCACCAGATCACCCCCATTCCAAAGAGATAACCCATCAGCTGAACCTGGCCGAGGACAAGCTCGTACAGCGACGCACCGGATATGTATCCGGTCAGAAGCACAGCCGGAAAGCCGAGCAGGAACAATACGAAACTAAACAGCAGAAACCGAACCGCTCGCATCCCATCCGACACCGATCCGATTTGAACCCCGGTGTTGGCCTGACTCATTCCGGTCGTCCGGTCCCGTTTCGACACGAGAAACCGGGGCGACGCTAACAGAAGAGGAAAACCGACGATCAGCATTGAAAGCTGACATACCAGCTGGATCCGGTGCAGTGATTCGCTTCCGAACAATTCCAGCCCGGTGAGCCGGTCGGTGTATTGAAGGGGGGCAAGTAACGAAACGACCACCCAGGCCGCAAGAAAGAACAGGGTGCCCGAGGAAAGCGCCGGAAGAAAACGATTGAACCGATCACGTCCAATCATAAGACACACAGTCCGTCGGGCTCGTGAAACGAGTTCTCGATCCCTCTTCTAAAACAGTACATCGGCGTTTTGAAACCTGACTCCCGCATCCAATATCTCCGGAATGCAGGACCAAATTGGTCTAAAATCATAGGATATCAGTAGGATTTCCGGAAGTTAGCGGTGTGCCCACACCCGGCATCAGAAACGTTAATTCGTTCCCGTAACGTTACGAGCCCAATACACCAATCTTCACGATGCATTTGCCAGTGTTAGCAAATCTACTTCAGGGATACGATCGGGTCACTGAACTGCAGTTTCACCCGTGTGAGTCCCTGGAGCTCCGGAGCCCCTTTCAGCACGCGCCGGAGGTTGTTCAGCTTGGTTTCCGGGGAGGGTTCCCAGGGTGTGGACCGATGTTCGGTGCCCCCCCAGACCACCGGCTTGTTGCCTCCGGTCCGAATGACAATCTGCCCTTTGCCCTGATTCCAGTCCTGTTCCGAACCGTTGACCTCCAGCTGTTTGACCCGCAGGAACTCATGCACACGACTCCGGTGGAGATACCCCGCTACCGATGCAGCCGCATCCATTCGAAACGAACTCCAGGGGCGCCCGGATTCAGGCACACGCATAACATGTCCGTCGATTCGATACAGCGAACCAAACCGTTCCGGAATTCGATTGTACACCCCCGGTAAACGAACGCCTTTTCGGTCCACGAGGTATTTTCGCCCGTGTTTATCC
>CAYXQY010000057.1:0-19466 GCA_964466525.1 uncultured Planctomycetia bacterium
TCAACAACTTCTCGCATCTCTCTTTCGATGCCTCGTGTATCGGAAAGTTCACGTCCTTGATTACTTCTGAACGAATCTCTTCTTCCTGTTGATCCTCGTCTTCCTCTCGACGTTCAATATAGTGACCCCTTGAATCCGATAAACGCAAAGCTGGTATGTACCGTACCACACATGTATGGTCTCTTTCGTTTGTATGACGGATGGGTCGCTAAGTCTTTTGTAGATTCCTTCGATGGAAGGTCCAGTTTCTGTTGCACTCCGCTCCGATGTTTCTACAGCATTCGAGTGCGTCAAAAACAAAAAGATGGATAGAAACGCGGAGACGCAAAGGTGCAGAGAAATGCATAATAAAGAAGATATCTGTTCACGGATTACACGGATGTTGGACGGATTGACGGGTCACGGATTGTATCATCGTGTATTCGGTCGATAAGGTGCCGGATCGTGTACTTGGAGCTGATGAAGAACGGGTATTTTCCTTCGGTTTTTTCGAAAGCCGGGAGCTTTCGTTCCCGGTATTTCCCCGGCATTTTCGACCGGTTGCGATTTGAGAGGAAATTTTAATTTCGGTGATTTGTGCAGGAAAACGGAGATTCCGGCCGGCAGATGGCGTGAAGAACTCGAAATAATCAACTCGTAAAATACTGGGTGACACATAAAATGATCTTACAAGTAGAATTCGATGAAAAACGGGGAGAAATATCGATCAAATCAGGTGCTTGACGAGCTGGGTTTTTCATATAAGAGGACCGGCCGGACATTGTGACTCCAAACGGTCGCATTCGATTGGACTACCTGGCGGGAAAAAACGGGGAAGACGACGCACTGGACGTAAAATCGGCGTAATTACTCACCTATTTGTTCCGAAAAAAGATTTCTATTTTATTTTGCCGGCAGGGATGCCGGTGCTCCCGGGTTCTTCACAAATAGGTGAGTAATTACAAATCGTCTTTAAACCTGCAGTCTTTCTTAAAGACGACGTTCTTCCGAGCAGTGACCCGGGTCCGTGCCGTGCGGGAACGGATGGAAACCATTAATCTTGACCCTGATGGTTGGTCATGGTATGTTGAACGAGTGATTGACCCCTGCGTTCGGGACACCGTCGAGCTCGTTTCGATCCCGGTTCGTATCGGCGGCGTCCCGGCAAAAACGTTGCATGGGTTGTTCCGATGTGAGGATTGGAATGATTTGCGTGTGTGGTCAAAACCAATCCGGACGTTATTCACCGTTCTCTGGTTGATCGAGGGACGTAGATGTCAGAAATTTCGGAAGAGGAAGACGCGCTCCTGGCCAAACTCCTGCTGAATACGGACCTCGTCTCGCAGGAGCAGGTCGAGGAGGTTCGGACCCTGCAGTCCTCGCTCCGGGAGGAAGGGGTGAACGTTTCCATCGTGGATCTGCTTCTGCAGGGAGGGGACCTGTCCCGATCGGACCTGAATTCCCTTCGCACGCTGATCGAGGAGAAAACCGATCGAGGGAAGGCCCTGATGCCGGCCCGTTTTGAGCACCCGTTCCTGACGCAGGAGGGGCTGGGGGAACGGGCGAAGGAAGAAGGCGTGATCACGGACGAGACGCTACAGCAGGTCCGAAAGGCCATGCGGCTGCTGAAGGAGCATGACGTCAGCAAAACCGAGGGCGAGGTGCTCGTTGAACAGGGTGTGGTTTCGCCGGGCGAACTGCAGTTTGACGAGGAGGACGAGGGGGAAGGGTTCATCGATGAGATTGAGGACCCGGGGGAGGAGACCATGGAGACGGTGGCTTCCGCGGGGACGGAGGGGCAGGAGCAGTCGGGGAACGTGAAGCGGTCCTCCGTCGTCTCGGAACTGGACCGGTATGCGCTGGAGGAACTCGTGGATCGTGGCCGGATACGACGGGCACAGATTCCGGACCTCGTTCAGGCGGCAAAGGAACTGGATTCGGAAACGTCCGGTACGTCACCGGTTCAATCCGTTCTCCGTGATCAGGGCATTCTCCACCCCGCGTCCGAGAGTGACGTGCTCTCGGCGGCGATGGACCGGCGGGACCGTGCGCAACAGTGGCAGTATCAGCTCGGAGACCCCGGTCCGATCGTGGTGACGGTGGTTCTGATCGTGTGCGCGGCCGGGATCATTTATGCTTTTTACGGCTCGGATCAGGAAACGTCACGACTGGATCAGCGGGCACTTAAGAAAGAAGAGGCCGGCTCGGAAGAATCCACAGCAGCAGTACAGCAGCGCCGTCGTTCGTCCGAGAGACAGGAATCGACGGAGGAAGCGGAACAACCACAGGACACGCAACCGGAGGGACCCGAAAAACGGTTGACGTTCACGGCAAACCTCGGACGGTTGTTCCCGAACCAGAACTGTGAGTGCCGGGTGCAGTTCGACGGGGAAACCATTGGCACCGTGAGCGGCCAGACGAATGAGCAGGGGACGCTGGAGGTCCGGGCCCTGCCCGCAACGGAGCAAAGAAAATACGCACCGGGCGTGTACGTGCTACGCTGCCGGATCACGGAGGGTCCGGGGGCGTCGCTTCCCTCGTTTCCCACCGGTTTCCTCTATCCGCTCGAGGAGTACGGGCCCGCCGACAATGCCCGTTTTGAACAGTTTATCAATGGCGAACTCTGGGATTTTGCAACGCTCGCCGGACTGCCCTCCTCCGCGTCGGCGATCGACACGTCCCGACAATCCTACGCGCGCCAGTTGCGGTCCAACCTCACAGCGGTCATCGATCAATGGGGGGAGGTGGAACCATACCTGTCCGACCGTGAACCGGGGAACCGCCGGTTAATCGATGCCTTTCGTGCATTGTACGAGGGATGTCAGACACTGAGGGAGCGCCTGCGTTCGGTGGAGTCACACGGAGCGCACTACTATCCGAGCATCAGGAAACGGGCCCGGGAGGGGCTGGGGACCCTTCCGCAGGTCATTGCGCGGGTCATGATCAAACAGCTCAAAGCACAGGACATGGAGGTTTCTCAGGACCTGCGCGTCATCGCTGGAAACCGTACCGGCGGATCGATCGCCGCGGCGCAGTCGATTATTGAGACCCTCACGACTCTGAGGGATCAATTGCCGGGGGAGAACGAGGCACCGAAGCCGGGACAGTTTTTGAAGCCTGTCGTCCGGGAGGAACTGCAGAAGTTAGCGCAGCTGGAGACGGTCCTGATGTACCTGAAACGGGATGAGGACGTGCGGCGCCTGGCGTTCGAACAGCGAAAGGAAATGGTCGGGTATCATTTCATTTCTTTATTTAAGTACGCGTACGCGCAGATTCAGCTGCGGTCCCTGATGTTAAATCGCGTGTCCCAGCTGGAGGTTTTCGACGACGACACGGCCGATCAAATCGAGTCGCTCTGTGACCGGGTCGATTCCCACCTGAGACAGGTGATCCTCGAACTGGTGGAAACCTACAACGTGGATCTGCCGGAGGACATCCCCGGTCCGGACGGGTCCGTTTCGGAACTGGCGGAGGGCATCCGGGAGGACTTCCGGCGTGCAGGGGTCGACCTCCGTGTTCTCGAACAGGACGAATAACCACCGTTCAACTCGATTTCTCCGCTACCGACCAGCACACGCCGACGGCCGGTGCACGGATGATCCACGGCCGGGGCTCGTTCCATGGTGTTCATGTCAGCTGTGTTGCCGGCATGGTATATTATACGTCCGGTGTCCGGAAGGTTCCCGGGCTCGTCTGTAACCACGGCAGGGGGAAGGCGAGAAGGCTGCGTCAGGAAGCAGGGGGCAGGCCTCGAATCAGGTTGAACACGCCGAACGATTCCAGGCTCATCCACAGGACAAAAATCAGGTAGATCAGCAGCAGAATCCAGGATTCCGACGAACTCAGGGTCATGTTCGTTCGGAGAAAGGTGAACAGCACCACCGTGGCGAAGATCAGAATTCCCATCAGGGGAGCGGCAATCGTAAAATTGATCTCGGACGGTCCCGCGACCAGGACGCCGGTGGGAATACAGATCAGGAGGTCAAAAATGTTGCTTCCAAACACGTTGGCCATGCTGGTGAGAGCGCGGTCCTGCTGAGCGGCGCGAATGCTGATGAACAGGTCGGGAATACTGGTTCCGGCCGCAATAATCGTGACGCCCCATAACCAGGAGGGCGCGTCAAAATGATGTCCGAAGGCCAGCGCGGAGCGAATCAGGCCTTCCACGCCGATCAGAATGACCACCAGGCTGATCACGAGGTACCAGCATTGCAGCCCGGGGTTGACGCTGGAGGGCTCCGGCCCGCCCGGTTCCGTGTGATCCATCGTGTCCTTGTACTGAACAAACACGTACAGGCCGTACAGCAGGACCGGGATGAGAGCGAGGATCCGCGTGATTTCCCCGCGGATGATCACGCCCGGTTCGTCCACCGGGTAATAAATGACCGCCAGGCAGAACATGAGCAGAAGAGCGGCGACGGAGATGATGTAGAACTGTGCTTCCTTGTAAACGAGGCTCCGGCTGGACCCCATTCGATCCGACGCACTGAAACTTGACAGGGCGGGGATGAACAGGATGTTAAAGATGGCGGAGCCCACGATGGCGGAGACCCCCAGTTCAAACGAGTGATGATAGAGGGTGGATACCAGGACGGTGGAAAATTCGGGAAAGCTGGAACCCAGCGCGACGACAACGGCCCCCTGGACCACCCCCGGGAGCTCGAAATAGCGTGATAGATGTTCGCTCGCCTGTTCCATCCGATCGCTGCCCCACCAGAGGACCCCGGTGGATACAGCTGCAAGCAGCAGATACAGGAGAATATAGATCATGATGGATAATGCAGGATGGCGTTCCGCTGGGGACCGGACGGAAGATTTCTTCAGCTTATCTTAAGACGTTGCGGGAGCGGTTTCGAACGGCATCCGCGAACCGGCGGAGAGCCCTTTGAAACGGAAAAGATTTCCGGGACGGGCGGTCGTACGGTGGTGCAGTCCCATCGGCAGGGAGAACGTACGACGGACGTGTTACGGTTGGTTGTTCTGGCGGATCTTCTCGATCATCTCGCTTGCCTCATCACGCTTCCGCCAGTCGTCCGGGGCTTTCTGCAGGGCCGTACGCAGGTGTGAGAGGGCGTCGGAGAACTGTTTCGACTTCGCCTTCACCGCCCCGAGGTTCAAATGAATGTTCGGGTCCTCCGGGTTGAGCTGTGCGGCTTTTGACAGGTCGTCGGTGGCCCCACTGATATTTCCTGTTTTCTCCCGGAGTACACCGCGATGATGGTATGCGGCCGCGTACCCGCTGTCGAGCTCGATGGCCTCCGTGTAGGCCTCGATCGCTTTTTGCAGGTCCCCGTTACGGGCGTGGATCTGTCCGATCTGGTAGTGGGCCTGTTTCCGGTCGTGGTTTTTGTCGACAATTTTCCGAAAATCGGACAGTGCGCCCGACAGGTTTCCCGTCGCTTTCCGCGCCAACCCCCGGTTGAATAGTGCCTTCTCATGGTCCGGATTTGATTCGAGCACGCCTGAAAAATCCGATATAGCGTTTTCCATCTCGCCCTTTTCCATATAAACCCGACCCCGCTGAAAGTAGGCGTCCACCGCTCCGGAATCCGCCTTGATGGCACGGCTGAAATCGGACAGGGCGTCGTCCTGTTTGCCCAGCTGTCGCCTGATTTTCCCCCGCAGGAGAAAGGTCTCCGCACGATCCGCCCCGTGTTCGAGAGCTCGTGTCAGGTCCGAGAGGGCCTCCTCCGTGTTTCCGATGCGATATCGAAGCTTTCCACGGGTCAGATACGCGTCCGCGTCCTTCCCGTCAATTTCGATCACCTGTGAGAGGTCCTCAATGGCTTTCTTAACGTTCCCGGTCCGAAGGTGTATCTGTGCACGGCGGTCGTACGCCTGTTTGAACGAGGAATTCTGCTCGATGGCCTTCGTGAAGTCCGACCGAGCCTTGTCGGGCTGTCCCTTCTGCAATTTTGCCATGCCCCGGAGGTAAAACGCCCGGGCATCGGACGACTTCAGTTGAGTCGCTTCCGTAAAGTCCTCGATCGCCTGATCCGATTCGTTCCGCCGGAGGTAGGCCTTCCCCCGCAGGAGCAGTGCACGAAGGTTTTCCGGCTCTTTCTCAAGCACCTTATTGAAGTCCTTGATTGCAGCACCGGTGTCTCCTTTCTCCATTTTTAACGACGCAAGCTGCAGGTAATCGGTGGCGTTTTTCTCGTTCTGCTGCACCGATTTTTCGTAATGCGTAATCGCTTTATCGGTTTGTCCGGTGCGTGAGTAAATCTTTGCCAGCAGGGAATGTGCCTGGCCGAAGTTCGGGTTGGTCTCCACCGCTTTTTTGAGGTCCTCGACGGCGCCGTCGACGTCTCCCGTGTCCACACGCGCTTTTGCCCGGTAGAAGCGTGCTTTCGGGTTCTGCTCGCTGTGCTCGATGGCTTTTGAGTAATCCGAAATCGCCTTCTCCATCTTCTCCCGGCGCAGATACAGGCTCCCCCGGTTCGTGTAGGCATCCACAAGTTCCGGGTCCTTTTCGATGGCCTTCGTGAAGTCGGACATTCCTTTGTCGAGGTTTCCCTGATTGACGCGTATCACGCCGCGCTGGTTGTAGGCGGAGGCGTTTTCAGTATCGAGTTCGATCAGGGTGTTCAGGTCCGAGATTGCTTTCTCGTTTTTCCCCTGCCGGGCGTAGGCAATCGCACGCTTGAGGAGAGCGGTCTGGTTCTCCGGGTTCTTGTCGAGGATCTGGGTGAGATCGTTAACCGCTTTCTTGTAATTGCCGAGTTGCTGATGCAGCGTGCCGCGGTAGAGCCGGGCCCGTGTGAATTCCGGATTGGTTTTGAGCGTGCTGTTCAGGTCCTCGAGGGAGGCTTCGAACTTCCCGGTCTGCATTCGAGCAAGGCCCCGGTAAAACCGGGCCTGCGTATTTGACTTCTCATCGTTCAGCACGTTGGTGAAGTCCTTTATTGCTTTTTTGTAGGATTCCTGTTGAAAGTACAGTTTTGCCCGGTTCATGAACGCCTCCGTGAGGTCCGGGTCTTTCTTGATGGCCTGCGTGAAATCGTCCAGGGCGTTTTCCTGATTGCCTTTCTTGTTTTGAGCAATGCCCCGGCTAAGATACGCCCGTCCGAAGTCCGGATTGTGTTTCAGGGCGGCGTTGAAATCTTCGATGCCCTCGTCGAAACTCCTGAGCCGGATCTTGGCCCGGCCCCGCCTCTCGTACGCCTCGGCGAATGTGGGATCATTGTCGATCAGGTGGTCGAAATCGGCGATAGCTCGCTGTACGTTTCCCAGTTTTAACAGGAGTTTTCCCCGTAGCAGGCGTGCCTGTTTGTGCTCCGGATCCACGCGCAGCACCTGGTCGAATTCGTTAATCGCCCGGCGAAATCGGTCCCGTTCACGGTAAATTTTTCCGCGTTCGAAATAAGCGCCCGCCAGGTTCTGATCGTATTTTACGGCTTTTCCAAACAGGTCCAGAGCCTCCTGGGTTTTTCCACGGTCGAGCAGGATCCGTCCTTTCCGGTAATACGGCTCAGCAAACTCCGGATGTTTCTCTATGGCCTGATTGAATCGGGCGAGCGCTTCGTCCGTTTTCCCCTCCTTCATCAGTTTCTTCCCTTCTTTGAACTGTTGTTTCGCCTCGGGATGGCTGGTTTGACAGGCAACCGGTACGAACAACAGGACAGCAGCGGTGAGATGGCACAGCAGTCGCAGAGTCAACGGAAGGGTCTGCCCGGACTCGGCCGGGTACGCTTGATTATGGCACATAGACTGATTGGAACTCATCGGAGTTATCTGGATGAAACCGGAGTCGACGATCAAGGACGTGACGTGAACGCATCATGGACGACCTTGCAAACTGAAACGGAACATACGGAGTGTATCACATTCCGGCGTGGGTTTTAGCCGAATCGGATGTGATGGAGGGAACAGGAGCGAAACGGGACGAGGAGAAGGTTGCGATTCGAAGAGGCGTGATCCGTGTTGTCGACGGAATGATTATTGATTATTCCGGTTCCACGGTCTGTTTTAGCGTCCTGGCGGCGGCCCCAACGGCGACGGCGCCGTCCCCCAGTTCGGCGGTTCGAACGTCGAAGTGGTCGGTGTATACGTCAAATGAGTGTGCGTTCACGTATTGTTCAATTGCGTTTCCGAATTGAGGAAATCCTTCGCCCACACTGCCCCCGAGGACCATTCGATCCGGGTTGAACACGTTCACCAGTCCGGACGCCCAGCTTCCCAGGAGGTCTTCGGTTTCCGACATGAGTTCACGGGCGAGTTCGTCTCCCCGGGAAAGTGCCGTGGAAACGGTTCTTGCGGTGATTTCCTCGCGTGATCCGGCCAGTTCGATCATGAGTTCCCCGCGTTCCGGTTCCGCTTCGGCACGCTCACGCGCACGCTCGGCGATCGCCCATCCCCCGGCATACGCTTCCATACAGCCCGTGTTGCCGCAGCTGCATGTTCGACCGCCCGCCACGATGGGCATGTGGCCGATTTCACCGGCGGAACAATCCGTGCCTTCGAGGATTCGACCGTCGGTAATGATGCTTCCACCCACACCGGTTCCAAGAAAAACACCGATGGTGGTGTTGACGTCGCTGGCGGCCCCAAACATCCATTCCCCATAGGTGGCGGCATCCACGTCGTTGAGGAGTTGGGCCGGCCGGTTCAGACGTTCCGATATCCGGGACCCGAGCGGCACGTCGAAGAGGTCGAGGTTCGGCGCGGAAAACAGGGTTCCGCCCTGCCGTCCGACGATGCCGGCCACACCGATCCCGGCGGAGTGGACCGACGGCAGGTAGTCGGCAAACTCCTCCTGCACACAGTTCACAACGTCATCAACGATACCGTGTACTCCGCCCTCTTTACTTGTGGGACGACGGCGTCGCTGTAACACGTTTCCGTCGGCCGTCATGACAATGATGGCGATTTTCGTGCCCCCGATGTCAATTCCCAGGGCAAGGTTGCGTTCATGCCGGTCGGTCATGAGAATCAGGAGTTACGGAAAGAAACCTTTAGAAAAAACGAACGTTTCGACGAGTGAAAGATTCGTTAATAGACGTGTTATACATCACTCCGCCTGTCGTTTCATGATCCGGTAGATGCGCTGGAAGCGGCGGTTGTCCGGAAATCTGTTTTTCAGGGTGCGGGCGTATTTCACGGCTTTGTCCATGTTCCCGTGATCCCGGTGGATGGTCACGAGTGCATACAGGTGCTCAGGGTTATTCGGCTGCAGTTCGACGGCCTGCTGCAAAGTACGGTCGGCCTGCTCCACCTTTCCAAGTTGACTGTACAGGAGACCGAGGTTGTAGTGTGCACGGGCGTTATCCGGGGCGTATC
This sequence comes from uncultured Planctomycetia bacterium, assembly GCA_964466525.1. GTDB lineage: Bacteria > Planctomycetota > MHYJ01 > CAYXQY01 > CAYXQY01 > CAYXQY01. Next base: position 9,259 of record CAYXQY010000057.1, read on the forward strand.
GCACCGCCCGTTCCAGGTGATCTCGAGCACGGGACCGGTTTTCGAGCGGTCCGGCGTGAAGCAGTCCGAGCTGGTAATGCAGCTGCCCCATGGCCCGGTTCCAGATTTCCTCGGACATGTTCGGTGGCTGGCGAAATTTCGTGGCCGGCTGCAGAACCTCCGCGGCTTCTTCGGGTTGTTCCTCCCGGGCGAGCAGACGGGCGAGAGCGGTTCGTGCGTCGAGAAAACGGTCATCCATTTCGATGGCCCGCCGAAAATACGTGATGGCCTGTTTGGGCCGGTCCTGTTGCATGTAATACTGTCCGAGGGAAAACAGACCCCCGCGGGAATCCTGGTTCGCCAGCAGCACCCGCTCGATCTCATCCGTTATATCTTTGATTCGATCCTTCTGTTTCTCGGTTGGATCCGACGTCTCCATGGTGGACAGCGATCGAGCGGCGGCGAACCGGACCCCCCGGACCGGGTCTTCCAGCAGCGGAAGCAGCGGGTCGGGAGCGGGCGACGATTGCTCCGTTTGACCGGCGGAGTAAAGCTGGACGGCCGAGCGCCGCAGCAGTGGATCCGACGCGTCAAACAGCTCCCGTGCCGGATCCCGAAGTTCCGTCGTCGGATATCGGGTAAGGGCACTTGCAGCGCTGGCGCGCAGAAAATCGGGTTGCTCGGCATCGTTAAGAAAAGAGCGGAGCTCCGACAGGGCGTCCGGATCCCCCTCCCATGCGTCGTAGAACATGGGTCCGTACGAGGGGGTGGATTCGTCATCGGTCCAGTTTTGAACTTGTCGAGCCGCCCAGTCGGACGTTTTCTTTTCGTGACAGGACGTGCAGGCGTCGGGCGCACCGATTCGGTCGGAAACAGCCGGCTGAGGCACGTGGAACTTGTGGTCGCGACGGGGGTCCACCTGCATGAACGTCTTTTCCGTCATGTGACAGTTCACGCAGGAGGCACCGGAACTGGACGGTGGATGGTGGTGATGTTCCGGGGTATCGTAGGTGTCCGCTCCGTGACACTGCGTGCAGACCTGATTCCCGTCCAGTTTTAGCTCGCCACTGTGTGGTTCGTGACAGTGGGTGCAGCGAACGCCTTTCTCATACATCCTGCTCTGCCGGAACGACCCGTACACGTACACTTCTTCCTTGACCTGGCCGTCCGGATGGTATAGTCCTTCCTCAAGCAAACTCGGCGAAAAATGATCGAGAAACCGCTCCCCGTGACGGTGTTTTCGGGAGAGCCGGGAACGACGTCCATGACAGCGTCCGCATTCCGTCAGCTGGGTGTCCGGGACGGACCGGTCCGGGTTCACCCGTTCCGGCACGCCGTCCGGACCGGTGCGAAAGGACACGTTTCCCGAGGTAAAATTCACGGACAACCCATACGACGAGGACGGATCGGATTCATCGGTTTCAGGGGTCTGGCTCGTGCTATCCTCCCGGTTCTTAGCCCAATTTACGTGTTTCGAGCCGGGGCCGTGACACGCTTCGCAGCTGACGTCGATCTCCGACCATTTCGGCCGGTACGCGTCTTTTTCGGGATCGTAGTTCTTCCGGTAATTCGTGGAATGACAGGAGGCGCAGGTGGAGTTCCAGTTCTGACTCTGATTGGTCCAGTGAAGCCAGTCGTCCCGGCCAATCGAGCGGTCCGGATACAGGCTGAACCACTCGTTTTCCCGGGAATTCCACGCGATCGACAACGCCTGCAACCTTCCTTTCGGAAAGTCAAGCAGGTACTGTTGAAGGGGCGTGACCCCGAAGGTGTACGGGACCTCAAACCGCTCGGCGGGCTCGTCGTCCGGCCCTGTGACCTTCACGTAAAATTCATTTTCCTCCCGGAGAAACGTATACTCCACGTCCCCTTTCGAAAAAGTTTCCCCGTCAAACGGAGCCCGGACTGTTTCCTCCGTGGCCTCCTCCATGGCGAGGTCATGATGGGAGTTCTCGTACGCCTTCATCTGTTGCTGGTGACAGCCGGCACAGGTGTCCCGACCGACGAACTCGGGACCGGTTGATTCGTTCGATTGATCGCGGGAACAGGCGGTGGTCAGCAGGCCCGGCACCGCAATGATCATCAGCAACAGAACGGACGACGGGAGCAGGTTCGTATCAGACGTGTGCAAGAGAGTCGACCAGAAATGGGGGACGCGTTGTACGGTCGAGAAGTACCGTGACTCGAGTGCGCTGTTTCATGACGGACGAATGAATTCGTTAGGATGGAAGGAGGTTAAGATATCTGAAGAGGCGGGCCGATTCAATGTTCCGCACCTCCTGAAGTAAGCGGGCGGTTGAAAGAACGTCCGAAGTGGCTGGAATCGACGCAAGATCTGGGGAATAATAACGGTTCGTTCAGAGCAGGACAAAATTTCTTGTTCATGAGGAAAATGATTCGATACTGGATTCTTCTGCTGTTCATTTCGGGTGTTCTTTCGTTGCAGTTTGCCTGTGAAAATCACACGCCTGAACGGGACGTGGAGCAGGAGAAACGTAATGAAACCAGGACGAGGACGGAGCAGACGGAAAAAACGGAGGGATTTTCTATGGAACGGTACGCATGGAAAAACCGGCCCTTGCTGATTTTTGCCCCGTCTCCGGAGGACGACCGATATCGTGAACAAAAGAAGATGGTGGAACGGTCGAGGGAAGGCTTCCGGAAACGGGACATGGTGCTGATTCGTGTGTTCGCTACCGACGGGCGTTCAAAAGCCGGAAACCGGAAACTGCAACCGGCGGAGGCCGAACAGCTGCGCCGTCAATACGACGTGCACCCCGATTCGTTCGCCGTGCTTCTCGTGGGGAAGGACACCGGTGTGAAGCGACGAACGACGGGACCGGTGGACATACAGAAAATTTTCGAGCAGATCGACCGCATGCCGATGCGCCGGCGTGAGATGGAGCGTCAATCCGAAGAGGAAAATGAGGGTTGATTCGGGTTCGGGGGAAACGGAAACGACTTGCCGTTTGGTACAGGGGATGGCGCGAGAAAGGGGTATTGTGCAGGTGACTTCCTTCAGAAAACCTTTCGAAAACAACCATCGGACAGAATCTGCCCCTTTCTGTTTTATTTCATAAACTGTGTCCCTTCTATCACCGCCTTTGCGGATCAATTATTTCGAAAACTGAGTATTATCACATCCGGAGCGTTCGCCATGACGTATCCGGGCCAGATCGAGAGCGTTAAAACGCCCCGTCAAGGGATTCCACGTAACCCGTCATTTCCAGGAACCCCCGGCCGGTCACGGAGGATCCGTCCCGTGTTCCCGTCGCCCGAACGACCCCCTCCCAGTACGGCGCCGTGAGGCCTCCCTCCAGCACCATTTCCTGCCGGTCGAAGCGCCGGTCGACGATCAGGTCGATGTCGCTTCCCCTGCCGGTGAACCGCCAGCGTACCGGATAACGTGCGCCCGTTTCCGGGGAGGTCCAGTATGCCCGGGGGGTCATGTTCCAGTCCGCCTGTTTCAGGTACGTGACGCTTCCGTCCGGGTGCCGGAGGGTGGCGGAGCTCTGCGGGCTTACCTGTCCCCCCGTTTCCCGTAGCCGGTAGACCATCAGGTCGGACCCGTCGGACAGTCGCAGGCTGATCCAGTCCCACCCCTCCTGGTTCTCGCTGAGCTGACTGCTGCCGAATTCGTGATCGAACCAGGTCCGGCCGCTCACCTCATGCGTGCTGTTCTCAAGGGTCAGGGTGCCGGACGTGCGAAGCCGGGTTTGACTGTAATACAGGGACGCCTGCCCGTCCCCGGGTCCTTTCACGGAATATCCGTTCGGTCCCTGGAACAGAACAGGCCGGTCGGGGTCAAGCGTCATGTTGAGTTCGATCCCGTTCTTTCTCGCTTTGATTCGCCAGCCCTCCTCAAACGAGCAGGTCCAGTTTCGCACGCGGATGGTTCCCGGCATGGTATCCGGCGAAAACCCAAGCTCGAGATGGCCCCGGGCAACCTGGGTCGTGGCGTGATGGGTTTCGTTCCGGAGATCGGACACGGCCATGTGTCCAAGGTACACCTGATTGGTGAACCAGTCCGACCCGGCACGGGGCTGTTGCTTCGTTCGCTGCCGGAACACCGTAAACTGAAATCCAAATTCATGGTCGTCCGAGGAAACAATGCCCGAGAAGTACCACCACTCCGTCCGGTAGGACGGATGGGCCCCGTGGTCCGCCGGAAACGACCAGTCGTAGTCCCGTGTCACCGAAGGGAACGGATCCGGCTCCTCAGCATGCAGTGCGTGAAACGTGCAGCAGACGTACAGCAACATCAGAAGGATTACGGGGACGAAACGATACCTGCGTTTCATGATCGACCCTCCGCAAGAAGATCACTGAGCGACACGGTGAGCAGTTTATAGACGGGATAGATCAGTGCGACAGACAGCGTGAGCAGAAGCAGCAGAAACACGGTTCCGACCGGTGCGACGCGCACCTGGAACGGGATTAGCCACCCGAACGACTGCCGGTTGATCACCCGCAGCAGCACGTACGACAGGTAAAGCCCGGTCGGAATCGATACGAGAAACGCAACGAACGTAATCATCGCGGATTCCCCGGCGATCAGTCCGGTGAGCTGCGTGCGGGACGCACCGGCGGCTGACATGCGTCCGAAAATCCAGGCACGTGATTGCGTGAAGGAAATCAGCAGGATCAGCAGACCGATGCCCGCCACGAGGCTCGCCACGATTTCCATCACGTCCGTCACGGCGAACGTGCGGTCGAATTCAGCCATGGCTTCCTGCTTGATCCGATCGTTTGACTCCAGGAAGTACCCGTGGGTATCGGCGAGATCGGCGATCCGGGCTCGGACGTCCGCTCCTTCCGTGAATATCGCCGCGCTGGACACGGTTACGTCATCGTACAGGGAGGACATCAGGGAGAGGTCCATGTACGCCACCGCCCACTCCGTGCTGTAATCGTTGAAGATCGCTCCGATGCGGAGGGATCGGGATGCCCCCCCGGAGATCGGAACCTGCAGTGCGTCGTCCACGGACCGATTGAGTCGGAAGGCACCGGGTTCGGACAGCCAGATCCGTCCGCTGGAAAGAAGCTGCCACGGATCGTCCGCCGTCCGATTGAACTGAAAATCAAGCCGTCCCCTGAGCACGTCCGGTTGAATGCCGCGAATCGTCAGCGGTTTGCCGTCCGCGGTCAGGACGGTTTTTTCGGCAAGCACACCCACGGCGGATACCCCGTCCAGCCGGCGCAGCTTCTTCAGGAATTCGTCCTTCAGGGGGACGCTCTCGCGCACGGTTCCCTCGGGCACGGAACGGACATAGTGATCGGCCTGGACCACGCTGTGAATCCACTGGTTCACCGAATCACGAAAGCTGTCCACCATGAACGACACGGAAAAGACCAGGGAAAACGCCGCAACGAGCACGGCAACCATGACCGACGTCCGTGCCCCGTAAAACCGGATGTTCCGGGTGACCATCCGGGACCACAATCCTGCGGTGGGGAGCCGCGAGATCAGGTTCAGCGCAAGGGGGCTGATGAGGCTCCCTCCGGCGGCGATCAAAAAACAGCTGGCGAAACCGGCGACGATATGTTCAACGGACAGGAGCAGGCCGGCCGCTGCAATCCATGCGATCCCCCCGATCAGTGCCAGTAACTTCGTGCGCGACGGCGCGGAGTTTCCCGAGGTCCGGTCTCGCTGCCAGGCACGGGGAGGAACCCCCAGTCGATCCCAGACCGGTTTGAACCCGCCCACGAACGTCATCGTCAGCCCCAGGAAAAACCCGGCAAGCAATCGACTGAACGAAATGCCCTGTCCCGTGGAGAACAGGGGTACGTACAGGCGATTGACCGTGCCCTGCACAAGGGTGCTCATCGGGCCGCTGAGAAGAACACCGATCACCAGTCCCAGCGTCGAGCCCACCACGCCGAGCAATCCAAGGCCGCCAAACAGCAGGGCACAGATGGACCGGTCGGACGTGCCCATGGTTTTCAGCAGCGATATCATGCCCGTCTGCCGTGAGGCGTACAGGTACATGGTGCTGTACACGAGAAACCCTCCCACGAAAAGGGCCAGGAAGGACAGGGCACGGAGGTTCCACTGGAAGGAACTCAGCATGGAACGCACGGAACGGGTCCGGCGCCCCGTTGGAAAAAGCACCGCCTCTTTCCCCAGGTTCTGTTCAACGGATTCCTCGAGCCGTTCACCTTCCTGACGGAACAACACCCGCGTCAGTTCGTTCCGGAAATTGAACTCCGTCTGCATCAGACCGACGTCCATCAGAATGGTTCGCCGGCGGGTCCGGTCCTTCAGGAAGCCGATGACGGTAAGAGATCGGCGGACACCGTTCATCGTGAGCATGATTTGATCGTTGTTGTCGAACCGGGACTGCATATCACGTGAGAGAACCACCACCGGTTTCCCGGCAAGAAACTGATCGAACGGCACGTTCGAACGGCGAATACCGGTCTGAAACTGACCGTAACTCAGGGCGTCCATGCCAATCACGCGCAGGTACGGGGCATTTTCGTCGTCCGCGGCCTCCTCGATTCGTCCGTATGATTCAAGAACCGGCGTCAGGGGACCGGAAAACGACTGTGCGAGCCGAAAAAAACTGGAGGATGAAAGCGGTCCCGTGCGGCTTTCGACCACGTGGGTGGCGTTTCCGAACGTGGCGTTGAGGGAAGATTTGAAGGCGGATTCGGCACGTCCCGTGGCCCCCTCCATGCCGAGCCATCCCCCGACCCCCATGGCGACCCCGAACAGGGAGAGACCCCACAGGAGGGGATGGAAGCGTACGTCCCGCCATAGCATCCGGAGGACCTGTGAGCCGTTCATTGGAGTGCACCCTGCCGCAGATTCAGGACCCGATCGCTGTAGGAGGCACACGTCTCGGCGTGGGTCCCCATCACAAGCGCCACGTCTTCGCGCTTGCACAGGTCCCGGAATGCGTCAAGAACGGTTTCCGAATGATCGTGATCCAGGTTACCGGTGGGCTCGTCCGCGAGGACGACGTCCGGGGAATGCACGAGTGCTCGTGCGATGGCAATTCGCTGCTGCTCCCCTCCCGAAAGGGTGTGCGGAAACGCCTCCGCACGATGCGACATACCGAGTTCCTCCAGCAGTCGCTCCACGCGTTCGTCGTCGCTCAGGCCATTCAGCTGAAGCGGGAACTGTACGTTCTCCCGTGCCGTCAGGGTCGGTATTAAGTTAAAAAACTGAAAGACCATGCCGATATGCCGACGGCGGAATAACGTGCGTTCCGACTCGGACCGGTCCGTGATCCGCTCGCCGTTGATGGAAACCGTGCCGGAATCCGGACGTTGAATACCCCCGATAATGTCCAGAAGCGTGGTTTTTCCGCTGCCGCTTTTCCCGGTGACACTGACGATCTCCCCGGGGGATACCTCAAAGGAGACGGATTTCAGCACGGACAGGGTTTCGCCTCCCTGCGTGTATGTCTTTGAAACGGAACGGACGACAAGACGGGACATGACAGATAATTTAATTCGCGATGAGGTCAGCTTCCGGACGGATGGAAGCGGTGTAGACCAGGGGGGCGGTGGTCCGGTGAAGATACCGCTTCTACTTGTAAGTGTACCACTTAACGGACGAAACCGTAAGCCACTTCCTGAATCGTGGTTGGTGGAAAACCGGTTTTTTCGGACCCGTCAAAACCGATACCGCAGGCCGAGCGAAAGGAAGTTTGATCCTTCCGCGTCGATAATCGTTTCGAATCCACCGGAACGGTGGTGAATCCGTACAAACGTCTCCCAGGCGGTTGACCCGGTGGAGGTAAGCTCAAACGTCACTTCGCCGACCATGAAAAACAGAAACCGGGATGCCTCCTTGTCCTCGACCGTTTCCACCTCCGGTTTGTCGGTGGCGAACGACAGTCCGAGTCCGTACGCGATGGACGAGTTGACCAGCGGATCCCATGGGAGCGCCGTCCATCGGAGCACCGGGCTCACATTGAACTCAAGGTGCTCCTGCAGACCGGAGTGCAGACCGACGTTTACTTCACCTTCCAGCAGCAGGTGTTCGTACAACCGATCAAGTTGCCGGCTGAGACCCACCACCCAGATGTAGGAGTCCTCGATCTCGGTTGCTCCGGACAGCAGTTCCACGAAACGATTGTCTCCCCAGAGACCACCATAAAGGAAAATGGACCTCTGAAGACGTGTTTCCGAATCGCTTCGATTTGCGGCGGACGCTTCCTCCGCGTCGGTCGAAGCGGACGGGTTTTGCGCCGGTGCAGACAAACCGGGCCCGGAAAACGCCCGTTCGTTGCCCGGAACGATCGCCGTAGGAAGCTTCCGCCGATCCGGGTCGTTCGATTCGGCGATCCCGGCCGGCCACAGGAGCAGAAACACGCCGAAAACACCGGTGGCCAATTGGACGTATGTCGCCTGTTCCGCGTCGGACCACATGTCGTCGTTTCGGAAATTACGCATGAACAACTTCATCCACTGCAGCACAAACGTGCCACACATGTATTGTACGGAAGCGTAAGATGGAATTCATATGACCTCGACATCATCGGACACCACAGATCATCCCCGTACGGATGGTACTCTCGGCTCTTACGGGCGGTCACCTGAGGATTCAATTACTGGAAGCGAAGGGCCACCGGATCACGACTGGGAGGCTTTTCCACAACGGCCACAGACCGTAAAATATGAACGTGCCATGTTCGGATCACACGTTGTTCTCAACATCAGGAGGCGCTCGAGATGCAGTTCACGAAACGGATTTCGGAGGAGGCGGACGGGTTCTGGGAGGAGATTCTGGCGCATCCGATGGTCGATCAACTCGGCAGGGGGACACTGGACGAGGAGCCGTTTCGGTACTGGGTTCGCCAGGATTACGTATACCTGATCGAATACAGCCGGGTGTTCGCGCTGGCGGCGTCGTCCGCGCCGGACCTGGATCGGATGGGCACGTTTGCCGAACTTCTGGACGAAACGATCAACACGGAAATGGACCTGCACCGGGGATACGCCGCGAAGTTCGGGATTTCGGAGGAGGAACTTGAGGCGACGGAGCCCTCGCCGACCACGCGGGCTTACACTGATTTTCTGGTGCGAACCGCCGCAACCGGTACGTTCGGGGAGGCCGTCGCCGCGCTGCTCCCCTGTATGTGGGGGTTTAATGAAACGGGACGCCGGTTGCAGGACCGGGGGACCCCGGAACACGAGCTATATGCAGAGTGGATCGAAACCTACGCCGGTGATGAATTTACGGAACTTGCCGGATGGTGCCGCGATCTGATGGACCGGGTCGCCGAACAGGCCACGGAACAGGATCGAGAACGCTACCGAACGTTATTTCGAACCTCCGCCCGTTACGAGTACAAATTCTGGGACGCCGCATGGCGTCAGGAGGAATGGCCGATATGATCGACGCGTCCGGCGACCGTACCGAAGACCGATCGTTTGAGGCCTACCGCGAGGAATACACCGGGGCCCCCTTTACCGTATGGCTCCGCGAACGATCCGAACCGGAGTGGACGGCAGCGGTACACCATCCGTTCACCAAGGAATTAAGCCGGGAGGAACTGGATCAGAAACGGTTTCGCACGTATCTCGTGCAGGATTTGGATTTCGTGGATGTCCTGGTTCGGGCGTTTGGATATCTCATCGGACAGGCCGAATCCATGGAAACCCGCTCCCGCGTGGCACAGTTTCTCGCAATGGTGACGTCCGACGAAAACGATTACTTCGAGCGTTCACTGGAAGCGCTGGATGCCGATCCGAAACAGCTCGAAGATTCCGAGCGTAACAGGACGAACGCGGAGTTCCAGACCTTTTTGATGGAAACCGCTCAGTCCGGCATACTTGAACAGACCCTGGCCGTGCTGCTTGCGGCGGAATGGGTGTACGCCGCGTGGGCGGAGGAAGTCAGCGACGCCGACCCGGAGGCATTCTACTTCCGTGAATGGATCGAGCTCCACCACAATCCGGCGTTCAACGAGTTCGTGGATTACCTGCGATCGCGCATGGATGAACTCGGCCCCGAGCTGTCACCGGAGGAGCAGGAAGCGGTGGCGGAGCGCTTTTCGGAAGCAGTGCGTTTCGAGGTTGATTTCTTCGACGCCGTGTACGAGACGTAGGTGAGTTGGTGAACAAGAATCGGCGGTGGAATGAATCCACCTGACGGGAGGAGGCGTGCCTGACTGCTGGAGCCGGGAATTTGCAGGCCCGCTTTCCAACCGGACACTATTTAGAGTAGAGTAGGGAAGGGATGCGCCCAGAACACTGGGGCATCCTCCCCTCTC
>CAYXQY010000058.1:0-1488 GCA_964466525.1 uncultured Planctomycetia bacterium
CTTCCGGGTGAATGTTACGGAAAATGGGTCCACTCCATTCGAGTTTTCCTGAAATTGCTCAACCCCCCATTACTGTCGGGGTTCAGGGCGGGTGCGTTTATTAATCGTCGATGAACCGGTCCCGGGCATCGGACGAGCCTTTCCAGATGTCCACTAAATAAGGTAATAAGGGAGATTGAGGGAGCTACGGGCCTGATAATTCCTGTTCCTTTATTTGTTCAGGCTGTCATGATTTTTTTCTACCGGCAAAAGGAGCTTCTGTGTCGTACGTTTTCTGGTGGCTTCAATGACGGATACCGTGGCATAAACGGCCCTTTACTCCTTGTACCGCGGATATGATGCCCTTTATCTTTTATCTGGTCTGGTTCCAGTAAAACGATCGGCCCATCCGGCCGTCCACCGGCTTCAGGTTCTTCGTATGCAGCATCGCCGGACCCGCGCTGGCATCACCGCGATGCAGGCCGCCGGAGTGATGCTGGTTCCGGGAGGACGGGCGGCCGATGGAAACGGAGTCGTTGCCCGACCAGTCGCCGTCGCGCCTGGCACCGTGGATAAGGAGCTGTTCCGTCACGGCCGGTTCCTGATCGCGTGCGACGGAGAAACGTACCCGGGCGGGTTCCCCGGCGCTGGCCGGCGGTTGATAACGTGCGGCGACGCGGTAGCTGGTGTCCGGATCAAGCCGACCGGCGGAGTGTTGCACCACGAAGGTTCCATTGCCGCTGAGATCCGTGTCCTGAAGCGAATCAGGCGTCGCGGTGGGGCCTGTATTTTGTTTTCCGGCCAGTGTGGGTACGCCATTAACCAGGTACAACCCCGAGCCGTTGCTGGAGCCCCCCACTTCGATCAACGGCACCAGGGCTCCCCCGGCCACGTCCTTCGGGGCGGGTCTGAAGCTGACCTGCAGCGCAAATCCCCGGTCGTGGTACGCATTCATGACCGATGCGTGTCCGTTTTCGCCGATGTCGGCGTAGATGGCGTCGGCCGGGTCGAGGTCGAACAGCAGATGTTGCCGGACCGGCTTGTCGAGTGCGTTCAGGCGCGCTCCCCAGTCGGGGTTGCCCCGGGGCAGTTGTGCGTCGACGGCGTCGAGGTAACGCAGCAGGTGCAGGCGAAGACGGCGTTCGACAATCGGTCGCTCCTCCGAAAGGTCGTTTGACTCGCCGACGTCGGTTTTCAGGTGATACAGCGAAGTTTCGACGGTCTCCCACCAGTAGTGTAGCTTCCAGCCGTCTTTGACGACGGTGGAACCGGGGCGGCTTCGCTTGCTGAGCTGGTAATGAGGCCAGTGGAAGTGCAGTCCGTCGAACCGCCGTTCGACCTCGATCTGTTCGCTGTCGCTTTTGAGCACGGGCGCGAGGCTTCCGCCTTCGACGACGTCGGGCAGTTTGCCAGGGTCCCTGCCGGCGATGTCGAGGACCGTGGGCAGGATGTCGCAGCCGGTGACCGGTTCGCGGCTGACCGTGCCGGCGGGAATGCCCGGGCCGACGG
>CAYXQY010000058.1:1498-19379 GCA_964466525.1 uncultured Planctomycetia bacterium
GATGAAGGGCACACGCACCCCGCCTTCCCAGACGCTCGCTTTGAATCCGCGAACCGGGCCGTTGATGTTGCCCGGGTCCCGGGTCGGGTACGTGCCGTTATCGGCGGTGTAGATGATATAGGTATCGTCCTCGATGCCCAGTTTCCGGATCCGGTCCAGCACCCGGCCGACGTTGTTGTCCAGGTCGTGCAGCATTGCGCCGTAGCGGACGTTGTTGTGTCGGTCACCGCGTGGCTTCGATTCAAATTTTTCACGTGTTTTCGGACGGGATTGGTATTTCAGATGCGTCGCGTAGTGGGAGATCTGCAGGTAGAACGGGTTGCCGTTTTCGACCTGCCGGCTCATCCAGTCGCCGGCTTTTCGGGTGATGGAGTACGCACGCTTGGGATCGTCGGGCAGGTTCGTACTCCGGCTTCCCTCGCGGTTGGTGGTTGCGCCGGACCCTTCGTCGTAGCCGTGGGCCGAGGGGCCGCCGTTTGCCATGTGCCACTTGCCAAAATGTGCGGCCCTGTACGCTGAATCATGCGCTTTCAGCAGTTCGGCAATGGTTTTTTCATTCCGTGGCAGGCCGTTGATATGTCGTGGGGGGATCACCTTCCGCCCTTCGTAGAGCGGACCGCTGTTGCGGAACGTGATGTCGGTATAATGTAATGCGGCGGGGCTGCGGCCGGTCTGTATCGCCGCGCGGGTGGGTGAGCAGTTTGGATGCGGCGCGTAAGCCTGAGTGAAGCGCCTCCCCTGCTCGGCAAGTCGTTCAAGGTGAGGCGTTTCGAAGAAGTCGCTTTGCGATCGGGGATGTTCCGGATCGTAATCGTCAATCGAAGTCGTACCCCAGCCCTGATCATCGGCCAGGATGACGACGAAGTTTGGTCTGTCCTGCTGAGTTGATGCCGTCGTCGCCAGCGGGCCGAGGAGCGGCAGTACGGTCAGGACGAGGGCCAATATACGGGTTTGCATGGCGCAATGAACGTGTGGGCAGAAAATCTAAACGGGTTAATGTTCCGGTTTCGGTAATACGATTATTCGTTGTTGCCGTGGTCGAACGGGCCTGATTTATTCAGTTTGCTCACCGGCACGGCGGTGCGAAAGATGGAAAGATTGGCTACCTCCGCCCGGTAAAGCCGGTCGGAGGCGCGGTTCACGCCGATGCGGAACATCTGCAGGCCGCCCGGGTTTGCATCGATACGTCCCACTTTCGATATGGATTCGGTCGTTCCAAGGTACAGTTCACCCGGGCCATCCGAACCGGTCTTTCGTACAACGACGTGATGCCAGGTGTCCGGTTTGATCGACGGGGTCTGAGATCCGGAACTGCTCAGGACCGGGTTGGGCTCGCCCGTGTCGCGGGACTGCAGACGGAGCGTTCCATTGTGTACATTCACCTCCCAGGAGTAATTTTTCGATCCCCGGTTGTTGCTGAACAATCCCTGATTTTTTCCCTGATCGGGCTGCGACGTACGAAACCAGAAGGAGACCGTCCAGGAGGAAGCGCCACCCGGCCCGTCCACTTCCAGGAAATCCCGCTCCGACGGAGCGTCGTTCCCCGGAAGCGACAGGGTTCCTTCGTCGGTGACCTCAAGTTCGTTTGATCCGTTCACCACCTTCTTCAGACGATACCCTGCTATTTCATCATCCAGGAGATCCCCGTCTTCCCAGGTAAACCGGGCAAGAGCGGTGCGGGATAACCGTTCGGACAGGGAAAGATCGTCGAAAAAGTCCGGCGTGCGCGGTTTCAGAGGGGTTTTTCCGTTCCGCGCCACGGGGTAGTGCGCATTTTCCGCTTCCAGTTGCTCCTGCATGGCCCGGACCATTCGCCTGAGTTTATCAGGACGTTGGTCGGCGAGGTTGTTGGATTCAGAACGGTCCTCGGCCAGGTTGAACAGTTCGTAACGGGTGCTGGCGGGATTCATGTTGGGGAAGTAATGATAGATCAGTTTCCAGTTGCCCCGCCGCAGGGAGGTGAAATAGTTGCTCCGGTGGTTGTGGGGGTAGTGCATGAGAAACGTTCTCGGTTCTTCCATCGTTTGTTCTTCGTCGATGAGCAGGGGCTTAAGGGAATCTCCGTCGACCGTGTGGTCTTCGGGGGGATCTACCCCGATCAGTTCGAGAATAGTGGGAAACAGATCCATGACGGTGCCGAACTGCTTTGTTCGAAATGCCCCACGGGCAATGGGCAGTTTCTTTTGGTTGGGGTGATCGGAATCGGGCTCGGCCCATGCTGCGATGAACGGTACGCGTGTGCCGCCTTCGTAATGGGTTCCTTTTTTCCCACGGAGAGGCGCGGCACATTTGATCGAGTGGCCGCCACCGATCGGCGCGGCGGTGCCGTTGTCGCCGAGGAAAAAGACGATGGTGTTTTTTGCGACGCCGAGTTCGTGCAGCCGGTCCAGGATGTCGCCGAGCGACTTGTCCATGCCTTCGATCATGGTGGCGAACGACTTTGCATTGCCGCTCAGGTTGTCGTAGTGCTCGGCGAAGCGCGGGTCCGTCATGAACGGTCCGTGCACGGCGTAGTGGGCCATGTACAGGTAGAACGGCCGGTCCTGCTTGACCGCTCTGGAGACCCGCTCGTTTGCTTCGCGCGTCAATGCTTCCGTCAGGTAGGTATCGGTCCCGTGATACTTCTCTAAGTCGGGGACGTTATGGTGTTTGTTGTCGTACTTCGGATGGTTACCGTAGTGATCCTGCCCGTAATAGCTGCGTGGCCGACCCCAGCAGTAACCACCGACGTTGACGCCAAAGCCGAGGTTGGTCGGCTCGGCGCCGGCGTGTTCGAGCGGTCCGAAGTGGGCCTTGCCGACGTGAATGGTGCGATAGCCGGCCTGGTTCAGCAGGCCGGGCAGTGTGACGTCGTTCTTGCCGAGTCCCTCCCAGTTCCATTCAGTGGGCCCGAACTTCCCGCGGTTGTTGCCGCCGGGACGAATCCAGGTGGTGGTTCCGTGACGTGTGGCGTTCTGGCCGGTCATGATGGAAACGCGTGTGGGCGAACAGACACTCTGCGCGTAGAAATCGCTGAACCGGATTCCCTGCCGGGCGAGGCGTTGCATGTTGGGGGTGCGGTAGCGTTCGTTGAGCGGGTATTGTTTTGGTTTACCGTCCGGGCCGGGAAGCATGGGGACCGACGTGTCCATAACCCCCATATCGTCCACGAGAAAGACGATCACGTTCGGTCGTTTTTCGTCCGCCGCTTCCGCTGTCGGGGCTGCGCCGGGCGATGTCAGTACCGGTCCCGTGACCCCGACCAGAATCAGGAGAGGCCAGAGAAGTTGATTCAATAGCAAATAGCGGGCGTTCGAAAAAAACGTTCGGGACACCGGGCAGATGGTTTTAGCGAATCGTTTCATGGCAGCTTGGGGGGAATTTCAGTTCAATTCAATGGAATGATCGTTGTGAGGCCCCGTTGAACGGAGGCGACAAATGTTTCGTGAATTCGTCGATCAACCCACGGCTCAGGTTCGACGATAAGCGGTAGGTGAATCAACAGTTGACCACCTTCCTTGGTCACGAACATGCGTAACGTAGTACGGCATCAAATTTTACCGGTTTACCTTCTGATTTTCCCACGTTTTCCAGTTATCCGTAGCCGGATTTCCGATTTTGACCGTATACCGTCCTTCCTCAAAGACAAAGGGCTCGGGCGACGGGTTCTGTGATCGGAGAGCGTAGACCAGTTCGTTCGAGGATTGATCGAAGACTTTAACGACCGGCTTTTCAACGCCGTCGATGGAGTACGGACCGAGCGTTCCTATTCGTTCTTTTCCGTAGTTGCTCGTCTGAGACACCGTTACCGGCCATCCGGCGAACTGCCGGTCGTTCTCCGGATCGCTTAGTTTGGCGAAGAACCGGTACGCGTTTACCTGGATGGTTCGGTTTTGTTTGTTCAGTTCAACGAGCCCGAAGCCTGAGGATTTGTTATCCGCTCGCACATACCGGTTGGCTCCATGTTGGGACACCGGATTTCCCACCGCGTAAACGTACATGAAATTGCCGAACCCATCTTTGTAAGCACCGGTGTTTGGCAGACCGTGTTCCGGGGGATCAGGCAGTTTTTGTCCGTACCGTTCCGGGGCGAACCAGCGTGGAAATCCCACGGCCACCGCGGGCGGACAGAACCCCCAGAACGCATCGCGCTGGTTGTCCACGCCGTGGTGTACAAGAGTGGGGAGGTGCTGGTCCCCGTTCATGTGAAACGCGAAGCCTTTGCGGGCAATTCGTACGGCCCGGTCCCGCTTTTCCGGCGGCCATCCACCGGTGTCCCGGTTGGTTTTCGAGCGATTTTCGTAGGAACCGCCGTGCGTGTTGACGTCGCCCCACTGGGTCTGGCTGAGCAGCAGTTTCATGTCCGCACCTTCCCAGTCCGCCACCCAGTTCCGCAGGAACGACAGCTGCCGATCCCCCAGAAGTTTCAGGTCGCTGGATGGATTGCCGGCGGCACCGGTTTTGAACTGGCGATCGGCGACGATCCCGAAGCTGACCCGGCCGTACACCATGTCTCCGTAGAAGACGGAGATTCCTCGATTGGCGGGTTCGAGGTTCTGAACGCCGGGATGGTGGCCGGTCTGCGTACGATAGATGCCGTTAACCGTTTTGACCGGTTCGATATACCCGCCTTTCCCAAATTGTGGTTGTTCGAGTTTCGCTCCTCCCTCTCCCCAGATGTTTCCCTGGAAGACGTCGTGATCATCCGGAATACAGAGGGTTGGACGGTTGCGCATCAGGTCACGGAAGACCCATCCGTGCATGAAAAATTTTCGCAGGTAACTGATCATGGCTCTGTCGGCCGGTCGCCGGGCCATTCCGTACCCACCGTTCCCTTCGTACAGCTGGTCACCGGCGAAGAACAGCACGTCCGGATCGGCCTGTTTGACGTTTCGTACCACCGGTCCGTACGGATAGCCACTGCCGTGCTGACAGTTCAATCCCGCGACGGATACAGGTTCGTCGTCCGGGTTCTTCCGGACGGTTCCGCGCCACGTATCCCGATGGGTTTCTCCGTTCGTTCCGGTGGTTCTGTAGACCACCCGATAGGGCACGTTCCGGTCCGCGTTCCAGTTTGTTACACGGAAAATGGCGTTACGCGCCACGGGATCGATATTAGCGGTGTCGATTCGTTCCCAGTCGCCGTCCCGTTTGACCTGCAGCACGACCGTCCGGTTGTCTTCTTGGCCAAGCGGAGGCATCTGTGCGGCCATTTTCATGACAAACCCCTGATTTGAGCCGGTGTCCGACAGGGTGTACTGCGTCCACATGATGGGACCGAACGCACGACCGGGATGGTGGGCCACCTTTGGGCCGTTGAGGGTCCAATTTTGGTACCCGAAACAGATGCGTCCGGCGGTTTGCGGATTACTTGTCAGGCCCACGTTTCCCACCAGGTCCTGATTCTTTACGTTATTTTTAGTAATACTTCCCAGGGTGTTTCCGGTCTGTTTGTTCTTCACGGTCAGCGTGAGCGAAACGCTCCGGCCGTCCGGAACACCGGTCAGGGTCAGTTGGATTTTGTTCCGGGGAAGGTTCCCGTCAAGCTGTTTTTCTTTGCCCGCCAGGGTCAGCTGACCGGTGGTGGAGACGGTGGCGTCGATTCCGTCGCCGTTAAACACGTATCCCCGGTAATTTTTCATGTCGTGATTAATTCCGACGCGAAATCCCGCCGATCCGATGGCCCGGGAAGACGTACCTCCGAGTTCGATCTGCACCTTGTTGATGGATCCCTGAAACGGGGTCTCGCCGCTGTACGTGCCTACAGAGGTGCCGCTGTCTCTTCCCACATCCAGGCCGTCAAGGGGCATTTTCGGAATTGGTCCGGGCATGGTCCCCCGTGCCTTCACCTGTCCATCGACACGCAGTTCAACCGACCCGTCTTCCGAAAGGTGCGCTTTTATCTGTACTTTGTTTTTCTGGATTTTGTCCGTCGAGACGGATTTCGGGGTTCCGCTGCGACGGGTGGTGAAGATGAGTTTTCCATCGTCCACCCAGAGAGAGTAACCGACCGCCGTTCCGCCCTGTGCCACGATGACACCGTCTGCGAGGTCATCGATATGCGCGGTAATCGTCAGCGGTCGTTTGACGATGTTTGGTGCGCTGTTACGGTTCAACGACGCCCCCTCGGAAAGGGTGAAGTTCTTTTTTTTCTCCACCATTTCGGGTAGTTGTTCGAGGATGACGGAGGTTGTGAACCGGCCATACACGCTGCTGAGGGTGTGCGTCAGCAGTTGAACGTTCCGGTTGCTTCCGGCGTTCGTGCACTGAAGTTGACCGTTCCGGATCCGCCAGTTCTCCATCGGGTTCGGCCAGAAATGCCGGCCGGGCCAGACCCGATCGTGCGTCGTGCGAAACCGGCTTTCAAATGAATCCGCCCGGGCTCCGGTAACAAGAACCGCCGGGAGGAAGGTCAGCGTACAGATCAGTACAAGAACAGAATTGTGAACCCGTCGATAGGATTGGTATGTCAAAATGGCGTCATCCGAACGGTAAACGTGAAACGAGCGGGCAACCTGCTACCTGGATCGTGCGATTCGGAACCTGAAATGGATCGGACATCAGCCGTTTGAGAAAACCTGTATCTGATCAAGGGGGCGGATGAAATGTGATGGGGGCTGATTCTTTTATATCCGATGGCGAACCTACAGAAGGAATCGAGGCCTGTGATGCAAACGCACGCATTCATTCACTGAATTTTAACCAAATAAACCGTGGTCTGTAAAACTTAGGGTGTTTGTCGAGGTCCTTCAGAAAATCGAAGGAGTTGACGTTGTAGCTGATCAGCAGTTTTCCGGCTGGGGAGAGATGGGGGTGAGCTTTGGCGTTGTACGTATAGAAATTTTCCTGTCTGGACTCCGGAGCGTGCCAGATGACCTCGATGTCGCCGAACGGTCCCCACGGGTGCTTTCCCAATCGCATTCCCGTTTTTCCCGTGAATCCGTCCACCTGAAAGATCAGTGCATAGGTCCCGTTCCCGATCGATGTTACGCTGAGTTCATTGGACGCCTGGCGGGCGATCGTCGCGCAGGAGTTGATATTCGGAGTCCATTCATCACCGTTCCAGTACCGCCAGTGATTGATTTGATGCACGTGCTTCGGTCTAACCCGTGCGACGATCACCTGTTTGTCCGATCCACGGATTCCGTACACGTAGACGTATCCATCCGGGTGGGGGGCACCGGCCCATTTTGTGTTGACGAAGACCCCGGCGCCAAATGAGCGAAAACTTCCGTTTTCCGGTTCGTTTTTGTAGAAGGGCGTATCAATGACACGGTAATCGGTCAGGGAGGAGGGGGACGGGTTGGAAACGACCAGGATCGGATTGTCCACGAACGAGAAACCAAACGGCCCGTCGCCGGAATTCCGCACCCGATAACTGAACAGGTACAATTTATCTGGAGAGGGGTGCACAAACCCGTCTCCGAGCCAGTAATAATCTCCCTCCTCTGCACGGTCTGTGGGGGGAGTGAAGAGCGCGCCGTGTGATCCGTCTGGAGATCGGTTCCAGGTAAAATCGATCTCGTCCGGTTTCGGAGCGGTTTCGTTCAGGATGGCAGCGGAATTATGGATCATCGTCGACGATTCGATTTGATCGTTCCGAATCTTTCCGATCATGCTATCACTGAACACAAAAAGTGTTTTCGCTCGATCGTTTGATGGAAGGGCATCGTATCCGTTCATAGGGATACTGTATATACCGTCTCCACCGAACCAGCCGGACCTGCGGCTGAAGAGTTTCGTCCACTGCGGCGCACGACGGACGGTATACGATAACGTATCTCCGGAAAAGGAGATCGATCCGTGCGTCATCTGGTCTTCAGGAGGTCCGGCAGCAACCTGAACGATCAGCAGGAAGAAAAGGAAAACGGATAATGTGCCCGGCGTCGGATTCAACCTGGTTCCTGTTTGCCGCAAAGAGAACTTATCTTTCCGCGGGAGCCGGGGTGTTTTTCTCATCGTTGTCTTTCTCTTTGAGGGCCTCGCGTGCTCGAGCCGGGTTCAGAAGCCGTTTCCGATTGATTTTTTGTTTCATGGACTTGCCCTGAATAACGCCGAACGCGTAATCTTTCAGGTGGTTTTGCAGTACGGACTGGATCTGTTCAGGGGATAGAGATCGCATTTTGCTCAAAATCTCGCCGAACGTTTCCCAGCCGTTTCCAACCAGTTCATATCGACCCAGGAGTGAACCGATCGACCCCGCGGTCTGACGTTCAATCAACTGTCTTGTATAGAGGACGTTTGCTGTGCGGTTCAGTTCCTCCGGATCAATTTCGTCCTGTTTGATTCGGTGAATTTCCCGGTAAATCAGGGACATCGCCAGGTTTGGCCGTGGGGTGGTGATGAAAAGGTATCCCCAGTTTCGGCGGTAATACGGAAGCCCCGCGTAGGCACCGTACGTCAATCCCCGTTTGGTTCGTGTTTCCTCGTAGATGCGTTCCGAAAGGAGTTTAAGCCCGAGCTTGAGGGCGGGATAGTCGGGGGAGGTCATACTGGGAAGGGGGTATTTCGCCGCGATAAATGCGGTGGATAGGTCCTCCTGTTCCGTGATGTTTACGGGCTGATCCCGATCGGTTGTAAACTCCGGAACGGCGGGCCGCTCATACGCGGCGGATTCGAGGGAGCCGAAGCTTTTTTCGAGTTCTTCTTTTAATCGGTCCGTGCGGAGGCGTCCGACCACGGTCAACAGCATCCGTCCGGTTCGAACGAGTCGGTCGTGGTATTTCCGGACGGTGTTCCGGTCGATTTTGTTCAGGCTTTCCAGTGTGCCTTCCGGGTTTTTTTGATAGGGATGATTTTTGAAGAACACGTCGTTCGTCTCGTGCCACACCTGCTCGCGAGGGTTGCTCCGGCGCTGCTGTACGGAGGTGAGCATCTGTCGGCGCACCCACTCCACCTGTTTCTCTTTCAGAAGCGGGTTCTGTACGGCGTCCTTCATCAGGTCAAGCGTCAGCGGGAGGTCCTCCCGCAGACTGGCACCGGACAGGCGGCTGTAATCGTAATTGGAATCGGTGGAGAGGCTGACTCCCTCCCGGTCGGTCACGGCCTGAAATTGCTCGAGCGGATATGTTTCCGACCCCCGGAGCATTGTCCGAAGGAGGAAGTGTTCAACCCCCGAAGGGAACTTCTGGTAGTTCATCGCTCCGCCGTCGAGAAAGAGCTGCACGCTTAACACGTCGTTTTCCGTCACACGTCGGTGGATGACGGGGATGCCGTTGGATAGCTCAAAATAGGAGGTACCGGATGAATCAGGTGCTTCGAAATTCAGGTTTGTTTTTTTCCGCAGCCCGGGGTGCGGTCCGGCATCCGCGGAAGGGGCATCCGAATTCGTGGTGCTCGTGGGGCTGGACTTCATCTTTTCGACAAGGTCGAGCAGGGCGGATTCCGAAATACTGTTTTCGCTTTCCGGTGCCAGGAGCCCGTACACGCGGTTGTCCGACTGCACGTATTTCTGACAGAACGTCCGGACGTCCGCAAGGGTCACCTGCCGGAGGTTGTCAAGGTACGACCCGTAGTAATCGAGCCCGGCGACGGACCACCAGAAGCCGAGGTTCTGAAGGAAGTCTCGACCGTTCTGCACGCCAAACGTTCGTTCGACGATCAGTTTGTTCCGGGCCGCTTCGAGCTGTTCTTCCGAAAAGTACCCGGGTTGATTGAATTTTTGGACTTCATTCAGGAAGGCGGACAGAGCTTCGTCCCGTTGATCGGGCGAAAATACCCCCCGGAACTGGATCGACGGGCCGTGTTTCTGCGTGTAGTAACTCATCGACGCGCTCTGAAAGGGGCCGTTATCCACGAGGTTTTCCTGAAACGGGGACGAGGAAAGGGAAAGCAGTTTACCCCAGACGTCCGCGGCGTACGTGGCTTCGGGATGTTCGGTGACCGACGGGCCGAACTGTTTTGTCAGCAGGGAGGCGTACTGAATGTCCGCCTGAATGGAGACGGCTTTCGGTTTATTCAGGGGGGGATGAGGGGGGTTCGCATCGGCGCCGTTCGACGTGCTGTCGGACCAATCGCCAAACTGTTCTTTGACGGAAGAAATGGCCTGTTCGGGTGTTGTGTCCCCCACCACGAGCACGACACTGTTTCCGGGGCGGTAGAATTTCTCTTTAAATTTCATCATGTCGTCCCGGGAGGCATTCTTGATGACGTCTTTTTCGCCGAGCGTGGAACGGCGCCAGGGGTATTTATAAAAAAGCGCACTGGTCACCGCACGTGACAACCGACGCGGGGGCCGGCTGGTGCGGGTATTAAACTCATCAAGCACCACCTTCCGTTCCTGTTTCAACTCCTCCGACTTGAACAGCGGCTTGCGCATGGCGTCCGACATGAACGCCACGCCCTTCTGAAGGTTGTCCTTCGGCAGGCTAAAATAATATACCACGGCTTCGTTGGACGTGAACGCGTTGCTCACGATCCCGAGTTCACGCTGACGCTTTTCAAATTCCGACCCCGAGGGATAGGATTTGTTCGCCGTGAAGAACATGTGTTCGTAAAGGTGGGCAAGGCCATTGGTTTCGGGTGATTCACTGGTTGAACCGGTTTGAACCGCCATACCCACGTTCACCATGGGGAGGCGATGGTCCGGGACCACGACCACGTCGAGTCCGTTCTCGAGGGTGGTGGTGTGAAGGTCGGGTCCGATAGACAGCGGAATGGTTTTGTTCCGGGCGGTCGAGGAGGCGTCGCCGGTAGAATTCATGGGGCTGGAGCAGGAAACCATCAACATTGCAACGACAAAAACGAATGTAAGAAAAGGGAGTCGATGACGTGGTGTCCGGTCGATGACGTTATTCATGATTCGGGACGGTACTGATGAGAACGGAACGCTGAGCGAGCGATTGAAATATTTGAATGGGGCGGGACAGTGTATAGAACGTTTGTCAGAAAAGATCATATCTTATTTCTTCAGTTCATTGCAATCTTATAGGAGGCTGTTGAAGAACCCCCGCTTCGTCAGCACGTTACGTTCGGATTTTTCGAATGGAGTTATTCTTCCATAACACTGGTGCTTTCAGCATGGCGCTCGTTCGTGGCACGTATCCCGTGATCCGTACAGGAACTGTGAATCAAACGAGCACTCAAGGGAAGCACCTTGAAAATCAGGGAGAACTCGGGTAAAGTGTATTGTGTATCAGAGATGAAATCACCCCGATCTTCTGAAGACTTACGTCGCTTTGTTCCTTTTTATACAGGGATATGTTTGACAAATTTACAGATCGAGCCCGGAAGGTCATGAGCCTCGGGCGTCAGGAAGCACAGCGTTTCAACCACGAGTACATTGGAACGGAACATATCCTGCTCGGGCTTGTACAGGAAGGAACGGGGATTGCTGCGAAAGTGCTGAAAAACCTGGATGTGGATCCGAACGAAATCCGTTCGGAGGTCGAAAAAATGATTCCCCAGGGACCGCCCAGCATTACGGCACAGCAGTTGCCCTTCACGCCGCGTGCCAAGCGGGTGCTCGAACTTGCGAAAGAAGAAGCGGGGAATCTCGGACACGATTACATTGGAACGGAGCATCTACTTCTGGGACTGCTCCGGGAAAGCGAGGGGGTTGCCGCACAAGTTTTGGAAAGTATGGGACTCAAACTCGACGAAGTTCGTCAGGAAATTCTTGAAGTGCTGGGGGCCGAAGATATGATCGGTAAAGAACCATCCGGACAGAACATCGAAGGTCAGTCTGGAGGCAACTCCAAGACTCGCGCGCTTGATGCGTTTGGTCGTGACTTAACTGAACTCGCCCGCAAAGATCAGCTCGATCCCGTGATTGGCCGAAAGGATGAGATCGAACGGGTCATGCAGGTGTTGAGCCGCCGGCGCAAGAACAATCCGGTGCTGCTCGGTGAAGCGGGCGTGGGGAAAACGGCCATTGTGGAAGGCCTTGCACAGGACATCGTGAACGAAGAGGTGCCGGAGGTGCTCCGGAACAAACGTATCGTCGTCCTGGACCTGACACTGATGGTGGCGGGCACCAAGTACCGGGGCCAGTTCGAGGAACGCATCAAGGCGGTCATGAACGAAGTCCGCCAGGAAGAAGACATTATCCTGTTTATCGACGAGCTCCACACGCTTGTCGGTGCCGGGGGCGCGGAGGGGGCGATCGATGCGTCAAATGTGCTCAAACCCGCTCTCGCCCGGGGCGAGGTCCAGCACATCGGGGCCACGACCCTGGACGAGTACCGGAAGCACATCGAACAGGACGGGGCCCTCGAACGACGGTTTCAGCCGATTATGGTGGAGCCGACCAACGACGAGCAGACAAGAAAGATCCTTCGCGGACTGCGTGACAAGTACGAGGCCCATCACCGGGTGCGCATGACGGATGGGGCCCTCGACGAGTGCGTGAAACTTTCGAGTCGATACATTACGGATCGGTTCCAGCCGGACAAAGCCATCGACGTAATGGACGAGGCCGGCGCACGCATGCGACTCCGCAGTTCGTCCACCCCGCCCGACGTCCGGGAGATTGAGGATCAGATCGACGAGCTGGAAAAGGAAAAAAGCGAGTGCATCAAGGAGCAGGATTTTGAACGAGCGGCGTTGCTCCGGGACAAGGCGAAGAAGCTCAAGGAGAAAAAACAGGAAACGACGGAAGAATGGAAGGAATCCGGCCGTGAGGTGGACGGGGTCGTCGACGAGGACATCGTCGCCGAAACGGTTGCGAACATGACCGGTATCCCACTGTCCCGTCTTGAGGAAGAGGAACGAGAACGGTTGCTTCGTATGGAGGAGGTCCTGCACGAGCGCGTAGTCAGCCAGGACAACGCGGTCAAGGCCGTTTCGAAGGTGCTCCGTCGTTCGCGAACGGGCCTTAAGGACCCCGAGCAGCCGATGGGAGCCTTCCTCTTCATCGGGCCCACGGGGGTCGGAAAGACGCTCCTCGCCCGGACCCTCGCCGAGTTTATGTACGGGGAAGAAGAAGCCCTGATTCAGCTGGACATGTCCGAGTACATGGAGAAGCACAACGTTTCACGGCTGGTCGGTGCTCCACCGGGATACGTCGGATTTGAAGAAGGCGGCCAGTTGACCGAGCAGATTCGCCGCCGCCCGTATTCCGTGGTGCTGCTGGATGAGATCGAGAAGGCTCATCCGGATGCGTTCAACATGCTGCTGCAGATCATGGAAGACGGTCAGCTGACGGACTCGTTCGGCCGCAGCGTGTCGTTTGCGAATGCCATTCTCATCATGACCTCCAACATCGGTGCGGACCTGATCAAAAATCAGGCGCAGATGGGCTTCGGTCGCGGGTCCGAGGCGGCCAACTACGCGGCCATGAAGGAAAACCTTCTGGAGGAAGTGGAGGATCACTTCCGACCCGAGTTTCTGAACCGGCTCGACGACACAATCGTGTTCGAGTCCCTGACCCGGGAGGACCTTGAGGAGATCGTTCACATTGAAATGAGAGACGTCCGGGAGCGACTGTTCGAGAACGACCTGACGGTGGAGTTCACGGACGCGGCCATCGAACGGATCATCGACGAGGGATACGATCCGGACTACGGCGCACGTCCACTGCGACGTGCCATCGAACGGCTTGTCGAGGATCCCGTGTCGGAGCTCCTCCTGGAAAGATCCTTCGAGGAAAACCGGCATATCCTTGTGGACCGGGACGACGAGTTGGGTGAACTTGAGTTCGAGATCGTCGAGCGCCCCGAGGATTACGAATTCGAAGTGTCCGAAGGAGACGAGGAGGGCGATGAGGAAGGGGCCGACGAAAACGTATCGGAGGACGAGGACGAGCAGCCGATGGTCGAAAAGGGAGCCTCCTCCGATTCGTAACATCCGGGCGTACTGATTGTCTTCTGACCATTACCATTCCGTTCCACACCTGTCCATCCAGCCCTGTGGGCGTTTCCGGAACACCGAATCCCTCGAGGGACGCTTTACTGAACCAGTTGTGTATGTGTTCGATTGAGGCCGTTCTCTATCAACGGGTTGTTCTGTTACATTGAGAGGTGGGAACGTTTTGTCGTGATAGATCGTCCGTAGTGAGGTTTTTCTTGAACGACGGCAAATCACGAAGAGGTAAATGGGCCCTCGCCCGCTGTATGCTGAGGTTTCCTGTTCCACTGTACTCACGGCCGCCGAAATGGGAGGTACAGGACCGGTAAAGAGGGCGTTATCGCAGACATTACGGACAGTTAACGAAGGGATATTGAGAGCGTACCGACGTTTGGGTGAGCGGTTGTTGACAGGCAGTTTGATGGCTCCGTTTTTATTTTCCTTTTTGTTCAGTTTAAAACGAATAACAATGCAGGTACATAGCGTGTATTTCTGGCTGGACGACCTGACCGACGAAGAACAACAGCGGTTCAGGGATGGACTGGACGCATTGACCGGTATTAACCTGGTTGAAAAGGGCTTCGTCGGCGTGCCGGCGAACACGGATCGTGAGGTCGTGGATAACAGTTACGATTACGTTCTGGTTCTTTTCTTTGAGGACGGGGACGACGAGAAAGCGTACCAGGAACATCCGATACACAGGCAATTTGTGGACGACTGCGAACAGTACTGGGAAGATCTCGTTGTGTACGATTCCGTGGAGATGGGATAAGTCAGCAACGATCCGCCCGCGTATGGCCCGGTCAAACCTGAAAACTGCTGAAAATCCCATCGTCATCCCCTCGGTCG
Source organism: uncultured Planctomycetia bacterium (assembly GCA_964466525.1). GTDB lineage: Bacteria > Planctomycetota > MHYJ01 > CAYXQY01 > CAYXQY01 > CAYXQY01. Next base: position 16,112 of record CAYXQY010000058.1, read on the forward strand.
TACGGACGGAATTTACTGCGAGGGACTCCGCACGCTTCGACCCAACTCGTTTCGCTGATTTTGCGGTTGTTTCAGCAGTCTCTCAGGTGGAAGTCGGGGCGAGGACAAGGGAACGGAGGTTCAGTATCTCGGGACGGTCCTTCGAGGGACTTAACGCATTCCTTCCTGTACTGCAGGTAGTAAACCGTTCAGAATGAGCGGTTTTTTCACGCTGTGCGGACCCCGGTGAAGCAGATTCCCCGATAAGCAAGGAGATCAGCGGAGTCAGGCGCAAACGAAGGACGGTTCACCCGTATCCTCCGGATAAATTCGACGGCCTTGACAGTGTTATATTTATAAATTACAGTAATTACTGAAATATCGAAATTAAAACAACTTATTCGGCAACGGAATGGTTCATTTCCGTGAACGTACGCGAATGTACCCGAAGGAGATGCAATGAATCAGCGGAGCAGGCGGAACGCGTCGGATGCGGGACCGGTTCATACCGTGACCGGTGCGTACGGATACTCAGGAAAATATATCGCGAAGTTCCTGCTGGAGGAGGGGGTATCCGTTCAAACGCTGACCAATTCCCTCAACCGGGAGCACCCGTTTGGGAACCGCGTCCCGGCGTTTCCGCTGGACTTTGAACGACCGGAACGGCTGGTGAAGCCTCTTCGGAATACGGACGTGCTGTACAATACGTACTGGGTCCGGTTCGATTACGACGACGAACAGGTGTCCTTTGCGCATGACACGGCGGTCCGGAACTCGCGAATTCTTCTGGAAGCCGCTGTTGAGGCGGGGGTCGAACGCGTCGTGCACGTAAGCATTACCAATCCGTCCCCGGATTCGCCCTTCCCGTACTTCCGCGGGAAAGCGGAGGTGGAGCAGGCGGTCCGGCAATCCGGGTTGTCCTATTCCATTCTACGGCCGGCCCTGCTGTTCGGTGGGGCGGACATACTGGTCAACAACATTGCCTGGATGCTTCGCACGTTTCCCGTCTTCGGGGTGTTCGGGTCGGGCCGCTACCGGGTGGAGCCGATACACGTGAGGGACTTTGCTTCGCTTGCGGTGGACGAAGGAAAACGTCGGGAGGATCGAACAGTTGACGCCATCGGACCGGACACGTTTACGTACCGGGACATGGTTCGAACAATTGGTGAGGCCATCGGAGCGGAACGGCCGATTGTCTCCATTCCCCCGTGGATGGGGACAGCGATCAGTACGGTCCTGGGCTGGGTGCTCGCGGACGTTCCGATTACACGGGAGGAAATTCACGGGTTACAGGCGGGGTTGTTGCACACGGATTCCCCCCCGGCTGGCTCCACGAGTTTACGGGACTGGGCCCGAGAGAACAGGGATCGACTCGGCAGGACGTACCGGAGCGAACTGGCCCGACGCCGCGATCGGAGCTCGTCGTACGAAGACCTCTGACGGGCTCAAACCGGTTTTGAGATGTTCAGTTTTTGAACTGCTCCACTGTAAGGTCCCGATACTTTCCGGTAATTCAATACACGGTGATTTTCCCTCAGCACCGTTCCGACGTATTCCCGGGTGGATTCTTTATTTGCCGGATTTGTGAGTGTAGAATGCGAGATACATGGAAAACCGCTGTCAATGTGTATTAATGGGCCTCTGTGCGGCGGTTTGCTGTTTGTAGAGACGTTCGTTCACCCCTGGATGAAACTGTCAGGATCCGATCCTGGAGATCAGGTTGGTTGACGTCCCGACAGCTTGCTTTCAAACAGTGGAGTTCGGTTACGGCATGGAATGTAAGAAAAGCGTCCTTGGATACTTGATTTTATGCGATGAAGCGGGGGAGGGAGAGGACAAATGCCGCCTCATCACCGAGAACGGGAGGGTACTGAAAGAAGGGTCTCTCGCTGCGCTTCAGGAGTACCTGGGGAGGGTGCTGAAAAAACGATACGGGGACGGAAACCCGAACTTTCCCTTCTGGACAATGGGCGGGAAGCAGTTCTGGGCGGATCAATACGTTCTGGCTGGCTGGCGCATACAGGAAAACGTGTTAACAGGACATCATCGATTGCTCGACCCCGACGACGTACGCCGAGGTTGGGGAGACTACGAGGAATGTCGGGCGCGGTTCGAATCGATCCGGGTTCGACATTCCATTTCCCCACGCAGTTCCCACTGGGTCGTTCTCATTCACGGCCTATTTTGTTCGTCGGATTCAATGGATCCGTTACGGAATGAGCTTGAAAACGCAGGTTATGAATTCGTCTCCATTAATTACCCGAGTTCACGCAGTGGGATTGCGGAACACGCACGGCAACTGGCAATGGTGCTGAACCGGATACGAAATGGTGCTGACGCCGTATCGTTCGTAACCCACAGCATGGGCGGAATCGTCCTGCGCAAATTGTTAACACTCGAACAGCCCTGGAAAAAAGACCTGGAGATCGGACGGATCGTCATGCTGGCGCCGCCAACGAAAGGTTCTGAGATTGCCGAGGCCCTGAATGAATGGTATCCTGCAGGACTGATTGCAGGGGAGGGACTGGAGGATTTGACCCCGGAGAAAGTCCGAAAATTGCCCTTTCCGGAAACGGAGTTCGGCATCATCGCCGGATCCGGACCCGATGACGAGGGATGGAATCCCGTACTGGAAGGGGACGACGATGGCCTGTTGAAAGTTAAGAACGTGAAAACGGAGCACGCCACGGATTTTTTGATGGTGGATGACCAACATAGCCTTCTGCTTTTCAACAAGAAGGTCGCATCAGCCGTTCGACATTTTCTGGATAAGGGGTGTTTCCCCGAGAAAGAGGAATAAAAGGGCTGTTGGGGGTCGTCTCGCTATCGGAAACGATAGATTCCATGCCCGAAAGCCATCGGTCTTACAGGTCTGGAACTCTTTGCCCGGAGCGTCCTGTATCAGTTATACTGCGTAGAATAACCCCATGGGCTCGTCGTGGCATCTACCAGGATCGTTCGGAAGGGGACAGGTCGTTTGAGTTGGATTTTTGAGGCGCAATGAGGGGGCCCAAATGAACCTGAGCACATACATGGATGCTTCCCCTGGCGAAAAGCGTGATCAGGAGGAGATCAGATAAATTAAGTGTATACTCAGCTTGGCTATTCCTGCCCCGGTCGGGTCCCAGGAGTTTGCCAGTACGTTTCAGGTGCAACATGATTTTCCTTATTCTGAACAACGGGTGGCCGTGCGTGGAGGGGGGGATGCTGTCCCTTGCGGCCCCTTTTCAGATCGGGGCACGCCGCGCAAGGTACAGTCATCTTGCCCGGGAGAAGGCCCGGTCAATTC
>CAYXQY010000059.1:0-18921 GCA_964466525.1 uncultured Planctomycetia bacterium
AGGGCCGGAGAAGAAACAGCGACTGTTCGAACTCGGATCGATCCACCGCGTCGAGGTCCCCGGACATCCGCCGGCGCGGTACAAATAGAAGCTTCTCCTCCGGAACCTTTGTGCGAAGCCATTCGACCGTCCGACGGCAGAATTCGCAATCCCCGTCCCAGACGAGGACGGGGCGGTCACAATCGGCCGGCTTCACCCCTTCCGCATTGTTTCCGCTCGGCGTATTGCTCACTGCCCACCCGGGAAATTTACCTGCCTGAGGTACTGATTCGACCGTACGGAACGATCAGTTTATCCGACGAACATGGCGTCCGTCAACAGCCTGTTCGGCAGACGGGCCCGACGATCCGCACTGTTCCGACCAAGGGATGCGGACTGAGGGAACCGTACCGGGGGTTTTCTGCGGACCGGACCCGGATGATCTCCGGACTCATGGAGACGATCGCGGGATCCGAACCGGGAATCACGGAAGCGGTGGTGGAGGAACGGGACCTCGAGGGCGTGGACGAGCTGGTTTCATGGATTCGTCAGGCGGACCGGTACGAGGTCGCCTCCTGCGCGCAGGACGGCTCCGGACCGCCTGGCAGGGGGACGAGGTGGCGGAGGGGATCGCCGCTTCAGCAGTGCAGGACCTACGTGAGCGCGTGCACACGTGAGAGAACCGTCTCGGACCGTGGGAGGAACGGCCGTCGGTGGCCTTTCACGGTGGGGTGATTTCCTCCGGACAGCCACTGTTTGTCGAGGTGAAAGACGTCGTCCGCACGTCCGCATGCTGAATGGCCTCCCCCTCGATAAATCGGTTGATCCTGCGCGCGGCGCGGGCAAACTGGCGTTGCGTCTGATTGAACGAAACAGCGATGCATAGACCATGGAGAAGATCCGGACACGAACCCGTCGTTTCCCCATCGAACCTGGGAGGCTGCTGAAAAACCCTCGTAACGTCAGTGCGAGGGCATTTTTTTCGTCCGCACGGAAAAAACCGCAGGCGATGCCGTAGTGCATCGCCGAGGATGTTTGACACAGCGGATGGGTAAATGCACCGCACCCGTCAGGACGGGACAATCGACATAAAACCTTATAACATGTGGATACACCTTGTAAATCCGCATTCTTTCGACGGCCCAATTTCCGGCGCATCTCTGCGTCACTCGTCGTCGACAATGCACGTTCGGCATTGCCTCCTCCTCGTTCCTTGACCTGCTTGGAACCTGGACCGCAGACGAAACGGTGGTTTTCAGCAACCTCCTGGTGGCACACGGTCCGCTATTATATTGTTTGCAATCCGGAGTCGAGCGGTCCGAAGCGTCCCCCCGGGAATCCGATCTCCGCCTCCGGAACCCCCGGCAGTGGGTTACTTTCCGAACCCGCGTTCATCCAGCTCTTCCTGGGTTTCCGGTATGACGTCGGTCTGCAGCTGAGGATCGGCCGCCGGCACGTACGTGGTTTCGGCACCGAGTTCCTCCCGGACGATATTACATCCCTGGGCGATCGCCGCCGCTTTGAAAAAGGCAATCTCACGGTTGAACCCCTGTCGTCCGAACCCACAGTCACTGGTAACCACCAGCTTTTCGGGCGGGATGTACTCCAGCGCACTTCGTATCTCATTCGCCACGTCCTCCGGGGTGTCGGCCTGCAGACTTCGATGGCTGACCGCACCGATGGCAATCTTCTTCTCAAGCTCGTGTTTCAGAGGCTCGAAGTGCGGCAGGTCCTTCTGATTATTATCCTTCGTTTCAATCGTCCAGACGTCGCCTTTCGCTTCTTCGAGGTAGAGTTCGATCGCGGCCTGGTAGGAATTGTCCTCCATTGTTTATTTGAAAATGTTCGCTAACAAACCGCTGAGGACTCCATGCAGATTCCTCCTAAGACAGACGAAATATGTTTTCAACCGTCCTCAATCGTGGAACCCGAACCGGTAGTAGCATCCGTCCTGTCGTCCTCCGAAATGGAACCCCAACCGGAATCGGAACCGGTGTCGGCGGTGGTAGCGGTATTTGTGGTAACGCCGGTATCTAAATAAAGAAAACGGATTGTGATCCCGGTGATAACGGTAGGAGTGATGGGGATACCTGCGGTGCCTGCGGTGACGATACCGGAAATGCACGTCGTAATCGACCGGTCTTCTGTTCGAATACGTTCTGTTCCGTACTCGGTTCCGGTCGGCGTAAGACTTGCCGGACTCGATCCGCCGACGCCCGCGGTCCGGCCGGGTCTTCGATTGATCCGGGGCCTCGATGGTTCGACCGGGTTCGGATCCGGACCCGTCGGTTGTTTTATGGTTCGGTTGCAGCGTATTTGAGGATTTTGTTTTTACGAACTCCTGGTGCAGGACCTGCTCGTTTCCTCTGTAAACGGAGGTGATTACCCGGTTTTCCCCGGGGGACCTGAGGCGCATTCGAATCGTTTCTCCGCCGTTCAGCCGGAAGCTGACGTCTTCCGGTGCATATCTCATCCGCACCCGCCAGACTCCGGCGTTTCCATTGATCTTCTCGCTCCGTCCGGACGTGATTCGGCGGTACCCTTCGAACCCCCATGGATAGACGTTCACGTGGCGCTCCTCGCGATCGACGTCAAACCAGACGGGCCGGGATCCCCGGTTGTTCAGCAAAACCGTCCCGGTCCGCTCGTTCCCGGCAAACATCGGAACGGTAAGAAATACAGAAACCAGAACCGCCGTTATGGGAGACAGAATGATTCGTCGTTTCATGATGGGTCCGTTACATCGTGTTCGATTGTTTCGAATCCATCCATTCTAACGGATTCTTCCGTCAATTTCTTCCCGTTTGTCCTTCAGCGCACTTACGTCTTATCCCGTTTCCCCTTCTGTCGGCGTGAAAAAATTCACCGGTTCGAACCCGTTCTCTCGTCGAGCGGAGACGGCCAGCCGGGTGTCTGCTCATGCCGCTCGACACTCAGCCGTTCAAACCCTGAAACCGGCTCCGGATACTGAGGGCTCGCACGGGGTCAGGAACGAAATCTGGATCTCGAACAGGTATTTCCGTTCACGGAACCGGCGGTTCCCCCTCCGGACGACGTTGCACATCCATGCACCTCCTGAATTTCCTGTGGTTTTCCGGAATTCAGGTGGTTGGACTGGGGGGTACTCTCCTGGTCGCGATGATTGCGGTGGCGTCGCCGAACATGGCCATCCGGGCATCTTTCGTTCGGCGTAGTCCGGTGTCATTTTCCATCAAAAATGCACGTTTTCGGCATTGCTTCTCCAAAATTTCTTGACCTTCAATGAGAAAAAGATGCTGAGGGTGAGCATTTCCCGCGTTGTGATGTTCGCCTCGTGTTACTTGTTGAACGGAACCCGTCCGGCCTGTCGGATATGGCGACGCAGTTTTCGCTCGAGGCGTCGGAACACGTCGTTTCGTTCCTCGATCAGGTTCTCCTGTTCCTTTGGATCCTCAGCGAGGTTGTACAGTTCGAACGGTTCCGACGGATGATTCTGGAGGAGTTTCCAGTCGCCCTCCAGCACGGCGTGCACGCTGCGTCCCGCCCAGTCGTTCCACCCCCCTCCCTCCCGGCGAACGAAAAAAACCGTACGGTGTAGGAACTCCGGCTGTTCGTTGCCCAGGAGGGTCGGAAGAAACGACGTCCCGTCGATACGGTGGTCCACGTGCACGCCGGCGGCTTCGGTGATGGTCGGGTAGAGGTCCATGGTCGTCGCCGGCAGATCCGTCCTGGTGTTCGGTTCAATTTTCCCCGGCCAGAGTGCTGCCATGGGGACACGGAGTCCTCCCTCGTACATGTTGCCTTTCTGTCCCCGGAACGGACCCACGCGGGCCCCCTTGTTTCCGTCCCCGCCGTTGTCCGAGGTAAACAGGATGAGTGTGTTGCTGTACTGATTGGTTTCCCGGAGTGCCTCGATAAGACGGCCAATCCAGTGGTCCAGGTGTTCTATCAGGGCAACCAGCTTCGCCCGCTTGTTCGTGATGTCCCCTTCTCGTTGTTTTACGGTTTTCAACCGCTCCTCGGGCGGTTGTATTGGAAAATGAGGCACGCTCGGGGCGTAATACGCGAAGAAGGGGGCGTCGGTGGAGGCCCTACGGCGCACGTAGTCCACAAGTGCTCCGCCGAACAGATTCGTGGCATGGCCCTCCGGGTCGATTTTCTCCCCGTTTTCCCGCATGTAATTGATGCCCGCACGCCGGTGGGTGTAGTAGTCTCCCACGTTGTCGGCAAGGTGCACGTACGAGTAGTCGAATCCGCGCTCCTGCGGAACGTTCGGGGCGTCGAACCCGAGGTTCCATTTTCCGATCGCTGCGGTATGATACGCCGCCCTGTGCAGAAGCGAACTAATGAGCGGGGCGTCCGGCGACAGGTAGCCCCAGGTATTCAGAGCGTTCGGCCTGATCAGGCCGGGCACCCCCACACGGTCGGGGTACTGACCGGTGAGCACGGCTGCGCGAGTGGGTGCACAGACCGGACTGCTGGAGCGGAAGCGTGTGAACTTCATCCCCGATTCCACGATGTGGTCCATGTTCGGGGTATTCATGTCCGGCGCTCCGTAGCTGGACAGGTCGCCGTAGCCGAGGTCGTCGGCGAGGATCAGGATGATGTTGGGCTTCCGGTCGGCACTCAGGGTTCGCTGGAAGGGGAACGACAGGGTGAAAAGGCCGATCAAAAGCATGAGAAGACCGAGTTTCATGCATTGCCTCGGAGAGCGATGTGGAAAGGTGGATCGTATCATCGTACGTAACCTCCGTGCCGGTGTCAGGGGGCGAAATGTGTGATCCGAAATCATGGCCGAACTGAATATGTGCAGGGTATGGTAAAAATATTCTCCTCAATTAGATTGCCACAGACCTGCTCGTTATCGAAGGAATCGGCTTATTAACGACCGATTTCGACCATTCGGTCCAGTGCCTTTTTCGCACGAACACGAATCTCCTCGGGTACTGTGATCTCCGGCTCCTCTTCCCGAAGGCATCGTAACGTTCGGTCGAGTGTGATTTCCTTCATGTGCGGACACGTCACACAGGTGGAAACGAACTGTTTTTCCGGATACTGTTCCTTCACGTTATCCGACATGGAACATTCCGTGATCATCATGATCTGGTCGTTGTCCACTTTGCCCACGTATTCGATCATCTCGGAGGTACTCCCCGTGAAGTCGGCCTCGTCCACGACGTCCGAGGAACATTCCGGATGCGCAAGGACGGCGAGGTCATCGAACGTATTTCGATGATAGGCGATGTCCTGGGGTGTGAATTCCTCATGGACCACACACCGTCCGTCCCAGGTGATGATTTCTTTATCGGTTTCCCGGGCGACGTTTTCGGACAGGTATTCGTCCGGGATGAAAATCACCCGGTCCGAGTCGACGTGTTCGATGACACTCAGTGCGTTCGCGGACGTGCAGCAGTAATCCGATTCCGCTTTGACTTCCGCGGAGGTGTTGACGTAGGTTACGACCGGTACGCCCGGATGTTTTTCCTTCAGGTTACGCACGTCTTCTCCCGTGATGCTTTCGGACAGGGAACATCCGGCTTTCCGACTCGGAAGAAGAACTTTTTTGTCCGGATTCATGATTTTGGCGGATTCGGCCATGAAGTTGACGCCACAGAACACGATAATATCGGCGTCGGATTCCGCCGCTCTGTTGCTCAGCCCCAGTGAGTCTCCGGTAAAGTCACTGATGCCGTGGAACACCTCGGGCACCTGATAATTATGACCGAGCACCACGGCGTTTTTTTCTTGTTTGAGCCGTTCGATCTCAAGGATCTTCGGCGCGAAAATACGGCATTCAAACCGTGTTTTCGTGTCCTTTACTTTATCGTAAAGCTCCTCCGTGGTTTGCTCGATTTCTTCGGTGGTAAATTTTTCTTCGGTTGCAACAGTCATGAGACCAACACGGAAAGTGAAATGCAGAAAGGAATGAACAAGTATTATACCTCCAATCGTCCGGGGTCGTCAACCCGTTCGGGAGATACAACGAATTCTACGGGGATGCAGAAGACCAGCGTCAAATGAGGATAGCTTATGCTGTCTCGTTTTCAATCTCGATGTACGGTGCAACAAACCCGGGAATCGCCACGAGCATGGCAAATGCATTTTCAAAACAGTGTCCGTACACGTGTTCCGACGTCGCCGGGGTCACCACGATCGAGCCGGGGGTGACAGAAATTGTATCTGTATCACCGGGGTCGTCAATCGGTTGGTTGTAGATCTTAATCCATCCTTCTTCCGTTGACGATTGTTCTTCTCCCTCAAAGGGGGGAAGGTCGTACGTTTCACGGGGAAGCACCAGCGCAATTTCGGAGTTGGGCATCTCCTTGTCGGGTCCGATCGATACCGTTCCGTGATAATGACGGATCGGTTCGGGTTTAAAATCGATGCGCATGTCCAGGGTATGCTGGTTTACCCGATTTGGGCCCCGATCGTCGTCGGGGTCGTCCGGGTTGACGGGAGGAACGGTTTCACGACGAAACGCGTTGTCGTATTCGGCACACCCCCCGGGGTGATCGTCCAGGTTACGCAGCATGGAAAGCCGGGGTGCCGGATAATCGGTTTTCTCGGTTTCAACGCTGAAATAGGTTCCCGAACCTTTGAGTTGAAGCGGTTTCTCTCCGGACTTGACGACGAGGGAATCACCCGGCCAGACCTCCTCGGTCAGGGCTTCGGTTACCTCTCCCCACTCGTCTTCGTCGTGAGCGTACGAGGAAGCATCCCGCGGACCACGGACCCGATCGCCCGGTTCCAGTTCGACAGTGGCCTGTTCGGCGCGAATGACAAACACGTATCGTGCCCCGTGCCTTCCTTCATCAATCCGTGTCGGTCCCTCCCAGGAATCCACTGAAAAATGATAGACCTCCTCTTTGTGCAGCTCGTGCAGGGCGGATAGAACTTCCTGAAGTGATTCACGATCGTCAATATGTCCGGTCGGTACCACCTCTTTCGTTTTATGCATTGTTTTGACCATGGGTACTCAGATTTCTTTCTTGAAGAAACATGTCCGGAGCATTCATCATACAGGGAAATGAATTAATCGTATTATTATCTCATTATTATCTCACACATGCGTCAGTTTCTCAAAGGGACGGACGACGATCCTTTTTTTGAACCAGGTCAATTTTGGTCCTCAGGAAAAAAATTGAAGGCGTCGGATAAATCCGCTCCGCAGATCCATACTACTTTTTTCGTTTTGTCGGGCTGTTGAACGAAACCGATCTGGCCGTACCGTTTTACTTCAGCTCCAGTTCAAAATCGACCTCTACTCTACAATCTGCCACGGTTCGGTTATCGAACTTGTCTGTCCCGTTCCGGTGTTCGTTCCCGAGGGATATGGGCAGGTCGGAGGTCTTATTGCACTGTTTTATGCCCTTTTTCATCCCCTTATGACCGGTGCGGCGGTTTTTTTGAACCGGGTAATACCACCCGTTATCATGCCCTTCGATATGTATGGGTTTTTATTTTGAAGAGAATTGGACCCGTTTCCTGTAAGGTTTTTGTTCCCTTGCTCAAACAGATCAACCATACCTCGATATTCGTGCGCACCGCGCTGCTGAGCACGCTATTTGTCGGTGGTTTGATCGGATTGACGTCATTGCTTGCCCCGTTTACCGGCTGGCCGATCGGCGCGGCACACCGGTTTCAGCATATTCATCTGCAGTCCTGGTCCTTTATCGGTGGGTTCGTACTGGGAGCGGGGTTTCGTATCGTCCCTCAGCTGTCCGGAACGGAACCGCCGGATAACCAGCTCCCGCGCCTCGCCGGGTTGCTGTTTGCCGGTGCCACCCTGATCTGGGTGTTCGTGCTGCCGTTTGCCGGCTGGAAAACGTCGATACCGGGGTTGGCAATTGCCTTTGCTTCCGTCATCGAACTTGTCGTCTGGGGAATATTCGTCTCAATGATGTTTCGTGCGTTATGGAACGCCCGGAAGAAAGGGTGCTGGAAAGGGGTCGTTGCCGCCGGCCTTACGGGCATTTACCTCTGTGTGCTTCTGAATGCTATCGGCTGGATGTCCCGGGTGGGGTGGCTGGACCTTGCTGGAACACCCATGATACGCCGGGGATACATGGGATTTCTCTTCGTTGGTGTACCGCTGCTTGCAATGGGCATCTGCGGTCGCGCGATTCGTCAGCCGGAGGACCCGGACTGGGCGTACCTGTGTGGGGTAATCCTGGTGACCACCGGAACGGTTGCGTTTTCCCGGGTGATTCCATCCGATACGCTGGCGTACACGGGATCGATGTTCATCCTTCCGGGGTTTGTCCTGTTCGGGTACGGAATTTCATTTCACCGGCAGTTCGATCGGTTAAACATCCCCGGCTTCTCACACGGCGTTGTCGTGGCTTTCTCCTTCGTTCTTGCGTTTGCTCTGTTTTTCACACTTCGGACGTTCACGGACGTACCGTTTGCAAACCGGGGGATGATTCATGTCTGGTCGATTGGGTTCCTGACCGTACTGATCGTGGCGTTCGGAACCTGGATTTTTCCTGCCGCAGCCGGTCGCACCCCGATCAATTCCCCGTCGACCGTCGTGGCTATCTATATTCTCGCCACCGGGACCCTGCTTCGTGTGCTCACCCCGGTTCTGGTGTCCGTGACTGGAGGGGACGGAACGGTTCATTTACTATTGTTGCTCTGCGGTGGATTGCTGCAGTATACCGGGATCGCCGTCTTCGCCGTGACGCTATGGCCCAACCTTCCCGCCGTTGTTGAGAAGGCGTAATCCTCCTGCTCGAAGCGATCGAGGGCGAATGTGAGCGGTGCCTGTGAAATTTTCGGGGCTTCGTAAAAATACTCCTTTTGATCTCGTTAACCCGGCCGTGTTTATAACAGCGTGAAAAGAAGATTCTCCTTCCGGAAACGATGACCCGAACCCTCGGTGGTATTCAGGAAATCGATACAACGATCCATTGAACAAAAAACCCCATGTAGGAGTAAATTTTCGGTAAGCAGGCGATGACACCAGGTAAAAGAGCTGTTACCTGATCGGAGAGGTGAAATGATCATGAGTGGGACGGTTTCTTCCGTTTCCTCACGAGGGTTCGGTCGGATTCACTACTATCGATCCGGGATTATCCGGATGGGTTCATCCTGTTTTCGGAGGAGGGCGGCCGGTTAATCCACCGTTCCGATCCGTCCGTGTAGATTTCTTTCTTCCAGATTGGGAGACGTTGTTTGACCTCGTCGATGACCCATTTTGCAGCCTGGAACGCGTCCTCACGATGTACGGCGGAGGCGGCAACCCGCACCGAGCACTCCGTGACCTCGAGCCGTCCGGTTCGGTGCTGTACAAGCACGTCCTCGACGTCGAATTCCTCCCGCGCTTCGGTCATGATCTTTTCCGCCTCGTTCTCCGCCAGCTCCGGATATGCCGAATACTCAAGTGCTTCAACCTCATAGTTCCGGTTGTGCCGACGAACTCGTCCTTCAAAGGTAACAATCGCACCGGCTTCCGGTGAAACGAGATCTTCCCGGTTCCGTGGCTCAGTAAGTGGGTTTTCCGTGAGATTGAACATAATCCATTTTACCCGGTCATATGTCCGTGATTTTTCTTCAATCCGATGTCGTGCGCCTGAGTTGCTTTCATAGGAGGCATATGTTGAACACCATCGTTTCGCACATAAATAATTCTTGTTCATTATACCGAACCTGCTTTTGAAGTTCATCTGACGTATTTGGGGGCGATTTGAGTTGGCTGAAGGCAAACAGGGTCAGAAAAGGTGCTTAAGCCAGATCATCATATTCCGGACCCTGCAGGTGCAACATGCTGATGACCGTTCGCCCCTGAGCATCAAATTGGATCTGACGATGGACGGGCCCTGAGAACGTAAAAATGCAGTCGGTCCCGCCGGTTGTACGATCATATCTGTGTTAGCAGATCCACGGGGAATAACCCGAAGATTTGGAGGTTGGTTCCACTTTTGACGATTTATACAATAATGTGGCATTCACGACGCATGGATCACGTCTGTATGATCAAAGAAAACGGTGAAATAAGATTGTGAACCAAGGACGAAAAACGGAACGAACGTACACCCTGGCGGGAGCGACCCTTCTCGGTCTCGGAGCCATTGTCGGGGGCGGAATTCTTGCAATGGCGGGGGTGGCGTTTGAAGTGGCGGGCCCCTCCGCACTAATAGCATTCGTTTTTAACGGAGTGATCGCGGTCCTGACCGCCCTCAGTTTTGCGGAGATGGCGACGACGTTTCCTGTGAACGGAGGTGCGTATCGGTTCACGAAGAAGATACTATCGGTTCGCGCTTCATTTGGAATGGGATGGATTCTTTTCTTCGCCTCCCTTGCAGCGGCAGCGCTGTATGCGATTGGATTCGCTGCGTATGCGCTGGAGGCACTTCGAGTGCTTCTTTCGTATGCGGGGATTCACGTTTCCGGCATCAGTGATCCGACGACGAAACTTATGGTGGGAAGCGGGGCGGTTACGATGTACGCGATTGTGCTGACACGGAGCAAGGGCGGTCGCGGAACAATCGAGACCGCGGGAAAACTTGTCCTGTTCGGGCTCATTCTTGCGGGCGGGTTCTGGTCGCTGGGAACGTCCGACGGTGAAAAGATCGCCGAAGCGATCGATCCGTTCTTTCCGTATGGTCCGTACGCGGTCATCACGGCCATGGGGTACACGTTTATCACCATGCAGGGATTTGATCTTGTTGCATCGGTCGGGGGAGAGGTTCAAAACCCCCGGAGAAATCTACCCCGGGCCATGATCTATTCGCTGGTGGTAACACAGCTTATTTACTTGCCTCTGCTCTTTTTCATGATGACGTTAGGGGTTCCGGAGGGCACGGGTATTTCCGAATTGAGCAGTAGGCACCGGGACGTGATCGTAGCCGTGGCCGTGGAGCATTTTCTTGGTCCTGCCGGTTACTGGCTGGTCATTCTGGCGGCCCTTCTCTCCATGCTCTCCGCGCTGTACGTAAATATGCTTGCCGCTTCTCGAATTGTCCAATCGATGGCGCAGGATCGGACCCTGCCGGCGTATTTCGATCGGACGAGTAGCAAAACGGGTACGCCGGTTCGGGCGATTGTCGGGGTCTCCTGTCTGCTCGTGGCCTTGATGCTGCTCCTGCCGGACCTTCAACTGGCAGGAGCGGCGGCCAGCCTGATTTTTTTGATTTCCTTTACGCTCACACACGGGCTGTCGATTTTGATGCGTGTCCGGGAGTTCTCGTCGAACGAGGCCTTTCGTACGCCGTGGTTCCCCCTCGTTCCGGGAATCGGCGGGGGCGTTTGTCTCGCGCTTGCGGTGTTTCAGGGCGTCGTCGAGCCGGTTGCCGGGGGCATCGTCCTGGTCTGGATCAGCACGGGGTTTATCTACTTTTCCGTTCAGCTCTCGCTACGGGCCCACGTGATCGACGCCCGTGAGGAAGTCATGGATTCAAGCCTGATCAAGTACCGCGGACGCAGTCCGCTTGTTCTGGTTCCGGTGTCCAACCCGTATAACGTCCGGTCGATGGTGGAACTGGGGGATATGCTCGCCCATCCGCGGGTGGGTCGGGTCCTGCTTCTGTCGGTGATCACGTCGTCCGGCAACGGGACGGACAGCCGGAGAACGGAGAAAGCCGAACACGTCGTGACCGAAGGCCTGAGACGTACGATGGACGTGTCCTCAAATCCACAGCTGCTGGTGACTCACGCGGAGGATGCATGGACGGAGATTACACGGGTCGCACAGCAACATAACTGTGAAAGCCTCCTTCTCGGGGTCAGGGGATTCGAGGAAGAACAGAACATACGAAATATCACCGGTGTGATGCATCAAATCACGTGTGACGTGATCTTTCTGAAAGCGAACAGGAACTGGAACGTACGAGAGGTTGAGGACGTTCTTGTTCCGGTCGCCGGTCAAAGCGGTCACGATGTCCTCCGTGCACGATTTTTAAGTAGTCTGTGTCGCAGGAACAATCGGAGCATCACGTACATTCGGGTCGTCCCCGAGCAAACGTCCGAGGAAGAGTACGGTGAAATACAGAGGTGGCTACGCCGTCGGTCCTGTGACGAAACACCAGTTCAACCCGAAATCGAGGTCGTCCGCAGCGACGTTCCCGGCGAAGCGCTTGTTAAAAGGGCGGAAGTGAACGACCTTGTCGTACTGGGGACAAGCAGAGATACCGGAACTTCGCTCGTCGGGGACATCGGACGCACGCTGGGAAGGGGGAGTGACTGGGCAACCATTTTCATTAATCATTGACGAAACAGACGTTTCCTTTTATCAACGATGTTCTGAAGGTGTAGGTCGGTGAAAAGAAAAACTGGTTCAGCTACAGCGGTTCTTGATGAAAAAGGGGCTCGATTCACTGGAGCCTTAAGATTTAAGATCTGGATGGCCGGTCGACCGTGTTTCTCGGGGATGGAGCATGATGTTTCTTGGTGGGGCCGGCATTGTTTGTTCTTCTTCGTAAAGACGAGTATCCTCCGGGAGAAATCGATGTAGCTGGGCTCGCCCGTGGTACATCAGCCGCTACTTTAAAAGGAAGAAGCAATTCATGGACGACCGATGGATTCGTATATGAACCCGTTTTCACGTACCGACGCCGGATCGTACATGTTACGTGCATCCATCAGAAACGGCAGGGACATGGTTTCCCTGAGCCGGTCAAAATCCAGCTTGCCGAACTCCGGCCAGTCGGTCGTGATGACCAGGGCGTTGGCGTCTTCGGCTGCTTTGTACGGTGAAGACGCGTAGTCTATTCGATCCCCCAGCACCTGCTTCGTGTTGTTGATCGCCCTGGGATCGTAACCGGTGACGGAACATCCTTCGTTCAGAAGGTCCTGAATCAGGTAGATGCCGGGGGATTCCCGGATGTCGTCCGTTCCGGGTTTGAAGGAAAGCCCGAGCACGCCAATGGATTTTCCGCTGAGTACCCAGAGTTCATCCTCGATCTTCCGGCGCACGTGTTCCCGCTGTTGTTCGTTAATTTCCTGTACCTCCTCCAGCATGCTGAACTCGTATCCGAGTTCGCTGGAAAGGTTATGAAATGCCTCTACGTCCTTTGGAAAGCATGAGCCTCCGTAGCCGATGCCGGCCCCGAGAAAATGGGGACCAATCCGGGGATCCATTCCCATGCCTCGTGCAACTTCCTCCACGTTCGCCCCCGATTCTTCGCAGATGCGGGACACGGCGTTGATGTAAGAAATTTTCATGGCGAGAAAAGAGTTGGACGCATGCTTGATGAGTTCCGCGGAGTTCAGGTCCGTAACAATGAGCGGTGCATCAAACGGGTCATAAATCTCCTTCATGGTCTCCTCGGATTGTTCCGAGGTCACTCCAACCACGATGCGATGCGGGTTGCGGGCGTCCTGCAGTGCCGTTCCTTCCGACAGGAATTCCGGATTGGAGACCACGTCGAACGGCACGTCCTCGCTCCGATGCCGTTCAATTGTCGTCTTTACGCGTTCCCCGGTGTTGACGGGCACAGTGCTCTTTTCGACGATAATCCGGTAGGAGGTCAGGTGGGAGGCGATGTCCCGGGCGGCCTGTTCGATCGCCGTCAGGTCCGGTGCGCCGGAGTCCGTTGCGGGTGTTCCAACTGAAATATAGATGACGCGACCGTGATTGACGGCGCGTTGCGTGGACGTTGTGAACGCGAGTTTATCGTTCTTCATCTGCTCCTGAACGAGTTCCTGGAGTCCTTCCTCGTAAATTGGCAGCGAGCCGTTCTGGAGGGAAGCAATTTTGTCCTCGTCCACGTCCGCACAGACCACGTTGTGTCCGGCTTCCGAAAGACAGGCTCCGGTGACCAGTCCGACGTATCCGGTTCCAATTACCGATATGTCCATGGATCTACTAAGCAAAATTTGGGTATACGAACCGGTCTCATCCGGTGCGCCTGAAGCATCTCGTTCGGATGGACCAATTGGCGAATGGTACAGGGACCCAAAAAAGTTATATCGACGCTCGGGTGGAATTCCAAGCAGGATGGTAGTTTTTCCTTTGTTCGATCTGAGGAAATCTGGATTGGACCATTGATTCAGGCGTTCATCCGGCGTTTGCCTGTACTTTACGGGAGACCTTTCACCTGTCGTGGGGACATCACGGGTTTCTACATTTGTTTGAACTTTTTGAACTGATCAGTTATTGTGGTTTTTCACATTTATAAATGGCCTGTCCGAGAAAAAATCAGCTCATGTCAGAGATCAGAACACCTCACAACACACGGTTTCGTTTTGACAAGCAACAGGCATTTCTGTATTCGACGTTCTTTCGGTCGGCCTACGCATATATCACGTGAGGGAATGAATTGCAGGCGGTATCACCGACGCGCCTTGCTTCGCCTGTGACCGGCGGCACGTCAGGGTGTCCCGGCTAAGGAGGTTTTCTTCTTTTTTATTATTCGTTTATATCTCCATCAGGGAGGAAGTACGCTATGATTATCATAATGAACGCACACGCTTCGGAAGACGAAATTGATCACGTTATAGAACAAATTGAGGATCAGGGATTTGAAACCCATATTTCCGAAGGAGAGCACCATACGGTCATCGGGATCATTGGGGATACTCACAAACTGAGCCAGGGACCCGTGGAGGCCATGGATGGTGTTGATGAAGTGATGAAGGTACAGAAGCCTTACAAGAGGGCCAGCCGGGAGTTTCATCCGAAGGACAGTACGGTAGAAGTGGACGACGTGGTGGTCGGCGGGGACGAGATCGTTGTTATGGCCGGTCCCTGTTCGGTCGAAAGCAGGGATCAGATGATGGAAACGGCCGAGGCGGTGAAAGCGGCTGGAGCGACGGTGCTTCGGGGAGGAGCGTACAAACCGAGGACCTCCCCGTACAGTTTCCAGGGCCTCGGTGAAGAGGGGCTTGAGATCATGAGGGAAGCGGCCGACGAAACCGGGCTTAAGATGGTGACGGAAGTTATGGGGCCCAATCAGGTGGAAAAAATCGGTGAATTTACCGATATCTTCCAGCTTGGTGCCCGGAACATGCAGAACTATAACCTCCTGCGCGCCGTGGGTCGCACGGATACACCTGTTCTGCTCAAGCGCGGGTTTCGGTCCAAAATTGACGAATTCCTGCTGGCGGCCGAATACATTATGAACGAGGGGAACTCGGACGTTATCCTGTGTTGTCGTGGCATTCGGACGTTTGACCGTGCTCATACCCGGAACACGATGGACATCAATGCGGTAGCGGTGCTTAATAAACTGAGTCACCTGCCGGTCGTGGTGGATCCCAGTCACGGAACGGGTAAGCGTGATCTGGTCCCCGCCGGTGCTCGGGCAGCCGTCGCCGCCGGAGCAGATGGCCTGTTGGTGGAATCCCACCGGAGTCCGGAGAACGCGCTGTCGGACGGTCCACAACAGTTGCCTCCGGAAATGTTCAGTGACATGATGGATCAGATTCGAAAGGTGGCCGACGCTGTCGGACGATACATTCAGGGACCGGAGGACGAGGGTCAACCGTCCGGTGAGACCTCCCGGGCAACCGTCAGTTCGTAACCTCGTCCCCCTGTACTTCGGCTCCGTGCAGGATAGAACCCTCTGCGTGCCATCGTGAGATCATAACACAGGTTCCGGCCTTCAGATCATGGACCGGGTCTAAGGGTCTTTCGTTTGTCCACGGTGTGGTACATGTGAGAAGATCGAAGTTCGTCGCTCCTGTTCGGGGAGATCATCATCTCGCCAGTTTATCAGTGTTGGAATGAAGCTGATGTCTGATTCCATTCAGGAACTTGAGCAACTCCGTGCGAGTCTGAAGGAGCTGGATCGGGAAATGCTATCCCTCGTGAAACAGCGCATGGAGGTGGTACGGGATATCGGACGGTTAAAGGAAGACCGTGATTTACCCACTCGTGACTCCGAGCAGGAAAAAAAGGTTGTGGAGCGGGCACGCTCGACGTCCGAGGAACTCGGTCTTGATCCGGACGTAAGCGAGGACCTGATACTGCGGTTGATCGACGCTTCGCTGAAGGTGCAGGAACAGGATCGGATGAGCCAGCGGTCCCGGGGAAGCGGAAAACGTGTTCTGATTATCGGTGGAGCGGGGACGATGGGCCGATGGTTCACCAGCTTCCTGAATTCTCAGGATTACGATGTTGAAATTGCGGATCCGGCGGGGCCCGTGGACGGAGTTTGCTCGTATGAAAGCTGGGAAGGGCTTGAGCTTACGTACGACGTGATCATTGTGACCACTCCGATTCGCCAGACCCGTGAGGTCCTTCTGAAGCTTGCGGAACGACAGCCAAAAGGACTTGTGTTTGACATTGCCTCCGTCAAGGAACCCATTTCGGATGCCCTGAAAAAGCTTGTAGGGTCAGGGGTTACGGCCACGTCCGTTCATCCTATGTTCGGTCCGGATAAGAAACTTCTCTCCGGACAGCACGTGGCATTCGTGGATCTGGGAATCGAAGAGGCGGTCGATCGCGCCAAGCAACTGTTCGGTGGCACGATGGCCCGTCTCGTAGATATGGATCTCGACACCCACGACCATATCATTGCGTACGTGCTCGGACTGTCACACGCCGTTAACATTGCTTTCTTTACCGCCCTTTCCGATAGCGGTTATTCGCTGGCTGATCTAAAATCCATGTCCAGTACCACCTTTTCGGATCAGGTGAACGTGGCCGAACAGGTAGCCCGGGAAAATCCCCGCCTGTACTATGAAATTCAGGCATTTAACGATTTTAGTTCCGAAGCGCTCAACCGTCTCGAATCCACCCTGGCCACCATACAGGACGTGGTGAACGACAAGGAGGAAGATGATTTTGTATCCCTGATGGAATCGGGGCGGGCGTACTTCATGGAACAGGAAGGGCTGGATGAAGCGTGATGTGCAAACGGGGATAGGGCGAATAACGCCTGTTTTTCCGTTTGATCGAACGGATTGGTTGAACAGAAATAAGGCCGCGGACCGTAGAAGACGAATGTGTGCCGGGACGTCCTGGCTCAATCGAGAGAAAACCAGCCGTTTATTGGTGATACGATAGGAGGTGTTTGGTGCGTACCCGGTGCTGGTGACCTCCTTTGATACGCTCCGGTCCCACGTGCTCAGCAGGTTCGTGAGCGGATTGTTCAGGGACGTCAGTACCCGGTGTTTCCGTGGATGCGCAGTGAAAATGGAGTTTCGTTCAGGGGCACAGTGGTTCGTTGAACGAGCAGATCAAGCAGGAAGCAAATGACGAAGCCGATCCGGATGAGGGTGGAGGGGGCGTGGTGCGAGGGGCCGGGGTAATCTCCGGCTTAACCTTTCTGAGCCGGATCCTGGGTCTGTTTCGTGAAGCGTTGTTTGCGGCGCTGTTTGAACTCTCTCCGGTCGCCGACGCGTTTCTGCTTGCGTATCAGATTCCAAACCTGTTCCGGAAACTGTTCGGTGAAGGGGCACTCAACGCAGCGTTCATTCCCGTTTATACCGATTACCTGGAGAACCGATCGGTTGGAGAACGAAACCGGTTCGGTTCCGTCCTTCTGAACATCCTCGGTCTGTTTTTATTTGTGATCGTACTGGCGGGGGTTCTGTTCAGTTTTTTTATTCCGGACCTGTTTCACGGGATTGAACCCCGTGCATGGCTGGAGCTTTTTTCCTGGCTTTTTCGGGTCATGTTTCCGTACATGCTCCTGATTTGCCTTGTGGCGGTGCTCGGCGGCCTGCTGAATGCCCATAAACATTTTGCCGCGCCGGCCGCCGCGCCGGTGCTTATGAATGTGGTGATTGTTTCCATACTGTGCTGGCTTCATTACCGATATCAGGGCGGGGAACATGCGCCGTCCGCGCTGATCGGGTTCCTTGCGTTCGGGGTGCTTGCCGGTGGGGTTGTTCAGTTGTTGCTGCAGGTTCCGCCGCTGGCGGCCCGGGGATTCCGGTATCGGCTGGAAATTAACTGGAATCACCCGGGTATAAAACGGGTGCTGAAATTGATGGGGCCGTCCGTGGTCGGACTGGCGGTGGTGCAGGTAAACCTGTTGATGGATTCAGTTATTGCGATGGTGCTCGTACCGGAGGAGGGGGCGATCACGTCCCTCTGGTTCGGGAATCGGATCATGCAGGTTCCGTTTGCGCTGATCGGGATCGCGATATCCACCGCTGCGTTTCCGTATTTCTCGTCCCATGCCTCGAAAGGAAATTACGGCAAGCTCGCGGAACAGGTGGTGAGCGGGGTCCGGTTCACCCTGTTTCTCGCCATTCCGTCGTCCATCGGACTGGCGGTACTTTCGGAGCCCGCGGTGCGTCTTCTGTACCAGTACGGGAATTTTGATGCGGCTGACACCACGCGTACCGGGGCCGTACTGCTGTATTATTCGACCGGTATCTGGGCGTTTTGCGTCTACCACGTGATGACCAGAGCGTTTTACGCCGTGGAGGATACACTGACCCCGGCACGTGTGGCCATGTGGATGGTGGGGTTGAACGTTTGCCTGAATGTGTTGCTGGTGATCATGATGGGGTATCGTGAAACGGGCATCGCTCTCAGCACGAGCATTACCTCCTTCGTGAATGTGATCGTACTGGTTACATGGTTTAAGGTACGGCATAAAACGTTTGCCGTGGACAAACTCGGGGTGACGTTTGTTCGCTGCACCGTGATTGCCGGTGTCATGGCGCTTGCTGTATTTCTGGCACTGTTCACCATCGATGTGACGAAAACATCTTCTTTTCCGGGAACCGTTTTTCGCCGGTTGATGCGTGTCGGTGGACCGGTAGTGGTCGGGGGTGTCCTGTACCTCGGGTTGATGTACCTGATTCGTGCGGACGAGATGCTGGGGTTGCTCGAACGGCTGTTCGGACGGGAAGCGGAGGGTTCCAGGAGTGCCTGAGTCCTGCCGGTTTTCGACCTTCCGTGAATGCTTCAAATTCCAACTCGCTCGGTCTGTACAGGACCACGTTCCGGCTTTGGGGGTAGGGCTGTCATTATACGGAGGAAGATGTATGGGGGCGGGAGGATTCGAACCTCCGGCCAACGGCTTAAAAGGCCGCTGCTCTCCCGGGCTGAGCTACACCCCCGTT
>CAYXQY010000060.1:0-18622 GCA_964466525.1 uncultured Planctomycetia bacterium
CGGACTGGACCACGTTGAAAGACTGGTGGCTGTCCACGGGCGACCGACGGGCGACATCATGTACATTTGTCTTCAACCACCGGGGGCACGTGACATATATCCATCCCGGCCCGGTTTACCATCCCGGCGATCCCGAAACGAGCCAGGCCGCCCGGGACTATCGGGACCTCCGGTCCGCCATACGTCACGCACTCGAACGGAGAAAAGACGCGCAACCTGATCGCAATCTCGATAGGTAAGTCAGTCGAGAGGGTTTTTTCAAACCCGGGGTGCCGTGTCCGATCAGATCGTGAACACGTTGATCGGCGTCCCTGTCCCGACAGAAGACCCCCCTTACCTCCCCCTTTGTGCCTCCTTACATAATGGATAAACGGACTCAAATGACCGTCAAACCAGATCAGTCAACCTCCCCCGCAAGCGGGGCAACGCATCACGAACACACCCACTGAACACGAAGACCCTCCTCCGAAAATTGCACTATAGCACGGTTTTTCCGAGGGCACTGGCGGCGAGTTCCGATGCCAGTTCCGCGGTGCGATTCTGTTCATCGAGGATGGGGTTTACCTCCACAATATCCATGGATCGCAGGAGGTCGTCCCGCCGATGCCGCTCCGCGATGGTTTCCATGGCCAGGTGCGCTTCCCGGTAGGTTACTCCGCCGGGTACCGGTGTGCCCACGCCCGGTGCTTCCGTGGGGTTGACCCAGTCCATATCGAGGCTTACATGCAGTGCCTCCGTCGTTTCCGTCGCCGTTTCAAGAGCTTGCTCCACAACGGTTCCGATGCCCTCCCGATCGATGTTCCTCATGGTGAACGCCGTCATGTTGCTTTCCCGTATCACCGTCTGCTCCTCCGGATCCAGGCGGCGAAGGCCGATGTATACCACGTCCTGCTCACGAAGATTCGTCGCGCACGCCCACGCTTCGTCGGAGAACGTTCCGTGCCCGAGGAGTGCGGCAATCGGCATGCCGTGAAGGTTTCCGGAGGGCGAACTCGACGGCGTGTTGATGTCGCCGTGTGCGTCGAACCACAGCAGACCGAGCCGAGCCCCACGCGCCGAACCACGCACCGTGCCGATGGCAAGTGAATGATCCCCACCCAGGACCAGCGGAAACCGGCCCTGCCGGAGGCTCTCCCGTACCTTCTCCGTCAGACGATGGCAGACCGAACGAATTTCATCCGCGTACCGGAGGCCTTCCTGTCCTGTTTCACATTCATCGGGAAACGGCACCTGCACGTTGCCGGCGTCCGTAACCTCCAGACCCAGATCCTGCAGGCGCCGTCTCAACCCGGCGTACCGGATGGCCGAAGGCCCCATGTCGACCCCCCGTCGATTCGCCCCCAGGTCCATCGGCGCACCGATAACGTCAATTGGACAATGCATGATGAACGAACACCCGACCCATATCATTTAATTCTACGGCGGCGTGACACATCACCTCCGGGATGAGTTGCCTGTTCTACTTCCCGATCCCAACAGGATATCCGGCAACACCGTTCGATTACTCATCCGGAACGATGTGTCCATACGCTACCGTGAAACACTTCATTTTTCAATCCAAATTTCTGCCGGAACCCCTGGATCTCAGGCATTCCTCATCGGGAAACGGAAAAGGTGAAAATGTTCAGATGGACCATTCCTCGTTTACAACCGGTAAAGAACCGTGTTTTGCATGAAGATAAAAAAAGTTTATTTCTCCCTCGCTGGATCACTGTGGAGGTGTCTCTTCAGTTTCCCTTGAAGGGTTTTTGTGGAGAGGAGATTCCGCTGTAGTCACGTTTCAAAATAGAGGAGGGAGCAAAAAAGCAAAGCAGAATGCTCCTTTTGCCAGAACATCCTGATAAGGTGCGGGAGGGACACCGCTTACCAGATTTTCTCCATTCCGGTTTTTTGCCCCACCATGAGGAATTCCTGCCTGCTGACCGGTCACATTCCCTCCCCTGTTGAACCGTAACCCGGACCGTCTTAACATCTGCCTTCCAAAACGAATCGGTGAGCAGTAACAGGTAATATGCGGATTCGCAGGCGATGCCAAAAGTAGAACGGCCAGAATCAAGTGATGGAACAGAGGTGTTTATACAGGACGCCCCGATTACGGAGAACGACGACAAACGGAGAAGAACAGGCTCTCCAGCCTGTTCTACAGTTCCCCCGAACACCTCCCAAGAACGACAACCCCGAAGGGGCAAGCTCACAACGCAACATAAAAACAGAAACACAGGAACACGGGCTGAATAGCCAGTACCAAGCCGGGTATCAGCCTTGACTGGAGGACCGGGACGTCGAATGGTTTTCCGAAAGAGAACGGACGTCCCGGCCGGTTCAATGTCGAAAGAAGATTCGCGATGATCCGCAATCACCCGAAAGATTCGGCTGCATTCGACCTATTTTCGACGAAATAAGTGACGAGAACCCTTTTCGTCAGATCCTTCCAGGAAATGCACCGACGGCTTCAATTGCGTTGACACCCGCGCTATCCGACACAACTGTTTCGCTGACGCTGAGAAGGTTTTTCAACCGCCTTCCTGTTCAATAACAATTTATTTCACACACGAGACTTATGACCGACAACTACTCCCGCGAACACTCTCAGAACGCGTACGATCGCGCTCGAAAATCGATCCCCGGCGGCGTGAACAGCCCCGCCCGGGCGTTCAGCTCCGTCGAGGGACCGCCGATCTTCATCGAAGAGGCGAAAGGAGTTCGTTTGACGGACGTCGACGGCAACGAATACATAGACTACGTCGGTTCCTGGGGCCCCCTTATCTTCGGACACGCCCACGACCGGGTCATCCGGCGCGTGCAGGAGGTCGCCGAGAAGAGCACCAGTTTTGGCGCGCCGACGAACCTCGAATCCGACATTGCTGAAGCGGTCTGCACGGACGTTCCGTCCGTCGATCAGGTGCGGTTCGTGAACTCCGGCACGGAAGCCACCATGAGTGCCATCCGCCTTGCACGCGGTTACACCGGGCGGGACGGCATCGTCAAGTTCAGCGGTTGCTACCACGGTCACGGCGACTCCCTGCTCGTCGACGCCGGCTCGGGCCTGCTGACCCATGGCATTCCGTCAACGCCCGGCGTGACCGAAGGCACAGCCGAGGACACGTACCTCCTGCCCTTTAACGACCGGGACGCCCTGCGCGCACTGTTCGAGGAACGGGGAAACGAGATCGCGGGGGTCATCCTGGAACCCGTGGCCGCGAACATGGGGGTGATCCCCCCCCGTGACGGGTTTCTGGACACCCTTCGAGACGTCACGGCGGCGCACGATGCCCTGCTGATCTTCGACGAAGTCATGACCGGTTTCCGGCTGGCAAAAGGCGGCGCACAGGAACGATACGATGTCGAACCGGACATGACCACGCTCGGCAAGATCATCGGCGGCGGCATGCCCGTCGGGGCGTTCGGCGGGAAACAGGAGGTCATGCAGCACCTCGCTCCCGCCGGCGACGTGTACCAGGCGGGCACCCTGTCCGGCAACCCCATCTCCATGGCCGCCGGGCTCGAGACGCTTCAAATGCTCGACGAGCACGACCCGTACGACGAACTGGAGGAAAAGGCACAGTGGCTCGCGGACACCGTCGACGAGCTGGGCCGTAAGCACCGCGTGCCCGTGCACACCGTCCACGCCGGGTCCATGGTGTCCCTGTTCATGCAGGAGGGTCCCGTTCGAAACTTCGACGACGCCACCGACAGCGACACCGTCCGGTTCGCACACCTACACCGTGGCCTGCTCGAACGTGGCATCTACTTTCCACCGTCGCAGTTTGAGGCGATCTTCATCAACGATCCCCACACGGAGGACCACCTGCAGCAGACCGCCGACGCCATCGACGAGATTTTCAGAACCTTCTAACTCGACGGATTCGGAAGGAGATTGAAGAGTTGCTCACCAGATCGATTGCTCCCGAACCGGAAGGGGCAAGCGATGAGGACTACTGTCCCCAGAAGCTGGAGTACGAACTGGATTTGAGCGCGCTGCGGAGGAGACGGGCGCTTGCTGGCAAGTACCTCCTTGAAACCGATCTCTCCGAACAAAGGGCATACTACCGGCACCGGCAGGACGGAATGGAACAGCGAGACCCACAGCGCCCGGGCGGGGCGTCATCCCCACGACGACACCATCATCCGCGACCACCGTGGCCTGTCTCGCTTACCCGCCTCCTTTTCGACCTCCATTGCACCGGCTCGATCGGGGAACGCATGACAATCTTTATGAACTCGATCACGCGATGCATTTACACTGTCACCCTATTTACGTGTTCCGGGTAAATGGGTCCGTTACGAAAGTTTTGTCTCCTCGGAAAAGAAATACTTTTTCCGGAAACATCTTATCCAGTTTTGACCAGCGCCGGTTGATCAGCGCGGACGTCAGATTGACCATTTCCCCCCCTGAATTCTTCTGATAATCCTTCTGTTCCAGGAAGTCCACTCGTTCGGACTTCATGAGCATCTCAAATTTGTTTTAACGTCCGGAATTTCTCCTTTTCGGAGGAAGCTCTGGATCAAATCGCGTCCTCTGGTTCATCACCAAGCATCCAGAGGGTCAGCCGGTCCAGAAGTTGATTGATCCGGTGCTATTCAAGTAGACTACCCATAGTAGGGTGCCCTTTTAGCGTCCAGATGAAACCATCGGAAACTCAAAGGGAAGAGGCCCCGATCCCATCTAAACGACAACTTCTGCAACGTCGACCGAAAGCATTCGTTCGATACAAACTTTTTCCTACAGCAGAAGACAAGAAGTAACCGTTCCTACTTTTTTATTCAGAACACGTCATGATATTTATTTCACGAAACGAATTTACCACGTTTCTTTACATATTTCTGGGCGTGTGGCTTCTTTCATTCGAACCGGGTCTTTCGCAAACGTCCAACCTGGTAAAGAATCCATCTTTCGAGCGTGGTTTAGAAGGGTGGTCGAAGGTCTGGTACAAACAAAAATCTATCATCAGTCAAGAAACCGCTCACAGCGGGGAACGGTCCCTGCAAATGGACCTGACGGGCAGTTCGACGATTCAGGTCAGGGTCGTGCAGAAAATTGACGTCCGCCCCGACACCCTCTATCGGCTCAGCCTGAATGCTCACACGACGCAGCGAAGCGGCGGGGGGAGGCAACTGGTCGGCCTTCACGGATCCAAATCGGCTTCTCTGGTGACCGACCTCAAGAGAGCAATCGAGATTCCGAACGGTGTCGGATGGACTGAATATAAGGAGTTTTTTTATTCCGGAGACCACACGGAGATGTATGTTCTGCTGGGTGGGCGTGATTTGGATGGACGGGGGTCAGGCCGTTTGTTTATGGATGATATCAGAGTCGTCATGGACCAATCACCGGATCCCGGGTGGGTGCAGCAATACAGATCCGAGCGTATGCCGCAGTGGGAGGAGTGGCACAACAGCCTGCAGCCCGAGGGGAGTTCAACCGCACGGGTGGAACTGGCCGCAGAAGGAAGCACCGATTACGTTATTGTCATACCGGAGCAGCCGAGCAAGCAGGAGCGACGTGCCGCTGGAGAGCTGCAGCTATGGCTGGGGGAGATAACCGGTGCGAAATTCCCGATTGTCTCGGATAGCGAACCGGAGACGGCACGGGAAATTAGCGTCGGACGAACGAATCGAATGGAAGACCTGAAGCTGGAGGAGACGGGGGAAGCTGACGCCGATGGATGCATTAAACAGGGAGGATATACGATCGAGGTGAGGGATCAGCGTATATATGCGCTGGGTCATGGCCCGATGGGGCCTTTGCCCGCGGTTTTTGCCCTCCTGGAAGAGGACCTCGGGGTTCGCTGGTATGGACCCAATCTGCGCAGGGGGAGCTGGGACGAGCATACGCAAGAGCTCCGAAACAGCCCCTGGAAAAGGGGAGATTACAGAGTGCCGGACCGGCCCACGCTGGAGCCGGAACTGACCCCCAGAACGAGAAAGCCGGCTTTCCCCATCCGCAGACTTACCTGGTACCGTGCTTACAACCCGTGGGGATTGCGTAACCGTATCAACGGCAGTTACGCAAACGAGTACGGACAAACGGATTATGTAAATGGCAGCCTGCGTGTCCACACATTCTATCGATTGGTGCCGCCGGACGTACATTTCGAAGAACATCCAGAATACTACTCCCTTGTAGACGGGAAACGGCGTAAGGAGGAGGCACAGTTGTGCCTGACAGAGCGGGAGGTGGCACGGATTGCTGCCAGCACGGCCATTGATGCACTGGAAAAATCCCCTGATAATCGGTGCCTGATCGGCATCTCTCCGGAGGACCATAAAGGCAACTGCGAGTGCGAAGACTGCCAACGAGCCGAACATCGAAAAGGAGGATACAGTGGATTGTTACTGGACTTCGTGAACCGAGTGGCGGAACGAGTCCAGAAGGACGTACCGGATGCCATAATCACCACGCTGGCCTATCGTCAGTCGAAACAACCTCCAGCAGTCCAGACATCGGCCCGGGAGAACGTGGCCATCCAGTTTTGCTCCGACTTTGGTGCCAATTTTACATGGCCCTACCATTCTTTCGACGACCGCCGTCTGGCCAAACAGCGAGGGTACTACAGACGGTGGAAGGATATCAGCGGACGTCCCATGCACCTGTGGCTCTATCCCCATCAGTACAGACACCGCCTGGCACCGATGCCGACCCTGCGCCGGGTGGCCCGAAATCTGCGGTTTTTCCGGGAGGAGGGAGCGGAGTATGCCTATATGCAGCATTCGCTGGGGAATGCCCGTGGGCGCGAGGCAATGCGCTTCTGGGTCTATTCCAAATTGATGTGGAATCCCGACCTGGACGTGGAGAAATTAATGCTGGATTTCTTCTGGGGCTACTATGGAGACGCGGCGCCGCAGGTGCTCCGCTTCAACAAGCTCCTGTGGGACCAGAGCGTAAAATACACCCGGTTTAACCGCCCACGAAATTGGATATACCCGATTCACGATGAGGAGATGTACCGGCACGGATTTATCGAAAAGGCGCGCCGCATACTTGGTAGAGCACTGAATGCTGCGGAAAACAACAGGATACGGAAACGGGTGGAGCTGCTGCGGGCCGGGGTCGTTTATGTGGACGCCGTTCAGCTTTACATGCAGATGTGCAGTGGCAAATCCCCTGATGCAGAACACTACGCGGACGTCGCCCGTGAACTGGTTCAGCTGTGCGACCGACTGGACATACAAAACGTCGGTTTTTACGACGGGGAAAAAACCCTGGAAACCGTGGAGGAATTCGTGGAGGAAATGGACAGGAAGTACGATGGGGAAATCCGAGCTGATGAAGATGAGGAGGAATGAAAATCCGCGTCGGATAATAAGATAGTCACCGAAATCACCTTTTCAAAAGGATTTTCGATTGCTTATACTGTGATCCGGTTTGTCTCGTGGGTCTTTCATTACAACGACTTGTTTCAGATGCGTACAGATTTATCTCCGGCCAACGCGTTTTCCGGTGTGTCGCGGTTGATCGTCGCTTCGTTGATACTGAGTGCTGTGGTGCTGACGTGGTCCCCTCCGGCCGGCGCGGACCAGACGCCGGAGCAGCCCAACATCGTCGTCATTGTCTCCGACGACCAGGGCTGGAATGACATTGGCTATCACAACTCGAACGTCAAAACGCCTCACCTCGATCGCCTGGCGGAAAACGGCGTCCGCCTTCATCAGTTTTACGCCTATGCAACGTGCTCGCCGACCCGGGCCGCTTTTCTTACCGGGCAGAACCCGGCCCGGCACAACGTGTACGGGCCGCTCGGCAGCGGAAGCGACATCGAACCGACCGACGCGCACCTGACCAACGGACTTCAAAAGGCCGGCTACAGCACGCACATCACCGGCAAGTGGCACCTCGGCGAAACACCCGAGCACCGGCCGCTACACTACGGCTTTACGACCAGTTACGGGTACCTGCGTGGCCAGATCGATCCGTACACTCATCGGTACAAGTTTGGTGACCACGTCACCTGGCACCGCAACGACCATTTCATCGAGGAAGAAGGTCATGTCACCGACCTGATTACGAACGAAGCCGTGCGCGTCATCGAAAATGCCGCCGCCGTCGGAGATTCTCCGTTCTTCCTCTATGTTGCCCACCACGCCGTCCATTCACCGCTCAATGAGCCGCCCAAATGGATCGAGCGCTACCGAGACGTGCACGACAACATCTGGCGCCGCCACTTCGATGCGGCCGTCACACACATGGATCACGAGATCGGTCGCATTATCGACACCCTCGAGCGAACCGGGCAGCGCGAGAACACGATCATCGTGTTCTTTTCCGACAATGGCGGGACGAAAAGTTGGAACGCGCCTGACAATAAATACAACGGACGATACGCGGACCACGACAGGCTCGGCGATAACAGGCCGCTTCGCGGTTGGAAAGCCGGACTCTTCGAAGGCGGTATCCGCGTCCCCGCACTGGTGAACTGGCCGGGAACGATCGAAGCGGGGTGGAAAATCGAACAACCCACGCACGTGCTCGATCTCGTGCCGACGCTACTGCACCTGGCGGGCGCCGAGCTGAAATCGAACCTCGATGGCACAAACCTCTGGCCCGTGCTAAGCGGGAATGCAAACGACCAGGCATTAAAAAATCGTCGTTTCTACTGGCAGCAGGGGAATCAGAAGGCGGTGCGTGATGGAGACTGGAAGCTGGTCCAGGACGATAAGCTGTTTAACCTGGCCCGAGATCCGTACGAGGAAACCAACCTTGCCGACGAGAAGCCTCAGAAGCTCAAACAAATGCGACAGCTTCTGAAGGACTGGCCCTGGTGAGTTACAGGTTGAGTCCACCGCACGCCGCCCCCTCTCCGGTTGATGGTGCGAACAGTGTAGACTCCCGTCCGACGGGTTGTAGACTCGGTCGGTCGATCCGTCGAGCACCTGTTCAGTATTGAATTCTCCACCACTTTCACTCGTATCCCGAACAAATTCATCTGTTGAGGTGAAGTTGCCCATCAATGTCAACTACAACCGGGCGTGCCTTGTCCTCGCCGTCTGCAGCATGGTGCTCGTCAGAATGGCCGCTGCCGATGGCCTGGACGATCTGTCGCTCAACGAGTCAAACCGGCGGATCCTGACCCGATACCTCGATGAAGCGTCGCGAGGGCAAGTCGCCTGGGCCCTGGGCACGGTGGATCAGACGACGCTCGGCCCGCAGCCGCTCACCGATGAACAGCAGCGGGCGCTGAGCGGTCCGGAGCGACGTGTACGGCTGAAAATCGGTGAGGACGTGCCGGGGACCGGAACGGCGGACGATCCATTCGTGGGGGCGATCGAGGCGTTTCTGGAAACGCTCGGCGAAGAACCGCGGGAGGTTACGGTGCTCGTGCCCTCCGCCTATTACAGGGAACTAAAGCTGAACCTGCCGCCCGGTCTCTGGCTTCGGGCCGAGTCGGGAGCGACAATCGTCGCTCCGCCCACGACCGGTGCAGAGGAGACGTCTTACATCGTCTCGCCCGGACGCAGCGGCGGAATCGTCGGGTTCGAAATCGATGGGTCGACGGCGCCCGAGCGCATCGACGGGATCCGCGTGGCACGGGATGGTGATCAGGCCGTCGTCGCCCGGAACCGGCTTCACCACATCACCGGACTCGGTGTGGGCACGCTCGGTGGTGCCCGTCACGGCGCCCGGGGCGTGCAGGTCATGGCCAACGAGATGCGGTACCTCGGCGACAGCGGCGTGCGACTCGGCAAAGAATGGGCCGTCGAACACAACGACATCCGGTACGCCGGCATCCTTCGTGTCGGAGGAATGGGCGGAGGCGGGGACGGCATCATCACCCACGGCCGCGCCAGAGGCGGGAAGATTCTGAACAACCACGTGGTGACCTCGCGACACCCCGTAACGGCCGAGGTCTTCAGCGTCGAACGTGATGAGAACCACAACGCCGCACGCCATGCCATCGCCACGCAAAAGGCCGAGCGGATCACAATCCGGGGCAATGGCATGGTCGTCGAAGGCAACGCACGCTTTGCGTTAGCACTCGCCGATGGGAGCAACCAAAACGAGGTGATCGGCAACGTGCTGCTCCAGGTCCGACGCGGGGACGAGGACGGCCGGGCCCGTATCGCGATCGTCGTCAACGGTGCGGAGAACCGGATGGCCGGAAATGCAATACTCGGGTTCCCCCACGCCTTCAACATCAATGAACCAAAACGACCGGATCAGATCCACGGCAACGAGACCGAAGACAACTACGCCGCCGTCACCGGCAGTGCCGTCCGCGTAACCGGCCCCGGTAATCCCGTGAGACAGAACGAATTCAAGGAGAATATAGACTACTGGTCAATAATCCGTGCTCCGGTCAAAGTCGGAGAAAACGGCCGATGAGGTCAACAGCGCACCTTGATCGTTCGGAAGCCCCCGTCTTCCCCACCCTGGCCCGATGTACAGAAGCCGACTCGATGCCAACTCGTCCCCGCTAAACGGCGGGCATTGAAGGTTACGTCATTCGGTCGGATTATTGCATTGAACATCGGTATGGTGAGAAGCCATTTTTTATCTCGTTAACCGCACTCATAAAGTTCGTGCCACCCTGATCACCCGAATTCACGCCACTCCACGTTACTCAACCGCGGATTTCAGGGGTCATTTATCAGCGAGAGTTCCAATGAAACGAAAGCGTCACCGAATATAACGAGATGGAACCTCCTACTGCTCCCGATTGACACGGAGGTGGAATACAACCCGTGGTATTGAGAATACCCGTGCAACTTCCTATGATCTCTTGACGGAAAGTACGTCTTTCACCGGGGTCGTCGACAGATCGTTTTCCCATTCCTGTCGAACTCGGGAGCACACCAGAATGCAGAAGACATCCGAGAAGGAGCCGCCGAAGGGAACGCCGTCGGACCGCACGTATCTGGTAAAACACCTCCCGGAAGCGGACATTTCGCTGGACGGAGTGCCGGAGGAGAAGGCGTGGAAGCGTGCAAAACTGCTCAAGAACATCCGATTCCACCGGGGTGATGAATCCGATGAATCCCCTCCAGCAACGCACTTTCGCGCCTTTTACGGGGACAGCGGTTTCTTCTTTTCGTTTCGCGTCCGTGACCGGGATATCGTCGTACGGGAAACGGTCGATCAGGAGAAGGAAATCCTTGACGAAGATCGTGTCGAGCTGTTCTTCGCCCGATCACCCGGGATGGAGACGTATTACGGGATGGAAATCGATCCGGTCGGGCGTGCATTGACGTTCCGGGCCTCGTATTACCGTAATTTAGACCTTGAATGGACCCTTCCGGACATGACACTGCGGGGCAAGATCCGGGAGGACGGGTATTCCATTGAGGGCCTGATTCCTCTTTCCTTTTTCACACAGAACCGGCTGTTCTCGGGCGAGGATGCAAACCGGGTCATGACCGGCGTGTTCCGTGCGGAGTTCAGTCATGGGGAAGGAGGAAACATTCAGCGTCGCTGGATGAGCTGGATCGACCCGGCAACCGGGGAACCCGACTTTCACCGGCCCCGGGCGTTCGGTTGGTTTGTGTTCGAGTAACGAAGCTCCAGAAGACAGACAATTTTATCAACGCACCCGGCCGGAACACCTGGCCCGACTGGGTGAGCGAACAGCGTAATTCCTGGCACGGCGTCGAATACATGTACGACGTGCGCCCGGATTACGACACGTTTTATTGACGGTACGCGGAAACACTGCACAACCTCGACCGGACCGCCAGCGTCCCGTCAGTGCTCGTCACCGGGGGCTCCGCGAGGAAGGCGGACGAGGCGATGAGAAAACTCCATCGTTGAGGGAACATGACGAAGCAGAGCGACCGATAACGCACATCCGAACAGGACATTCCGGAGTGCGTCCGGGAAGAAATGAGGTGTCTTCGTTTGCAGTTAGTTAGACAGGGTCTAGTTACCGGGGGAGGGAACCTCGTCTTTCCAGGGGAATTCGAGCCAGGTACTGTGTATTTTCTGCGCGTACTCACGCTTATCGGACGGGTTATCGGTCTGTTCCATGCGTCGTTTGTACGCGTAAAACTTGCGAAATGGCGGTGCCCAGCGGTAAACCCACTTCCGCAGGTCCTCTCCGAAATCATCGATCCCGATACCGTGCCCCTTTCCATCAATCTCATTCAACGTGGACTTCAGCCCATTGCCTTTTAAACGCCTGTGACTTTTTCGGACCACGGCAACACGGGATCGACCCGCCGATGCTTTTTTCGTGTCCTCGGACCCGATCGCCCAGTACACAGCACGGCTCTTCCCCACGGCCGGGGGCGACAGCTCAAGACCCCCTGCCACCAGTATATACGCCCCGAATAGCTTACCGAATGAACTGTTGTGCGAAATACTGATGGCGTACGCGCCGCTGGATTTGCCGGAGACCACCATCCCCCTGGTTTTCAGGTTGATCCCCGGGGCATTAACCAGGCTTTTCAAAACAAATTTTACAAGGGAGAACCCCCCTTTATAGCCGCGTTTGCAGGTGTAATCCACACTGACAAATACGTAATTCTTCCGGTTCATGAAGTCCGCCCAGCGTTTCACATCTGCGGCGTCTCCTTTGCCCGCCGGCATGTGAACCCAGACGGGGTGGGATCGGGAGGACTGAAAATTATCGGGCAGGATGATTCGTGTTCGAACCGGTTCGTTACATTTGGAAATCACCCGTTTCCCTTTGTCGGGCATGGGAATTGTGAGGGATTTCCCGGGTGCAAACTTCGAGGGATCGAGTTTTTGAGCGGTGCTGTTTCCGGGGAATCCCGTGAACAACAGGAACACAAGGAAACCGAGCAGCGACATCGGTGTTTTGTTCATGGCTTATTCATGGGGCCGGATTAGTTCCATCTGAGTCGATTTTGGCGCACGGACGGTTGACGTCCGTCACGGACCGTATAACACAACCTGTTTTGACAACGACGAACTGTTGAGCATGGTACAGTTCAGTATGTTGATTTGCAATGAGAAGGAAGCGGACCGGGAACCCTGAACAATGCTGTATGTGAAACTGTGACATCTCACGAGCGTTACGCTTTCAGGTGTTTCAGGATCCTCGTCACCAACTCTTCACCCTTGATACGTCGGAATCCCGATTGCATCCGTTCTTTTAGGAGATGGTCCGTCTCGTCCCGGGAAACCACCACCAATACATTAAGATGCAGGTTGAAAGCCTACCCTTCAGGATCCGTGCACTCCCATACCACATATCGCCCAATTCAACCGGTGGAGGCACCAACCGTAGAACAGCTTCAGAGGTTTGGTCGTCGGATCAGTAAACCTTTTTTCGGAATTGCCGGGTAATGGCGCATAGAGGTGCAGATAAGAGCCTGCATAGGAAGGTATTTTCCTAAATATCGACGGCATTCGGGGAGATTGTGATGTGCTCAGCCTTCGTCTTAAGAACAGACAAGAAGCGGAAATCCAGAGGTTATGACCCGAAGTGATATTGTAATCCTACGAAACCAAGATAACGTTCGGTATCAGCATCCTGGTCCAACCAGAAAAGTGTCTCCCCTTCTGCTCGAAGAACGAGGTGAGAAGTTAAATAGATATTCGTACCAATACCGAAGCTACCTCCAAATCCACTATCCTCCGCACTTACTTTAACCGTGTTGCCTGATATCGTTGCTTCCGCTTCCCCCTCACTATCCACCCAGGCGGGACCGGCCTTGCCGAAAATTTCAAAAAACTCCCCGCTGCCGGGATTCGTTATCCCGTGCGGAATATAGCCCACCGCATGCAACGTGGTTCCCCATTCATCAACTTTTAATTTATCATCTACTCCGCTTACATCAAAAACGCTACCCTCTGGTTCTCCATAATCCACAACGGATAGCTCTAACCCGAAGTGCTTACTAAATCGTCTGCCACCATATAATTTGTATGCAAAGTCAGCTTCATTAAAATCAATAATATTGTCATTTACTCCACTTCCCCCATCGATTGAAAGATAATGGTAACCCCCTCCGACACCTATGTAGTAATTACTATATGCAAACGGTTTCCCTGACGTGTTTGAGGAGGTCCGACCGAAATCCTGTCCTGAAACATGAAGAGAAAAAAAAGCGAGAAAAAAGATCAGAGCAAACGAAAGATAACTTCTCTTTCTCATCTGAACCACCTCTATTGAAACGTATGAAAGAAGGCGTTCAATCGTGGTCACTCTGCCTCTCAAATAAAGGATCCAATGAACATTACCAATCATATCAAAAATTTTCAAATACAAATTATTATCAACTATGACTGATTCTGGCGAAGTGATGAAACAAATTCGGAAGGAAGATAACGGTGAAGATGAGAGTGAAAACGAGTGATTCAATACGGGGAATGAACAGCTGTTTTACGCTGGTTCCCTCACAAACAAACCTCGTACAGAGGAGCGATCAAAAGATTCTGGAGGGAAATGAAAATCAGCTAAACGTGAGATCCGTTTTGCGATTCAGTCCTGGGACACCAATACCTCCTTGCCTCACCTCCGGCGACCCACGAATTATCCGAGCCCCCCGCTCCGGAATGTTCCGGGCTTTAATTCTTCAGAGGCCGGTAATCGAGCTTCAGCAAACGGACGCGGGAATACCACTTTGAATTCAGAAATCCGAAGTGCCCGGATCGCGGTCTGGAGGGCATGGTAAAACTGCAGTCGGGGGTCCCCCGGGTGTCGGCTTGATTCAGGTAGACCTCCAGCGGGTTCCCGGGTTCGGGGACCTTCATCGTCAGGTCAACCGCCTCGCCGGGTTTGATCCGGGTCTCCGGCGACGGCCCGGGTTGAAACCAGGTGCCGAGCTCGTAGGTCGACGCGTGCTTGCCCTCTTCCGGAGAAGGTGTGTAGTTCAGCGTCACGTTCCCGCTTTTGTCCCACGCCAGTGACAGGTACTCGGTCCGGCGGCCGACCGACTCGCTTCCGTCGAACTTCTCCACATCTCCCGCGTAGAACAGGAACGCGTAGCTGTGATAGGCAAAGTCCGGGTGGGATTCATCGAGAAGGAAACGGGCGTGGTAAACGCCCGGACCGAACCGGCGCTTCGTGATGACGGCGCCGCCTCCCCGGAGCTCGGTTCCCCCAGAGCTGGACCAGCCCACCCGGTAGGCAGGTATGAACGCTTTCTGTGCATTCTCGTCGGGGGGAAAATCCATGCTGAAACCTTCGGCGTTCGGAAGAGATTCCCCGGATTCTGGGGCCTGATATAGTGTCTCCCTGAGGTTCATCAATTTTCTTTCCTTCTTTTCCCGGGTCAGGACAGACGCATAGCCATCCGGCACATGAGCGTAGCGAAGCTTTGGTTCCGCCAGATCCAGGTCGTTCTGTCCGTATACCACCTCGTTATTGGTTCCCTCGATGTTGTCCAGATTCATGCCTGGACCTTTTCCCCTCGGCCCGTCGTATTCGAACAGGACGTTGTTGGCCACCGTGCCTTTCCCATCGATGGAATGCACGCTAAACGACCAGTCGCTGTAAGGGTCGGTCGGGTCCGGGTGGGACTTGAACATCCGATTCCCGACGACGATCGGCGATAGACCCCCCGGGATGTGCTTCCCTTTCCTGCTGCTGTACCCCCCCATGGTGATGCCACCGCGCGTCGTGGTGCACCCCTCAATCCGCGGACTGAGCGCACCCCCGCCATACGTTTCCACCGTATCCGGGTTCTGTGCGTCGTAAATCCGGATGCTCGACGAAACGCATTCCTTCACGACGGTCAGCGGACTGCCGGGAATCGCAATGTGGCTGTTCGGACTTACGCAGCGTATCAGTCGGTTGTTCGCCTCCGCTCCTTCTATATCGATAAAGCCGTAAGTATCCCAGTTCACGTCGCCTCCCTTACAGTCGACATAGGTATTCTGCCGCGCACCGCTGTGACTGGAAACATAGCCCCAACGAAAACAATCGTATGCTTCACAGTCCTTAATCAGGTTGTGGTCGCCGCGGAAATAAAAGCCGTCGCCGCTCCATTTATCCCACTTCCCCTGATAGAAATCCTCCTCGAACTTCACGTCGATGTATCCCACGTTTTCCGCAAGGCAACGGTAGGCCCTGTTGTGGGAGCCATAGGAGAAAAAGGCGGTACCGGGGTTGTTAAACACCACGCAGTCCTCGATCACACACCTGTTTTTCAGACGAACCCCGCTGTCGCTTTTGCCGAGTTTTTTGAATTCCGGCCAGTGCGCGTATTTGTTGCCGTCAATGACCGCGCCGGTCAGACAAGCACCCTCCTGGAGCGTAATGAGATGTCCCTCCGATGGCAGTCGGAGAAGGCGAGCGTGCGGGGCGAACTTCACCCGGTTTCCCTCCGGTACCTCCAGCCCCGCCGTGGTCGGATAAACGAGGGGGTCCTCCTTTTCTCCGCTCCCGGGGAAAAACAACATCGATTCCTCCTCCAGTGCGTTCTGAATGTGGTCGTGCAGGTCTTCGGACCCATTTTTCGGCCAGCTTTCGGGCAGATACGTCCGGACGCTCGTCCAGCCTTCACCGGCCTGGGTGGTGGCTACAGGGAGACCCATGAAAATTGCAAGCCCACACAGCGTGACGGATACCGTACTGAATCCCGGATCAACCAATGACTTCAGGAACAAACCGGGACGTACTGGGATGGATAGAAAAAGCATGTCCCTTTTTATACAGGCATTCCTATTCAGAGAATTGAAGAACGCAGCCGATGCGCACGGACGAAGAATGAGATAAATGTTACAACGAATAAATTCTACCCCAACGAATGGATTCCTGTCAATCGTTTCTGGAACACAGAATCGGATGGATACAAACCATCTCAGAAATCGTTCCTGAATCCATGATCACAGATGCAGGCAAGTGATAATCTTGCATTTCTCCAGTGGCGTGCCGGGAATATGAATAATAGAAGATCAACGGGGACATTCTTGGTATTACCATCGATTTCGAACACGGAACCACGTTCGAATGTCCCGGCTGCGACAGGAAAGACCGCTCCGCATATGATACGGAAGAAGAGAACCAGAAATTCTGAACTACGTATTTTGAAAATTTTTATGTTGTTTCCTATTTTCACAATTTCTGATCGTCATATGTTGAATCGGATTGTTTTTCTGGGGGTGTGCTCATGCGTCATGTATTCCTGCTCAGTTTGGTCGGTGCAGTTGCTGTCAGTGTAATCGGTTGTTCCGCAGGTCCGGCGATCGATCGCTCTCCAACCGCTACCGGGCTATACGCGAACCAGGCGGGAACGCATAAATCCGTGGAAATCAAACCCGGAAAGCGTCATAAAGTGGTCGGTTATCCCCGGACGGGAGAGGCAAACGCACATTCGATCCTCGGAGTGATTAACTACGGGGATGCGTCCCTGCGTCAGGCCGCGAAAGACGGAGGAATCAACGAAATCCAGCACGTCACCGTCGAAAAACAGGGGTTTGCCGGCGTGTTCGCCACAAAGAAGGTCACAGTTTACGGTAATTAACAGAAGAACGCACCGGTGGCACATGATTGACCTCATGTGCCACTTTTTTTTGCCTTCATGACGTCGACGAGATTTCGATTTCGATCCTTCCTCATATCACTTTTCTTACTGGTCGCGGGTTGCGCCGGTCAACCCGTGCAACAGCAGGTCATACGTGAGCATCATCACGTCGGTACCCGGAACAGGAAACGATTGCAGAACCGGATTTATACGGGTTTGCACGTAAACGAACTTGCTGAAGTCATGTCCCACGGTTCCATCCCGATTCAGGTCGGCACCCTTGCCTGGTACGAATCCTCACTCCAGCAACCGTTTCGAATCCGCAATATCAGGAGGAAAAACCAGAAATATACGATATACTATTACTGGACAAAAACGAAATCCTCGGACGATTACCTGACCCCCGTAATCATTCAGGAGGACCGGGTCGTTGCCAGGGGATGGGAGAACCGTTACGTTCCTCTCGAAACCCTTCGGGAGGAAAGCTGGGGACCGTAGTAGGCCCTTGAAGCAGTTTCCATTCTTGAAAATACCCTCGACTACCACCAAAGGAGCAAAAGCGTTCCGGACCGGTGTAAATACCGTTCCAAAAATAGAGGGTTCTTCATGGTGGAATCGTTCCTCCATCTTTCAATCGTCTCGACGCTCCCCCCGGCCCCGGTTCAAACCCCGGTTACATACCGGAAATCCAGAATCAATCAACGTCCCGTTACGTAGACCATCTCCCTCCGGATTCATTCATGGGATCCGGAATTCCTCCACAGTGTAATTTCATTCCTTGAATAGATCGGGCGCTTGCGAGTAGAATGCAGTTTTCCATAAAAATCGGGGGTTCCACTCATCATTTGCGATTTATTCTCCTTTCTTTACGACAAATCGACCGGGATAGCGTTCATTCGTGGGAATTTTTCAGCGTAACGGATCCATGAAAAAAAATATTAATGGTCTTTTTGCAGCCGTCGTTCTTTTCTTTCTACTTTCTTCCGCACCTTTCGTACGGTCCGGGGAATCGTCTATCAGCCTTCCCATGGAAAAGAACCAGTGGCTGCACGAAGGGCCGTTCTGGGAGGCTGCGCTCAAAAACAA
This sequence comes from uncultured Planctomycetia bacterium, assembly GCA_964466525.1. Lineage (GTDB taxonomy): Bacteria > Planctomycetota > MHYJ01 > CAYXQY01 > CAYXQY01 > CAYXQY01. The sequence continues at coordinate 18,454 of CAYXQY010000060.1, forward strand.
AACGATCTTGTTCTACTTCTTCGAGGAACAGTGACCCAGCTGTGCCGATAAGTGGCCGTCGGTCACTTCACTCGAAGAACAATTCCGGGAGAAACCGGTGCTTGTCGTTTCAGTGAATTCGGGGAACAGGCGTCATGAGGTGAAACGTTATTTTCAGCGAGTCGGCGTT
>CAYXQY010000061.1:0-18483 GCA_964466525.1 uncultured Planctomycetia bacterium
GGCTGCTGAAAGACCCTTGTAACGTCAGTGCGAGGAGATGTGTTCCGTCCGTACGGAAAAAACGCAGGTGAGGCCGCAGAGATCGCCGAGGATTTTTGACACAGCGGACGGTCAAATAAACCGCATCCATCAGGACGGAAAAGTCGACTTAAAACCTCTTAACATGTGGATAAGCACTGTAAATTCGCATTCTTTCGAACGGCTCAATTTCCGCTTTCGTGGTCGACAATCCACGTTCGGCATTGCATTCTCCTCCTCCTCCTCCTCTTCCTCCTCCTCGAAACGTTCGGTGTAGTCAACGATCAAACACATTTCTAAGTGCTCATTCGTGGACATATCCCTCAGGACAGGTCGTTTGTGGCGACTGTGTTCGAGTAGGACGGAACGAACGACCCCCGTTATTCCTTGAAAATTTACGGGACCCGGAATATAGTTCCTTTTCGCTCCGGCAAATATTTACAGCCATAATTTTGACTGCATGTTTATTCTATTTTCTCGGACCGGCAGTAAGAATCTGTGTTTGATTCTTCTTTCCTGCCTTTGTATATCCGGTTTACAGCTATCGGCCGGTGCGTCACCCTCTCCACTTCAGCAGCTTGAATCGCACAGTAAAAATATACACTCAAAGCTGCGACCGAGTGTCGTATCGATCCTCTGCGAAGTTAAAGGGGAGAACAATCCCAGGAAAGGACCCTATTACGGCACCGGGGTCATCATCTCTTCCGGCGGTTACATTCTCTCGAGTACCAGTGTTGTACCGCCCGGCGCGGAAGATATTCGGATTGTTCTACATGACCGCAAACGCAGGACGGCAACCCTCGTCGGAGCCTCCCTGCGATTTGAAATTAGCTTGCTAAAAATGGAAGGCAGCGGCTATCAGGACATTGGGTACGGCAAGAGTGAGAATCTGTCCGTCGGGAGCCAGATTTATTCGGCGGGTAATGCATTCGGCCTTTCTCACCAGCAGGGACACATCTCGTTTTCCAGCGGAATCGTCTCCGGATCTTATCCGACGGAAAGCGTCTATTGGCAAAGTCAGTACAAAGGCCTTCAAATCGAAGTCGACAGTTCAATTAACCCCGGTACGGATGGCGGGCCCATCGTAGACCGGAAGGGCCGGCTTGTTGGGATTATCTCACTCACAGCCGATCGAGCTCGATGGATGGGAATGGCCGTTCCCGTCCATCTGTTTCAAAGCTACACGGGTTTGCTCAGGTCCTACCATGATCAGGAGGTCGACAGAGACGACGCAAAGTCCTATCTCGGACTGAAGCTTGAAAACATCCGTAAGGAAGACCCCGAAGGAGTTCGGGTCAAAACGGTAACGGAGAAAAGCCCGGCCTGGTTTGCCGGTTTACGCGAAGGAGATCTGATTTACCAGGCGAACGGGAAGGAGATCAGCGACCTCTCGGATTTCGGCGACGTGATGCAGGACATGTCGATCGGGGATCAGTTTCTCGTCTACGTTCAGCGAAACAACCAGCGCTGGTCCATCTTAATGAGAGTGGGGGCGGAACCGTTGTAACCATGAATTTGTACATTCTCACCAGGCTGCCAATAGACGTTGCGTATCAAAGGGAAAAGGTGTCTTTAAGAAACGCAACCATCACATCACTGGTTATTCTGAGCCTTGGTTTGGCTATTTCTCAGGGTATGGCGGAGACGAGCATTTCGGACACCTCAGCTTCGTTCATGGAGAAAGCCACCCAGCGTGCGATCCAAAATGTCAAACGTTCCGTGGTGAACGTACGTCCGGACTTGAACTGGGACAAGGTGTCCTCACTGCAGAAGCTTGTGGAGGAGCGGGACAATGACCTGTTATCCCGGTTTTACGAGAACGTAAAGTCCGAGCGTGTCTTTACCGATTCGCACCGGCGGGCACTGAGAACCCTCTTACACCGTCTGGACAAAAGGGGCTTCGACCGATTCCAGGCCAAGTTTCGACAGGTGCTGCGCAGCCGCACGGGGGGTCGGGACGCACTGGATTTCCTCCAGTATATCGCGCCCCCGGAGACGGGATATTCGGGAATCTTACTGGACGGGGGTTATGTTTTGACCACCCATTTTGCTGTAAGTGCAAAGCATCGATCCGACCTGAGGGTATACGTGCCCGGGGGGGAGCGTCTTCCCGGAAAGGTGAAAGGCACCTACGAGGGATTTGACCTTGCGCTTTTGGACATTCCTGAACGTCAGCTTCCCAATCGAGCGGAACCCATTTCCATCGGGGACGTGAAATCAAGCCGCGACGCGACCGTCGGACACTGGGCGATCACGGTGGGCCGGGGGCCACGTCCCGATAAGATCACTGCATCCCGCGGCATTGTGAGTGCAACGCAGTTGTTTGCCGGACGATTCCTTCAGATGGATACCTTCTGCAACTACAGTAATACCGGTGGGGCCGTGATTAATATTGAGGGGGATCTCATCGGGGTGGTCAGGGGAATCACCCTTTCAAATACACTGTTTGCCGGATTGAACTCGGGTGTGAACCGGGCGGTGAAGCCCGCGGCAATACAGGAAGTGCTGCCGATGTTAAAGAAAGGAAAAGAGATCCGTAGTTCGTTTCTCGGTGTTCAGCGTGCACGAGGTTCCAGCCCGGACCGTGGCGTCCGAGTTGACCGGGTAGTGGAAGGATGTGCTGCTGCGAAGGCGGGATTGAAAGACGGGGATATCATCCTTTCGTTTGGGAACAAAGAGATCTTTAAGTGGCGGGATCTGGTGAACAAAATTCGCCGTCATATGCCCGGGGACAGGGTGCGGATTAAATTCAAACGCGACGGGAACGTCGACTCCATGAAAATTGAACTCACCACAAGGGAATGCCTGGAAACCGGAGAATGAATACCACGCGAGTGCTGTTGATTGTTTTCGGGTTGTTGATTGCAACGGCCGGTCAGACCTACGTGCATGCCGAGGATTCCACGTCGGAGGATCGGCCGGATTACGTGAGGAAAGCGAAGCAGGCACAGGCGAAACTGGCTCAAAAAATCAATCGTTACATTCCTTCTTTCGTGTTCGTTCAGGGGGGATCGGGCGTCTTTATTTCGAAAGACGGATATTTTCTGACGAACTATCATGTGGTTGCTCAGATTTTTCAGCAGAAGCGCCAGGAGGAAGAGAAGGTCGATCGGGTCATCAACGTGGAAACCGTCGGAGGGACCTCTCACCGGGCCCTGGTGGTTGGGGTGGACCCGATGGGCGCCAGGGTTGACCCAATGGGTGCGGTTGGCGGTGATCTTGCCCTCTGTAAGATTGTTGACACGGACTCGACGTTTGATCCACTTCCCCTCGGAAACTCGGATCGCGTGGAAATCGGACAACAGGTTGTCGCCCTCGGAAATCCGTTTCTCCGGGGCCAGTTTTCGGCCCGGCCCATTACCACTTATGGCATCATCAGTGCCAGACATGTTTATAAACAGGCGTATCCGGACGCCCTTCAGACGGATGCCCCGATTAATCCCGGAAACTCCGGAGGCCCTCTGGTGACACTTGACGGCAAATTGATTGGGATTAATGGACGCATCGAAACGAAATTCGGTACCCGGGCCAACTCGGGTGTGGGATATGCGGTTTCTGCCAGTCGCATTCGCCGGTTCCTTCCGGTACTTAAGAAAGGAGGCATCGTGTTTCATGCACAGTCGTCTCTTGCCGAAACGGAAGTTGTCGATGGTGAACTCGAGCTGAAGTACGGCCGGATGGAGGAGGGAGTCCTTACGCTCGGTGATATTGAAGAAGGGGGAAAACCGTACGAGGCCGGGCTTCGAAAAGGGGATCAGGTTATGGCAATCGCCGGGTATGACATCACCAGCATTCCACGTTTAAAAGGAATTATTCAAAGTTTTCCCGGACCCAATAAACTGGAGGTGACGTACCGTCGATCCGGTGAAACGAGACGAACCCAACTTTCATTTGGACAGAGCGGGAGTTGGACGGAGGATAAAATGCTTGAAACACTTCCGGAAACAGAGGAGGCACCCTACCTCGGTATCGGGGTGCAGGAAAAGGAATCATCACTGAAAATTGTGAAGGTGGTGGACGGCTCCCCGGCCGAAGAGTCGGGAATTCGCGAAGGTGATGTATTGATTTCGATCAACGATCGTTCCGTTCCCAACGGAGCGGCAGCAATCCGAATGATTCAGAGCAGGTGGTACGGTGAAACGGTCACCGTGACGGTCAAGCGAAACCGTACCAGGAAGAAATTTACGGTTCCCCTCGGACGAAGATCATCAAGCTGAACACGGGTTGGTGGTTACGATTTTTGTCAGGGCCGTCCCAAAATCGACCCCCCCCGGTACAGACTGGAATATGGGATCTTCCGTCACGCTCTTTCACCAGGGCGACGACGTAGATATCCGGTATTTACACAGGATCGTCAGCTGGTATATTCCTGTAGAATAAGCTCATGTCCTTCCGGGTCCTCAATCGTAAGCCACTGCACACCGGCTTCCCGGTTCAGAACCGGACCTCTTCGGATGGGGATGTCGGCCTCCCTGAGAACGCGCACAAGCCGATCGAATTTTTTTACGTTAAGCACGAGGGACATTTTGCGTCGGACGGGTGTTTCGTCAAATTCATCATCCACTTTTTCGAGACCGATCAGGATGTCCCCACATTTCAGGTTGACGAATTCGCTCCCATCGTCCATCACGTTCATCCCGAGAACATCCCGGTAGAACCGCCTCATCTGACGGAGGTTTTCCACGTGAAGTAGTATCGTGTCTATGTCTTCAATCATCTCTCAATGGCAAAAATTGGATAAACTGAAATAGGATTTCATCACGTCTACCGACCCCATCCATGCGAATGCATGCATATGTATGAAACCTTCGAAACGTTGTGCTTAACAATTGGGAAGGAGCTTCCAGCTTCCCGGATGGAACCGTCAGTCCCCTTTTGACACAACTGAGTGGGCCCGTGTTGAGATGAGGGGGGTACGAGTCTACGCGTCGGATCTGACCCTGTCACATTCATCGAAAAAACGATGAAATCGATTTTCCACATTAGGGTGGTCCCATTTACACAATTGGCCTCAAATTCTATGATATCAAATCTATGCTTTCAACATTCACCCGTCTGTCCAGTTGCATGTTTCTTCCGAACTAATTAGGATTGTACTTTCACGAATCTCATGTTGTCCTTCCTGAAGAACGGAGTGCCTGAGATGAGCGACATATTATTTATCGATAACTTCGATTCGTTTACGTATAACCTTGTGGATGAGTTCAAGAAGCGTGAACGTACGGTGGACGTATATCGAAATAACGTCTCACTCCAGACGATCGATCGAGTTGTAGAAGAGGATCAACCGGAACTGCTTGTTCTTTCTCCGGGTCCTTCCACCCCGTCGTCGGCGGGTCAGTGTGTGGACATCGTTCAGCGATATAGAAACGATCTACCGATATTCGGCGTCTGTCTGGGAGAGCAAACCATCATCGAAGCATTCGGAGGGAAAGTGGGAAAATCCATTGAAACACTCCACGGGAAGGCATCCAACGTATATCACGATCAGAAGGGTATTTTTGACGGGCTGGAGACCCCCTTTTCCGCCGGACGGTACCATTCCCTATCGGGACAGGAAATCCCGGACGAACTCGAAGTGACCGCTCGTACGGATTCGGATGTGATCATGGGGATTCGACACCGAGTTTTGAACATAACGGGGATCCAGTTTCATCCGGAGAGTATATTAACCCCGTCCGGGCGGAAAATTATTGAAAATGTGCTTACGATGGTGTCCGGTGACGATCAATCGTAACGAGATTGACTTTCCTCTCGCCCCGTTGTTCGATGCCTATGAACTCGTTCTGAATCCCAAATTGTGCAATTCGATCATGGAGTTTTCGTACGGTATGTTCAATCAGCGGGGAACCGCCCGTTGAAATCACTGTCACCTTCCGGTTCTGTAGTAGGTCCTTCCGGTTCTGTTTCCAATACGTTTCCCAGAATTCGTATTTCTGTTTCGAATCAGGAATTACACGTGTTTGAACCCTCTCAGCCAAGCGTTCGGCCGTTTGCCTGCAGGTCAGAAATACATCGTCGGTAGCACTGTCGGTCGTTGTAAGCAGTCGAATGGTGGTGATCTTATCCACTTCCTCTACAAGTCGGTTTAAATATGAGGTGGTTTTGTCCTCTTGGTTGGTAACGGGATAGAGAAGTTGATGACCGCTAAACGGGAACTCAAGCAGGGTGTCCAGTTGTTCTCTTTCTTCCAGAACAAGTGACTGTATCTTACGGAGTCGCTTCTGTAATTCGTGTTTGAGCCGTCCCATTCGAATGCTGTTCCGTGTGAATCCGGCATGGGCAAGCTCATTCCTTCGTTTTTTTACCCCTTCCCATACCCTGGCAATGTGCCTCTGTTTTTCACCGGGGAGGGTTCGAAGTTGATCATACCGCATCCAGTGATTGATGAGATAGAATGGAGCTGCGGCCCGGGCCCGTTCGTTTCCGTCCAGCCAGATCGGGCCTTCAACTTCGTTGTTCGTTCCCAGAATCGCCCCGTTAACGAGCAGTTCCCGTGCAAGTAAAAAACCGGGTAAAAGATTCTCTGTATTACACAACCGTTCGGCAATTCTCAACTGCCGCTGCAATTCCTGTTCGTTCAGGATTAAATCCTCCTTCTTGTTGGTTGATTCGTCCAATGTAACTTCCTTCAGTACAGTCCGGAAGTCCTCAATAAGCTCGTCCATCAGCGGATTTAAATTTTCGGTATCTTCCCTCACCTCGGTCCAGAATTGGTCATCCCGGTCGGATCCGGTGGAGCCGGCTTCGATGGGTAGTGACGAGGTTAGGTTATTGGTTGTGGACCGAATCATCCCGGCAAGCTGTTGAAGACGAACCGATGTGGGCAGATCCGAATTGGTGTACGATAAATCATGCAACTCCTCAACTCGGTCCGCGAGAGGTCCGGGTTCAAGGTGTTTCTGAAGGGTTTCAAACGCAGGAGGCCAACCCGACAGGTTCAAAAGGGGAGCCAACCTTTGAAACACGATTTCTGAATCGGCGCTGTCGGATTGTCGTCCAAGAAAAACTTTGGCTGTCCGGTCGTCAATGTCCGAGGCGTTTCGAATAAAAGCGATACTGAGAAAGCTCACAAGAAGTGCTTCAGGACACCCGGTGATATCAAATACGCAGGATGAATGATCGACGAAGTCCTGTATGGAGCGGTAATGCAACCAGCGGTCATTTGAAAGTGCATCCTGATTTATTACCGTGATGGATAATGACTGAAATTTCTTCCCGGTGTCCTCAATTTGTTCGGAACGGATTGTTGAGTCGGGCACCCTGATGAAAAGGATTTCCTCGGGGGAGGAAACGGAGGAAGCTTCGGAGAGAAGCTGATAGAGCGCGAAGCCGGAGTGTCTGGCGGTACAGGCATGACCGTTCCAGCAGTAGGATTGGTCCTGATCACCCATAGCCCCCAGCCCGATCGTAGAGATCAGTTTGTGACCCATCTGAGAGGTTCCGAATGGTACTGGAAGTTCAGGCGAGGAACGAGGACATACTGCTAATGACAGTGTCACGCGGAACCGTGTTTCCGTATGTTACGTTACCGGGTGATTGAATCAGCACCCATCGAGGTTCTCCCTTTTTAGATTTTTTATCATGTTTCAGGTGAGGCAGAATATCGTCGGCAGTGATTTCAGGGACTTCAGTGGGAAGCCCAATCCGTTCAAATAGGTGCTTTACCCTTGTGAAAAGCTCACGGTCCTGAAGTGTGTCCGTCAGTTCGGACAATCGGATTGAACCGAGCATGCCCGGTGCAATCGCTTCTCCGTGAAGGTACGAATCATACGCGGTGGCCGCCTCGATTCCATGTCCGAACGTGTGGCCGAAATTGAGAATCTGCCGCAATCCGGATTCTTTTTCATCTCGCTCAACCACGTCGACCTTACACGCAATCGATCGTCGCACAAGATGAGTAAGGACGTCAGGGGTTCGATCCAGAATCCGATCAAGAGAGGCGTTGATCCAGTCCAGAAAAGACGCATCTAAAATTAATCCGTACTTAATCGTTTCCGAGAGACCGGCACGAAATTCTCGATCGGGTAGCGTGGATAGCGTCTGTACGTCGACACAGCAGTAAAGCGGAGGATAGAAAGACCCCACGGCGTTTTTTGCGGCGGGAAGGTTGATTCCAACCTTTCCACCAATACAGGAATCGACCTGTGCGAGAAGCGAAGTGGGCACGTGAATCAGTGAAATTCCACGCATGAACGTGGAGGCCGCAAAGCCCGCTAAATCCCCCACCACACCCCCCCCCAGTGCCGCTATCACAGAAGACCGATCCCCTTGCTTCTCCAGTAGATCCGTCCAGATATCTCCGAGTTGTGAAAGGGATTTTGACGATTCACCGGCAGGTACGATTAGGTGATCGTGAGGAACCCCCGTATGCTCAAGTTTTTCAAGTAATGGGTTCAGCCAGTATTCACGTACATTATCATCCGTAACCACAAATACTTTCGTTACGGATTCATCCCGGTTGCTGAGCACATCCTCGATTCGTTGAAAGATGTCCTCGCCGATATCCACCCGGTATGAACCGTTCTCTGCTTCCACGTGAAGGGAATCGGTCATTGGAAGGATGATATGGATATGGAAAACGTTAAATTCACCTGATCTGAAGAGGCATGTGGGCCGGTGAGTTCGGAATTAGAGGGAGGAGGTCACGGAGTCCCTTAAGTAGCTTGCACGGCGTTGATTTCGTTGCTCCTTGTTCAGTTCAAGGTTAAGTTTTTTCTGAAGGTGAGCGGGCTGTGAATACAGAAACATCTCATTCACCTCTGAAAGGGGCATGTCAAGGAGGTCCAGACTGATGCCGAGACGAAGTGCCGACAGACACTCCGTCGCTTCGTCCGATGTGATTGAATATGCATTTTTCAGGGTGCCGACGGCTCGAAAAATGCGATCTTTGAGCTTCATCGGTTCTTCGTCCAGCATACGTTCCCTCCACTCCCGTTCAAACCTGATAATTTCCGGTATCATGCCGGCCATCTGATCGATAAATTCCTGTTCGCTCTTGTTCATGGTCACCTGGTTTGAGATCTGGAAAAGGTCACCGGAAGCCTGGGTTCCCTCACCGTAAAGTCCCCTTGTTGTGAAATTCACGTTGGACAGTGACTGAAATACATTGTCCATTTGATTGGTGAGGTTAAGCACCGGTAAATGAAGCATAACCGAGACCCGGAGAGCTGTGCCGGCATTGGTGGGACAGGCGGTGAGATACCCGTATTTCGGCGAAAACGCGAACTTGACAAAGGATTCGAGTTGGTCGTCGAGCCGGTTCAGGTGTTGCCATGAAGTGTCGAGGTTGGCCCCCGAGCGTATGACCTGAAGACGGAGGTGATCCTCCTCGTTCACCATAATCGAAATCCGTTCATCCGGCGTGACGGCCACCCCGCGTTCCCAATCCAGTTCAGCAAACTCCGAACTTATCAGGTGCCGTTCGGCGAGAAAGGACGTGTCTAAATCGGAAAGTTCATTCACCCGGTAGTAGTCGTGGTTGCCGAGAGCGTCGATTTGATCCAGCCTTGAACGGACCGTTTCATGAATGGCCGACAATTTCTCGTCGGACGCCCGGTGACTGAACGGGTAACCTTCAACGTTTCTTGCCAGTCTCACCCGACTGGAAATAACGATGTCCGAATCGGTTCCTTCATCCTTGAGCCATTCACCCGTGTGATCAATGTATTGTTCCAGCTGTTGATCACTCATGTTTGGTCTCGTTGCGTGTCAGTCGAAGTGTTTTGTTCAGCTGCTTCGCTGTCCGTGGACTGTTCTTCCGAATTTTTGTCTGCAAGGGAGCTTATTTTGTTTCTTAGCTCATCGATCCGATCCCGAAGTTCAGCAGCCCGTTCAAACTTTTCTTCATTTACAGCGGTCTGTAATTCATGTTCGGCTTTCTGAATTTTGTGTTCAACTTCGACGATGTCGTTGACGCCGGAGGGGACTTTGCCGGTGTGTTCGAGACGATCGTGAATCTGCTCCAGAAGCGGATCCAGACCCGGAGAAAAGATTTCGTAGTCGTCCGGACACCCGAGCCGGCGTGTTTCCTGAAATTCCTCAAACGTCATACCGCATTCAGGACATTTCAGGTCGGCGATTTCCTCCTCTCGATTCTGAATCTCATCGATCTCATCGATGTTCAGTTCATCCGGAATTAAATCGGAGAGATCCAGTTCCACGTTGTACTGAAGACCTTCCGATTCAGCACATTCACTGCACAGATGCGTTTCATCCTGGATTTCCATGTCCGATATATCCGTCATGTGAACAGTTGCCTGACGCTCCTGACAACGATCGCAACGTTTCATGTGTGGATCCTTGAGTAAAGACAAGAGCAGTTGAAGGCTCGGTTCTGAGTTGCTTCCTCCACGGAACGGAAGCAGCAAAAACAGACTAACAAATCAAATTTTAGTTATCAATCCTGCAGGGGAACCGGGAGGAAAAAGAAAAGGCGGCGGAAGACCGCCGCCTTTTCAGATTCCTGTTGTAGTTCTACGGTTCTGCTACATCGGGGGCATGCCGCCGCCACCGGGTGCACCTGCTCCTGGCGCTCCGCCGGCAGGTCCGCCACCGCCTTCCCCTTCCTCTTCGTCTTCGATATTGGCAATCAGGGCATCAGTTGTCAGCAGAAGCGTCGCCACGGACGCCGCATTTTGAAGGGCGTTTCGCACGACCTTGGTCGGATCAATGACCCCTTCTTCGACAAGGTCACCGTATTCGAGTTCGCGTGCGTTGAACCCGTAGTTGAAGTTGTCTTCCGAGAGAATTCGATCCGCGACGATGGACGGATCTTCTCCGGAATTTTTGGCGATCTGTTTCAGTGGGGCCGTAAGCGCCCGTTTGATGATGTTTTTTCCGACTTTTTCGCCGGATTTGACCTGGTAGTCCTCCAGTTCTTTATGAAGTCGGAGCAACGAAACACCACCACCGGGGAGTATTCCTTCGGCAACAGCGGCACGCGTGGCGTGCAGGGCATCTTCCACGCGAGCTTTCTTCTCCTTCATTTCAACTTCGGTGGCTGCACCGACGTTGATCTGAGCCACCCCACCGGCAAGTTTCGCTCGACGTTCCTCGAGCTTTTCTCGATCATAATCCGAGTCCGAACGTTCAAGTTCGGCCTGGATCTGATTTACGCGATCCTGGATTTCGGACGAATCTCCGGCACCTTCCACGATCGTCGTATCGTCTTTCGTGATGGTCACCTGCTTGGCCTGACCGAGATGGTCGAGGGTGACGCTATCAAGGTCCAGTCCGATTTCTTCGGAAATCATCTGACCGCCTGTTAACACGGCGATGTCTTCAAGCATCGCTTTCCGACGGTCACCGAACCCGGGTGCCTTTACGGCTGCGACGTCAAGCATGCCGCGGAGTTTGTTCACGACAAGCGTTGCAAGCGCTTCGCCTTCAACGTCCTCGGCGATAATGAGCAGCGGCTTGTTCGCCTGAGAAACGCTTTCGAGCAGTGGAATCAGGTCCTGTACGTTTGTAACCTTGTCCTCAAGGATCAGTATGTAGGGATCTTCAAGATCCACCTGCATTTCGTCCTGGTCGGTTATGAAGTGCGGTGATAGGTAGCCTTTATCCCACTGCATGCCTTCAACGATATCAACCGTGGTTTCAAGGCCTTTGCCTTCTTCAATAGTAATGACGCCATCTTCCCCGACCTTTTCCATGGCCTTGGCAATATTTTCTCCGATTTCCGGGTCGTTGTTGGCGGCAATTGACCCCACGTAGGAAATCTCCTGAGGATCACTCACGTCCTGGGAATGTTCCTTCAGTTCCTGGACGACTTTCTTGACGGCCCGGTTGATGCCTCTCTTGATTTCAAGAGGGTTGGCTCCGGCCACGACGTTCTTCAGGCCTTCGATGAAAATGGCCTCGGCAAGGACGGTAGCCGTGGTGGTTCCGTCCCCGGCATCATCTCCTGTTTTCGAGGCCACTTCTTTCACCATCTGGGTTCCCAGATCCTGATACTTATCCTCGAGCTCAATTTCTTCAGCAACGGTAACGCCGTCTTTCGTGACGGTCGGCGTTCCAAAGGATTGTTCAAGTACGACGTTTCGACCGCGTGGTCCGAGCGTCGTTTTTACGGCGCGGGCCAGTTTGCTGACCCCTTCTTTTATTTCCTCTCTTGCTTCCTGATCGAAAGCAATCTGTTTGGCACTCATTGTATACTCCTGTGAAAATGGTCCGATTGAATGAACATTACGTCCGTGAATACTCATGCATGATCATGATTCTGCAGTTTATGAGAAGCAATTATTATGCCACAAACCAGATTCGGTCAAATTTGCCTTTTTCCGGCACGAAACCGACATTATTCAGTAACATCTGGATCAGTTCCGGACAGGCCGGTGGACAAACTGACGAGTTGAAAAGCGGGACGGCGAAAGCCTGTCAGATTTTTTTACTGCCGATGCATCGTTCCGAAGTAGAAAGCCGGCCGACTGTTTTACCAGATCCTTTCAACATGGGATTTCTTCTTTTACAATTTTACAATTCATTGTGGCTGGTATCATATCGATTTACTCATGGATGCATCTAATCTGACATACCGGGACAAGGAGATTGCACTTTCTTCGTTGCTTCGAAGGGATCGTGAGGATCCCGGGGCCGCGGAGCTGCTCGTTGACCTGATGCATGATCCGGATGAAACAATCAGGAAGAGAGCAGTATCAATTTCCGATCGATTTGTTCAACATCGTCATACGGTGGAGGGGCTTTTGCATGTGGCCGCCGATCGGAATGAACAAACGCACATACGGATCCGGTCCCTCGAACAGCTTGAAGTTCTGTTTGACTCCGCACGCTCCTGCGTTTCGACGAAAGAAATGAAAGATCAGGTGATCGACTCCGTGAAGCGGGGGTCGGTTTCAATTTTACAGAACCCGGAAACGGGTCTCAAAGTTCGTGGTCAGGCACTGCAGCTTTGTGCCTATTTTCTTTCCGTGACCATTCTTCGTGAGTGGATCTTCTGGCTTTACAACCAGCCGGGTATTGACAGTCGCGTATCATCGATTTCCGCCATGGGTCGATCAGGAGACGACCACTGGGAAAAATACATACAGGGTTTTCTCGATGCCGAGAACATAGAGTTTACCTGCGCGGCGTTAGAAGCAATCGCCGAACGAGAACTCCCACCGGAGGATCGGGTTCAGAGGAAGGAGTTGAACGTCTTGAGGTCAGGACGGTCCGAGAACGAATCCACCCTGGGAAATTGATGTTCATGGTCCGCATCCAGTGACCCGGTTTACCCGGACAGGCCATTGATATTCACAGTGCCTCCGCCCTTTTCAATATGACCGATCACTCCCGCTCCGGGAACATGTTCCGAAATATGTTCCGGAATGGCATCCTTGTAGTGTGGGTCACAGACGAGGGCCAGGCCAATTCCCATGTTGAACGTTCGGTACATCTCGCGCAGATCCACGTTTCCCATTGTGCGGATGAGATCGAAGATTTCGTGGCGCTTCCAGGTGGAAGCCTCAAGTACGGCATCGCAGGAAGGAGGCAGTACTCGAGATATGTTTTCAATCAATCCACCGCCGGTGATGTGTGCCATTCCTTTGACGGGCATAATCGAACGGTAATAATTAAACAGATGTCGTATCGCCGGGGCGTATATGCGGGTCGGTCTCAGAAGTTCTTCGCCCACAGTGCTTGTGAACCCTTCCGGCGTATCGCCGAGTGACAGACCTCCTTTTTCCAGCAACACCAATCTCACCAGCGAGAAGCCATTGGAGTGCAGACCGGACGAGGGAAAACCGATCACGACGTCACCCGGCTTAATTTTCTCACCTGTGATTAACCGGGAACGTTCCGCCACCCCGACGCAGAACCCCGCCATATCGTATTCACCGCTTGCGTAAAAGCCGGGCATTTCAGCCGTTTCCCCCCCCAGTAGAGCACAACCCGCCTGTTTGCATCCTTCAACAATCCCACTGACCACTTCATTGACGACATGTTTTTCCAGCGATCCGGTCGACAGGTAGTCCAGAAAAAAAAGGGGTTCTCCCCCCTGAACCATAAGGTCGTTGACCGCCATAGCAACGAGGTCGATCCCGATGGTATCGTGCCTGTCGGCTTTAAAAGCCACCTTTAATTTCGTTCCAACCCCATCCGTTGCACCAAGCAGAACGGGATCCCGGTAGTCCCGCGAGAAAATCTTGTCTTTGTAATCGAGAGCAAACAGGCCGGCAAAACCGGGGCCGTCCTCCATTACTCGCGGCGAATACGTATCACGAACGCGTTCCGCGATGTCTTCCGTGATCCGATCGGCTTTGTCCAGATCGACCCCGGCGTCCTTGTACGTGGTAGAGTCAGGCATGATTCAAATGGTGGAAAGGAGGTTTGATGTGATATCAGGATATCCCGAGCGTTTACTCCAGCACGTGCTTATTGAGTGCATCATCGACTTCCACAGGGTAGTCCTTCGTCCAGCACGCCATGCAATAGTCGTCCGGATTCCGATCAAGTGCTTCCTGAAACCCTTCCAGACTCAGGTAGGAAAGACTGGTGACGTCGGCATGCTCCGCAATTTCATCAATGGTTTTGTTGTTTGCGATCAACTCATCCTCCGTCGGAAAGTCGATCCCGTAATAGCACGGAGAAATGGTGGGAGGACAGGAGATGCGAAGGTGAACTTCCTCGGCGCCGGCTTCCCAGAGCAATCCCACTCTGGATTTCGACGTCGTCCCCCGGATGATGGAATCATCCACGACAATAATTCGTTTTCCTTTCACGACTTCTTCTACAACGTTGATTTTCACTCGAACCGATTCTTCTCGATCTCCCTGACTGGGTTGAATGAATGTGCGTCCAACGTAATGATTTCGTATAAAGCCATGTTCGATCGGTAGATTCGCCTCCTGAGAGTAGCCAAGTGCCGCTGCGTTTCCACTGTCCGGTATGGAAATTACACAATCCGCATCCACCGGATTTTCTCTCGCAAGACGACGCCCCAGCCGTTCTCGAACTTTCTGTACCGTTTGACCGAAGACTTTGCTATCCGGTCGGGAGAAATAGACGTACTCAAAAGCACAAGCACTCTGTCCGGTTCCGGTGGTATCCGGGATCCGTTTAGACGTCAGGCCCTCCTCGTCGATACGAAGTATTTCCCCGGGCTCGACGTCCCGGATGTATTCCGCTCCAACAAGTTCAAAGGCGCAGGTTTCTGAAGCCACCACCCAGCTATCGTCAAGTTTACCCAGACACAGGGGACGAAACCCCTGTGGGTCCCGGATTGCAACCAGCTCGTCTTCCCTGAGCACGAGCAAAGAATAAGCGCCACGCAACGTTTTACACGCCTCCACGTACGGTTCATCACTGTTACTTATTTCCGGACTTGCAAGCTGATGCACCACAATCTCACTATCCATCGTGGTCTGAAAAATGGAGCCCTCTTTCTCAAATTCCGAACGTAGAGAGGCACTATTCACGAGGTTGCCGTTATGGGCCACTCCGATTTGCCCCTGAGCACAATCAACGACAATGGGTTGAGCGTTC
This sequence comes from uncultured Planctomycetia bacterium, assembly GCA_964466525.1. GTDB lineage: Bacteria > Planctomycetota > MHYJ01 > CAYXQY01 > CAYXQY01 > CAYXQY01. The sequence goes on from CAYXQY010000061.1 coordinate 15,508, forward strand.
AGAATATTGCTGGAGCCGGTCGTGGAGTACCGGACGTGACCGATCGCCGTATCATTGGCCACCGTTTCCAGTTCTTCCTCACGGAACACTTTTCCGACAAGGCCCATATCCTTGTGGTGTTTGATTTCCTGCCCGTCGGTTGAAGCAATACCGGCTGATTCCTCCCCTCTGTGTTGCAGAGCGTACAATCCGTAATACGTCTTTTCTGCAGCGTGGGGATGATCGAAGATGCCAAACAAACCGCAATTCTCTACAGCTTCCATAGGACGAAATCGATTGAAATTTATTTTTCGTTGTAAGAAGACTCGTGGTTATCTGTTTCGGCGGATTTCACCTTCGATTCCCCGGCTATTATATATAGCATGTCACGATAAGAACAGAACCAGGTGGCGAGGGTGCAAAAACCGGAAAGAATCTGAAACATCATTTTCATACGGTATCCGGCCAGCCAGAATTCAGACATGATCGTGGCGTTCAGGAAGACAAGAAACAGAACCAGGTACAAACTCCCTCTCCATGGAGCGTCATAATGAGCCTGAACCAGCCCGGGAACGACGCCCAGTACGTACAAAACGTATCTTTTCATAAAAACAGCAGAAACACTCCGTGATAGATTTAATCCATCAGGACCCATTTGTCGCGATCATGGTTCGGGTTGTGCTCGAGGATGAGTTTCCAGGTTCCGTTCACTTTCGTTTTGCTGACGAGCGTCTGACCATGATTCTTCATGTTCCGGGGGATCCGTTCAGCGGAACGTGAATCGTCGACGATAACTTCCAGATGCCCTCCCCCTTCCAGGTTTTCCAGGGCAAGTTTGGCCTCAACAAATGTTTCCGGACACGTCTTCCCACACAGGTTAATTGACCGGTTCGTGTTTTCTTCCATGAGGATACATCGAGTATGAATTGTTGACGATGGTAAGAAAATCGGCAGGAGTTAAAAATGGATCGACCGATGCGGTTCAGTCCGTTCGCATGCAGCACGGAACAAGGCAACGACCTGTATTATCCGTCATTGACGAACGCTTGTTCAACGGCAGCTGAGGCGTCAAAGGTCGTTTTCCGATCCTCCTGGAACGCGTTGGAAAGTCGTTTTACGTCCCTGAAACTCATTTCTTCGAGAACGGACACGATGCGCAGTTTTACGAGGTCCCAAACGGAAGGCAGGTCGCAGTTCGATTCGAGTTCACATCCCTCGCCTCCGCTGGAGTTCATACATTTCACGTCGATAAAGGGACCTTCGATGGCCTGGATTACTTCGGCCACGGAAATATCGACCGGAGGCCGTGATAAGTGATATCCCCCCTTGGCTCCCCGGGTACTTTCGACGATTCCTTCCTTCTTCAGGTCTTTCATGATATGTACAAGAAAGGTTTCCGAAATGCCATGCCGATCCGAAATCGTGGATATAGAAATCGGCGTATCCAACTCGTACTGTTTTGACAGTTCCAGAACGGCGATGCACGCATAATCCGTTTTTGCTGAAATTTTCACATTCTTATGTAGAGGAAGAAGGGCATAATTAAAACGGCAACTTATCCTGGAACGGCATGGAAGAGGGGATCTGTTCGTGATCCCCGGCAGACTGAAACTGCTGCATCAGTTCTTTCATTTGTTGAAATTCGTTGATGAGGGTATTAACGTCCTGCAACGATGTACCACTTCCATCGGCAATACGCTTTTTCCGACTGTAGTTCAAAAGGTCCGGATTCCGTCGTTCCTCGAGGGTCATGGAAAGAATAATGGCTTCCACCCGGTCCAGTTCGCTTTCGTCAAATTCATCAAGTTGATCCATCATCCCACTCATTCCCGGAACCATCTGGAGCAGCTGTTTGATGGGCCCCATCTGCTGTACTTTTCGAAACTGTTCCAGCATGTCCTGCAGGTCGAACTCGTTGGATTGAATCTTCTCCTGCATTTCCTGAGCGTATTCCTCGTCCATCGTCTCCTGGGCTTTTTCAACGAGGGTAACCACGTCTCCCATTCCCAGAATTCGAGAGGCCATTCGTTCCGGATGGAACGGTTCGAGGTCCTCCAGTTTCTCGCCGGTGCCAATGAACTGAATGGGGGTGCCTGTCACTTCTTTGATGCTGAGAGCGGCTCCACCCCGCGCGTCTCCATCGAGTTTTGTCAGGATGATGGAATCCAAAGAGAGTTGTTCGTCAAATTCCTCGGCGCTATTTACCGCATCCTGACCCGTCATGGCGTCGGCGACGAGAAAAATATGGTCCGGGGTGGTTCGATCGGTAATTGTTTGAAGTTCCTGCATCATCTCCTGATCGATATGCAGCCGCCCGGCCGTGTCAAGGAGAACATAGTCGCAACCCTGATTTTCCGCTTCTTCGATCGATCGTGCACAGAGCCCGGGAGGAGTTGTGTCCGGATCGGTGAACACGGGGATGTCGGCGCTTTCACCGAGTGTGACAAGCTGATCCACCGCCGCGGGTCGACGCATATCAGCAGCAACCATAAGCGGGTTATGGCCTTCGTCCTCGAGGTACTTCGCTAATTTTCCGCATGAGGTCGTTTTTCCGCTTCCCTGAAGGCCGGTAAGCATCAGAACCGTGGGCCGGCTGGAGTTCACGGGCAGATCATGATCAACGGGGCCCATCAGCCGTTCAAGTTCGTCGCTGACGATCTTGATGATCTGTTGATCCGGCTGAACTGCGTCCAGAACCTCTTCCCCAATCGCCTTTTTTTCGACCCGATCGATAAAATTCTTTACGACTCGATAATTTACGTCCGCCTGCAGGAGGGCCTTGCGCACTTCGCGCAGTCCTTCCTTGATATTGTCTTCCGTAAGTTTGCCCTGACTTCGGAAGGTGTCAAGTACGGATTGAAAACTGTCAGTGATCGATTCGAACATGAAGGCTAATATCCGGGAAAGGGAGGTTCAGAGGATTGTGCAAAAGAACGGATGTGAGAATCGGGGCGCCCGGATTTGAACCGGGGACCTCTACACCCCCAGTGTAGCGCG
>CAYXQY010000062.1:0-18285 GCA_964466525.1 uncultured Planctomycetia bacterium
TAACACAGACATTCTTGTCTGTGGATCAGGAACATGGAATTTTTCACAGGCATGAATGCCTGTGTTACTTTTACCACGGATTTTTGACCACTTACATCGAGGGGAAACCTCCCGCTCTATCAATCTGTCTTATGGTCTCATGAGTTATTCCATCGGCTCAGCGCAGATGGAAGTCCGTCCGGTATCGAACGGACGAACCTGTAGTCTGAAGAGCCGGACCATCTGTCCCTTCTCCGAACGAACATGTAGGGTTGGTCCCCGGAGTGGCGGTTCACGGCGAAAGCAACAGGATCCGCCCGGCAATCCTCGATCCGTTCTTCTCCCGTCATCACGAACCCCCGGGATCGAACGGTTTACTCGTTGACGTCCCGGTACAGGGCCCGGTCTTCCTCCACACGAACCACGTTCCGGTACTCGTGTACTTCCGCACGGGTGGGGGATTGAATGTGGTGCACGGTCCACCCCCTCGCCTTCAGCTGGTCCGCGATCAGCTGCCGATGGCATTTCCGGTACCAGCCTTCCGCACACATAAATGCGGTCGTTCGGTCCTCCGCGAGGTTCTCCAGCCTCTTTACCCCCTCCCGGAACGACGCTGATTCGGTGTAGGCGGCATACCGTCTGAACCCGTCCGCCTCCCATCCGGAAATCCGGTCCGGATCCACCGGCAGTTCCTCCTTCTCCACGAAGCCGCCGAGACGATCCCCAAGTTGTTCGTATTGCACCCCCTGTTCCGGAAGCATCCGTATCAGGTTCGAAGCCCTGAAATGAGGAAAACGGGTCGATTCCGGATGCCTCCGTACGTCCGCCAGGCATTCCAGGTCCAAGCTGAACAGGATCTGCAGAAACTCGTCACGGTCCCGGTTTGAATGGCCCAGTGTATGGATTTCGGGCATCGATGTGTTCAGTTGAGTGAACCTCTGGAACGAACGAATAGTTGTGAATTGCTCCGTTTCTTTACCTGTAAGAACATATCTTAACACGTTGCCCGTCACGTTTTAGCCGATCCATTTGAACGGGGTCAGGCAGAAATTTGTCAGGACATAAACTCTGTAAACCGTGGAAAACGCAAGAAACAATCTCACGGAAAAACGTGAACGGAGCCCCGAGGGTGACCGAGGGGTTCATACCTGAGGCGATCGGAGTAACAAAAATTCAACCAATCCCTGCGTCTCCGCTGGGTTTGGTCTGGTTATCGTTTTTCAAGTTCACACGATTTTTTTAATCTTTCACGAAAACACATCCCCTCGGTCATCCTCGGGGTTCTGTGTGTAGACTGGAATCCGACGTATACGACGAGATTCTGAGCCGGATGACGGACGCGTGTACGAACCTGATCATCGGCAATCCCATGGATCCGGATCGGGACATGGGCCCGCAGACGTCGCAGAAGTTGATGGAACAGATGCACGAACAGGTGCGCGAGAGCGAGGACGCCGGTGCAAACTGTACTATTGGCGGTGAGTCCCTTGACTGCACCGGTACCTTTTGCCTTTTATCTCCCCTACCATCCTCACTGACGTACTGGCCGGCTTTCCCACCAATCACGAGGAGCTGTTCGATCCGGTTGCGGCCGTGTTCGAAGTGGCGGACGAGCAGGAGGCGATCCGGACGGCGAACGACACGCCGCTCGGACTCCGCGCCAGCATCTGGACGGTGGACCGGGACCGGGTCGGCGCATCGGCCGGCGGATCGACGCCGGCTGTGTGTACGTCAACCAGCTCCTCAAGGCCGACCCGCGCGTTCCGTCCGGCGGGGTCAAACAATCCAGGCACGGACGGGAGTTTTCCGAACCGGGCATCAAGGAGTTCGTCAACCGCAAAACACTTTGGTTGGAATGAGGTGCGGCGGGCCGTTCACTGGTCGACAATCGTTGGTGGGAGCCCCGTTTTCGCAAGGCTTCGGAGGGGCCGGATTGTTTTCCTGAAGCGGAGGCAAACAGATTACTGAGCTCCTGCGGAGCGGCATGCGGCCCCGGCTGATTTACCAACGCACAACGTTATTTCCGTCGTGGAGCTACCCGAAGAAGAAGTGGAAAGGTTTACGACCGCGTCACGCCTGAAATGATTCATGTTGGCCGGCAGGGATGACAGAGCTGCATTTTAAAAAAAGCCAGCAAGGATGCTGGCGCTCCATTTTTCGCCGACAAGGAACCGGCGCTCCAGGTACGTCACGAATAGGTGAGCATTTACGCTCACGGTGCTCCGGGAAGTTCGCCGGTGAGAAACTGTTCTTGTTATGCGTGAGCGTACGTTACTGCTGGACGTTCAACGTTCGTTCCAGCGTGATCGGCTCCTTGCCGTGCCCCGGTTTCAGCGTAATACGAACCGGATAACTTCCCTTCGGCGGCACCTCCTCCAGCTGAAACTCCACCTCTCCCGTCTCCCCGGGTAGGATCCAGTCCCCGAACCCGCCTTTCAACGTGACGTCGTCCCCGAATTCCGTCTCAATCGTCATAGTGGCCTGCAGATTCAGGTGCACGTTCCCCGTGTTTTGTACCGGAAGCGTCAGCACCGGACCCGCATCACTCATTCCCTGCTGCAGGTTCTCCGTTTCCAGGGACACGTTCAGTGGATCATTGGACAGAAATGCCACGGGGACTTTCCGCGTGCCGCCGGCCAGGGTCTCCGTCGGCTCCACGGTCACCGCCAGGAACCCGTACGCATGACCGTCCGTGTCGCCTGCGGCCGACATGGTCACTCCCCGGCTCTGGTTTTTCGGCACGGAAAACTGTTTCGGGCGATACGTAAGCCAGGAGAGTTCGTCCGCGTCCCCGTTCATCGGTTCAGCGTCCAGCGTGACGTTAATTTCCTGATCGCTTTCGTTTACGACCTTGATCGACTGAATTCGATCACCACGGGGCCGCCGGGAGAACAGGATCCGGGACGGGCTCACCCGGACGTTTCCCACGATCCGGGACACCACCTGGTTCTGAGCGGGGAACTGTCCTTCCTCCACCTCGACCGTCGCCGTCGAGCTGCGCACCGTGATCGGACCGGACTGGATGCCAAGTTCCATCTCGTACGCACCGGGCAGGACCGGTTCCGGGACCTGCCGGTGCACCAGCACTTCCGCGCCGGGCAGGATGCTCGACTCATACTTCTCCGGCGGTGAATCCGTAGCCGACACCGGCAGGTGGAGGAAAAAGGGCGGCCCGAGCGGTCGTCCCCCCTGTCTCCGCAGGTAAACCTGAGCCCTCACCTCCAGCACGGACTCCGTATTGTTCTGAAGGACCGCGTACGCATACGCTTTCCCGTCTCGGGATTGAAGGCCCTGCTCGGTAATTTCGAGCCCGTCGAAATTCTGCACCTCCGCGCCGGCCACCGCCAGCTCCACGCGCAGGAGGTAGCGCGTTACGTAATTGACCACAATTCGACGTTCCTGCTCCTCAGGCGACTGATTCTGCGGGGACACCTCCACCGGACGACCCCGATCGTACACAAAGATCCCGTAATACCGACCCGCTCCCCCGCCCTGATTGACGCTGATCGACCCTTCGATCGTAAACTCCTGTTTTGCTTCGACCGTAAACTCCTGCGGGGTCTGGAACGAGACCTCGTCCGGTGGCTCCGCTTCCTCGTCGTATGTAATGCTGCCGTTGCGTTCCTGACGCAGATGGACCGCTTCGACTTCGATCTCCCGCTGGCCTCCGGTGTTCTGAAGGACAAACTGGAACTCCGCCTGCTGGCCCGGCGCCGCGGACACCTCCGTGGACAAGTTTTGAAAGAAGAAGCCCGGGCTGACACCGGACTGCTCCGACTCTTCTCCGGAGGATTCGGCGGACTCGTCCTCACCCTGATCCTGCGCCTGAACCTTGCCCTCAAAGCCGGTATGGGTCAACGCGAGGATAAAAGCAGTGACGAGAAGAAAGGCTCCGTTTTTCATTCGCTTCCCCGGTTCACGATGCGGGGTGAAAGAAACACGGCGACTTCCCGCTGCTGGGTTTGCCGATCGACCTCGTAAAACAGGTTCCCCAGCAGGGGAATCTTCGCGAGGCCCGGAACTTCCGCCTCCTGGTCCACGACGTTTCGCTGCACCAGTCCACCGATGACCAGGGTCTGCCGATCCTGCACCTGAACCATCGTGGACACCGTCCGGCGGTTGATGACCGGGAAATCCGTGTTGACGCTTGTTGCCGACTGCGAGGTGCGGATTTCTTCACTCACCTCCGCTTTCTGCAGGTCAATCAGCACCTCCTTTCCCCGGATAGTGGGAACCATCTCCAGTTCGATGCCGGACTCCACGTCCCGGATTTCCTGGTTGAAAAACCGCGCGTCCTCGACGTTTCCAGGGATTTCCGAGAAAAACGTCTGGCGACCGATCCGGATCTTGGCCTTTTCTCCGGCCCTTGCCATCACCCGGGGCGACGCCCGAATCGTCAGGTAACCCTCCTCCGCGAGTGCCTCAAGAAACGCCGACGTGAAGGAGAAGTTTCGTACGGCACTGAACTGGGGGGGACCGTACTGGCCGGACAGGTTCAGGTCCTCCATCATGACGTTTATGAAGTCATCGCCCTCCACCCGAACCCCCTGACTGAAATCCAGCCCAAACCGAAACCGGGAATCGGGCGAAAACACGACGACGATGGCCTCCAGCACCACCTGCGGCACCGGTCGGTCCTTTTTCTTCAGCCGCCTCCGGATCTCGTGAGCGATCCGGACCGGGGCTTCGATCAACAGAATCTGCTGCTTTTCACTGACCCGCACAAACTTCTTGTAGCGTTCCGACAGCAACTCCTTGAGTTTCGTCGGATCCAGCTCCTTCGCCCGGTACGACCGGCTCACGGCGAGGCGGGGAAACAGGGCCGAGGAGGGATTCGAGGTCCCCACGTAGTACCGGGACTCATTCACCTTTCGGTACACGAGCCCCAGTGGAAGCAGCAGCCGCTGCAGTGCCTGTTCGAACGGCTCCTCCTGGATCTGCGCCGTGACCACCCCCTGCACCTGCTGTCCGACGATGACGTTTACGTCCGCCTGGTTCGCAATGACCTGAATGGCCTGGCGAACCTGCGTCTGGGTGAACGACGACGTCACCGGAGGACCGGACAGTTTCTTGCGCCCGGGGACCCCGTCACTCCCCTCCTCCGAGGGGGACTCAAGATCAAAGAACGACTGGAACGACGCCTTCACACGCCGGCCCAGCCAGCGCATCGCTCGACGAAACGATTGACGCACCTTCTTTTTCGACGTTTTCTCCGCGTCGGACGTGTCCCGATCCGCCTGATTTTGCTCCCGGGCGATCTCCCGGGCCGGATCCTTCCCCGTCACTCGGGATTCCTCCAGCGCCTTTCGAAACAATGTTTTTACGTCCGGTCGATCGCGGGATTCGGGGGTGGAACACCCGGCGAGCAACAGGGTCAGGGCCACCAGGAGAGGAAGCAGGATGTATCTCGCGGAAATCATTACACACCCGGCAAACAAAAACGATTTTGGACTCAGGCTCGTTCTGCTATTGGAACGAGCCGGCACGTGTCACTTAACTCACAGCGGGCAAATACAATTTTCGAATTTCTGACAGGCAAAATTCACCGGGTGGATCCGGAAAAATGATGAACTGTGGGATGATGGACAACAGGAACCACAGGCTCAGTTGCCCGCCGTGATGAGCCCTTTCAACGTGGTGCGATACGAGCCGGAAACGGCGTGGGACGAATCCCGCTCGACGAACGTGACGGTCACGTCAAACACCGAGGCGCCTCCGCCCGGTCCGTTTTTCTCGGCGGTGACCCGGGCGGGACGGCCGCTTTTCGACGTTTCCTCTCCGTTCGTCACCGTCCATTTTCTATCCCTGGCAGTCAGCACCAGTTTCGCGGGGCGGTGAGCCTCAATGGAATCGGACTGGTGTTCGAAAGACGGGGCCGTCAGTGTAAAGGTCGCATCTCTCCTGCGAGGAGCGATCACTTTCCATTGCAGGGCCCGCTCCTGATTCGCATTCTGACCTGTGTAGTTGATCCGTTGATCCCCGGGCCCTTCAATGCTGGACGGCGGTCCCACCCCGCGGCCCTGCGAGTATAAGGGTATAGAAACCATGTTCAGGGCTAAAAAACAGACCATTATGGACAGTGAAAGTCGAGGAACGGCGGAAAGATGAAGCATTTGGTCATTTTAAAAAGTTATGATTGTACTAACGGTATTGAAGACAGTTTCAAACGGGCCTAACCCTAGTCCACGTATAAAAAGTATTACCGGTACGTTAGTCTACAAGCTACCGTTAGTCGGAGGCTGAAATGGTGCCGGTAAGTGTCGTCGTGTACACTCCGGACGGCGCAAAATATTCGCCATCATCGTTCTGGTCACTAGAGTTATGGATAAATTCAATTTCTACAAGCATATCAGATTTCAAGGGGGTTCCTCCTCCCGGAACACTGCTTGTAGCGGAGACAGTAGCCGAGTTCCCCGCTCCATTCGTTTCAGAAGATCCCCCCCAGCCAAAATCATCTCCTCCGTCGTGGAATACACTTATTCTGGCATCCCGATAAAATTCTCCATTATCAGGATTGTTATAGAAAGGGTCAATCTTGTATTCAATCGTCGTGTCACCTCCAGCCCAGTTCGAAAACCCACTCCAATTGGTGGTATTTGCTAAAAAGACCCCAGAATCATTATTATTAACATACTCGGAATAGGAAAGATCAGAACCCGCATCATCAAGACTTATCCTTAACAGGCCCGGTACCTGAACATCAATGTCAGTGTCAACTTCAGCATTATCCGGTGGCCCCTGATTGGATCTACTCTCATCTGTCTGAGCCAGCAATACACCGGAACTGATCCAAGTCCCCATCAACAGCAGAAGGGTCGTAGACAGAAGCAGTTCGAATAGCGATCGATTCCTTGTCCTGATCATATCAAAACCTGTATAAAAAAGATGACATAAAAGAGATGGCCTATTCTTAAAAATTCTTAATTTTACCAATTCATTTTCTTCATTGCAAACAGGTTTCGATAGCGAACCTCTTCAATTCGTTTTGCCGGTGATACGATTCATTCGAAAGCCGGTGCAAACAACCCCTATTCCCGGGGTATTCCGCTCAAAGGTGTGGGGTCCGCCGGTGCCAAACGGCTTGTATTCATCGGATTCGTCGTCTTTCGCCCGACGGACGACGGTGAACTCCCATGTTTTCAAACCTGCAAATTACGGGCGGCCCCGGCAATTATTTTGACAGCAGCGCCCTTTTTGATATGATTCATCACAGGTGAACAGTGAAATGTTCAACGAACGATTATTTCCTACGTTTCACAGGATGCTCCCTTCATGAGCAACTCCCGCCACGAGTCGCTCAGGAAATTCGCGGACGGCGTGGCGCACGAGCTGTCCAACTTCATGAACGCCCTGTCGCTCGGACGGCAGCTACTGGACCAGCAGATCGACAACCCCGACGCGGCGCGATCGCTGGAGAACCTGTCCGGGCTGGGCGGGCAAATGGACGAACTGAAGGACCGCCTCGAGCGGCTTAGCCTGCCGGAACCGGACCGACGGCAGCCCGCCGACCTGACGGACCTCCTGCCGCGCGTGGTTACCTCCCTCAACCAGGAGCTGGACGGGTCCCTGCCGGAACCGGCGATCCGGACCGAACCGTCCCTGGCAGCCCGGGTGGATCAACCGGCGCTTCGGTATCTGCTGGAGGAACTCGTCGAGAACGCCCTGCGCGAGGCCCCTGCGGACTCAATCGAGATCAATCTATCGGCGGACGGGGACCATGCCGTTATCACGGTTACGGACGGCGGTTTCGGAATACCGAAATCACCTGACTTCGACCCGGTCGCCCCGTTCGCGACAGGCAACGACGAACGGCTCGGTCTGGGGTTGACGATTGCCGACCAGATCGCACGCGGGCACGGGGGGAAACTCCGGGTTTCGTCGGACGACACGGGAACAACTGTCACCCTGTGGCTCCCACGTACTAAATTCAGCGAGGAAACGGATGCAACCGGCTGAGATTCTTGTTATTGAGGACGACGATCTGACCCGGGAGCAGATGTGTACGCTCCTGGAAAACAAAGGGTACGATTGTGTGGAAGCGGCCAACGGAGAGGACGGGCTCCGGCTCGCCCAGAGCACGCGCCCGGACATTATATTGTTGGACCTGAAACTACCCGGCGAGCGGTCGGGCACGGAGCTGATCGAGGACCTGCTCTCGTCGGCGCCGGAGTGTTTCCTGTTCGTTATCACGGGCAAGGGGGACATGGACGCCGCCATCGAGTCGTTTCGGGAAGGGGCGTCGGACTTTATTCGCAAACCCTTCAACGTGGAGCCGGTACACCAGAAGATCCAGACCCTGCTGTCCTACCGGGAGGCGGAGGAGGAGAACCGGGATCTCCGACGCCGATTGAACTGGACTTCGACCGGTGACACTCAGCTTATCGGGGAAAGCGAGGAAATTGACGAGATCCGACACAAAATTAAACAGGTGGCGGAAACGGACACAACGGTGTTAATCACGGGTCCCTCAGGGACCGGCAAGGAAGTGATCGCACGCATGATTCACGAACAGGATGAAACATCCGGCGAATTCATTGGGCTGAACTGCGCGGGCATTCCGGAAGATTTACTGGAGAGCGAACTGTTCGGGCATGAAAAGGGAGCGTTTACCGGCGCGAACGAACAGCGAAAGGGTTATTTTGAAACGGACCCCGAGGACACGATTCTGCTGGATGAGATCGGTGACATGCCCTCACGTCTGCAGGCGAAACTCCTGCGCGCCCTGGAGGAACGGGAGTTCTACCGGGTCGGAGGAGAGGAACTCATCCCGCTGGAGGCTCGCGTGCTGGCCACCACGAACCGGGACCTGGAGGAGCGTGTGAAAGCGGGGGAGTTCCGGCAGGACCTGTACTACCGCCTGTCCGTGTTCACGATCAAAGCCCCGCCTCTTACGGACCGCAAGACGGACATCCCCAACCTGGCCAACCATTTTATCGAGCGGTATAGCCGCGAGATGAACAAGAACTGCCAGGGGTTGACCGAGGACGCCCTGCAGATCCTGATGTCGCATGACTGGCCGGGCAACGTCCGTGAGCTTCGCAACGCAATCGAACACGCCATGATCGAACTGGACGCCGAAAGTAAGCGCATCGACGGGGAGCACCTTCCCGATCAGGTCGTGCCCGACCATCAAACCCATCAGGTCACCGTCTCCGGTGCCGATTCACCGACCCTGCAGGATGCGGTCAGCCGGTTCGAACGTGATTACATCACCACCGTGCTCCACCAGGAGGAGTGGGACAAGAAAAGCACCGCCGACCGGCTGGACCTCGACCTTTCAACCCTGTACCGGAAAATCAACAGCCTGGATATCGAGGAGCCGGAGTGACATATACCAACTGCGTTTCAACTCCCGGAGTGGCCCGAGCTCTCCAGCCCGTGCCCCTTATTTTTTTGATACTGAGTTCTCGACGTGAGCAGTTCGGGAACGTAGGACATGGCGTTGTATAACAGACACCTGAGAACAGGCTCGAAAGCCTGTTCTACTTCGGATTCCGGTCTTTTCAGTTTCTGCTGATTTCTCCAGTCCATTTTCCTTCGACCGAGCGCTGACTCCCCCCGGGTCACGAAACAGGAACCAATCACCTGTGCAATCAAATCCAAAGGTGGTGAGTTTCTTCCGTATTCCGTCTTACGCTGAATCGATCAAGGCTCAGAGCTCCTGAACGGAGATCGGATGTGTCAATTCATTCGTTTCGGCGGTGACGAGAGTCCACTTTCCCAAACATTCCACAAGTCCTCGTGAACGGACCTGAACATTCCGCTCATTCCGACGGATGGCCAATGACAGCGGCTTCGTTTCAGGCGAGCCCGGAGGCTTACCGTTTTTTGATGGTTCCTATCACGGTGGTGGTATACTGCTTCCCCGCTTCGAGGTCGTGGTCCTTCGAACCGGCAATTGTGATGTTCAGGCGGAACGAAGCATGACCCGGTCCATTCGACTGCGCCCGAACCAAGGCCGTGCCCCCGGTTGACGTGTCCATCGGCCGGGACAGGTTCCAGCTCGTACCCCGTATCTTTTCCAGTCGAAGTCGAACCGGAATCTCCGGACCGGAACCGATGTCAGCGGTCAACGAACCGGCTGTCAGCGTCATACGAGCGCCGGAGCCGGCGTTCGACACCGCGCCCCATCGCTGTGTTTCATTGAACGAGGACGAAGTTCCGTTCAGTTTTACCGTCCGGCTGTTGGGCCGGTCCAATCGAACCACCGTCGGCACCTCCACGGAAACGTGCTGGGACGTCGCGTACGCCGCTCGATTCCCGGCGCTCCCTTGAGCAAGAGCCGTGGTGGAACCGGCGAAGATTGTGAGTAGTACGACAAGGAAAAGGAACACGTTTTTGATTTGTTTTTTCATGATGTCTCCTGGTGGTTCGATAACCCTGTTTATCGGAGCTTATATAATGCACGAACCGTGCCAGAAGTCTAAATGTATAAATATTCATTATATTTTATGTAAACGTATGGATTTACCGCTTTTTTCTGCATTTTCTCGTTCGGCATTTCTCGCAAGTGCAAAAATATTTTTAATGTTTTCAGAAATGCGAAAAAGGGGCGGTAATCCGTGTACTCCGGCCTGGGGACCCATTCAGGATGCGGACGCACGGACTCTGCCAATGCGGTGAAATGAACATAAAGGAACGAAGAAGGAGTGGAGACGTGACTATTCGAACCGGATCTTCACGTCGTCAAGGTACGATCGAAGTTCCTGTGCGATTTCCTCCATCCGTTTCGGATCACCGGGCTCGCGGGCGAGGTCCACGATCCGTTCCACGCGGTTGCTGAGGTGCTGAAATCCGAAATTCGCGGAGACACCACGGACGTCGTGAGCGATTCGTTCGACCCGACCATACTCCTTTTGCCGTGCGGCGTCCTGAACTTGTTTCAGTTTCTGCCGGAGGTCGGTCAGCAGCTCAGGCACGAGATCCCGGTACTGCCTCTTCACATGTTGCAGGTTTTGCCCGTCGGAGTTGTGCGACGGATCCTTCCCGTTTGGGTCCTTGCTCTGTTGCTGATCCGGGTCCGATAACAGGGATTGGATTGTTTCCAGCAGTTCATCCTCACATATTGGTTTGGTGAGGTAGGCGTTACAACCGGCTTCCCTGCATTTCTTTTCCTGCTCCGAGAGTGCGTGTGCGGTCAGTGCCACAATGGGCGTTTGTTCACGACCCCGCTCACGCTCCCATTTTCGAACGCTCCGGGTAACCTCCATCCCGTCCATGGCCGGCATTCTGATGTCCATCAAAATCAGGTTATACTCGCCGGACCGGGCCTTTTTGAGTGCTTCCTCCCCGTCCACGGCGAACGCCAATGCAACCGGGTGCGAATCGAGAAGTGCACCGATTAATTTCCGGTTGTGTTCATTGTCCTCGGCCACCAGCACGGACGGCCCTCCGTCCTTCTGCAATTGAACCGAACGCGTTGACCCGGGTTCCTGTTTCGGCGACGCCTCCGGATCCTCCCTGCTCCGCAGTCCATTGATCGCCTGCTTTAATTTCGACCACCCGACGGGTTTGACCAGTGGACTTCCCACGCCTATCTTATCCATTTCTTCCTGCACGTCGCCCAGTTGATCGGCCGTCACCATCAGAATCACCCGTTGTGGCGGCACTATACCGTTTATCTCCCGTACCATCTGCAACCCATCCATGTCATTTAGCTCCCAATCGACCGTTACAAGGTCGAAGGACCGGCCCTGCTCTCGTTCGTTTCGAACTGTTTTCACCGCATCGCTCCCGTTACTCACACACTCCACGTGCATGCCGAACGCGGTCAGCATACGTTCGAGGATCATCTGACCAATGGACGATGAATCGGCGACAAGTACCCGATCAACGGTTCGCCCCGGGGCATATCGATCCTGAATCCGCTGCACATTACCGGTCCCCGACTGCTCGTTCTCCGGACGCCGAACCGGGATCCAGAAGGAGAACGTCGACCCCTCCCCTTCCTCGCTCGCCACCTCGATCTCCCCTCCCATGTGCTCGACCAGCGACGAGCAGATCGACAGCCCGAACCCGTTCCCGCCGTATTGTTGCGACCCGGACGTATCCACCTGCGTGAAGGTTTCGAACAGCTGATCCTGTTTTTTCTCCGACATTTCGATCCCTGTGTCCGATACCTGAAACCTCAGCATCCGGGGCTCATTGTCCACCGTCTCGCACAGCACACGAAAGAGAAATTCATCCTGATCCTTGTATTTCACGGCGTTTCCCACGAGGTTAACCAGAATCTGTCGGAGACGCTGACGGTCCTCGTAAATCAACGCCGGACACTCCCCCTCCACAAAAACGTATAGCTCCACACCACTTTTAGACGCTTCCCGGGCATGATAGGAGACCGCATCCTGGACGAACGGTTCCAGTTCCATCGTTTCCCGGTTTAACTCGAGTTCACCGGATTTGACGTGAGACAAATCCAGGATATTGTTAATCATGCGCAGGAGTGTTTCGGCTGAGTTCTGACTGATCCTGATGTATTCTTGCTGTTCGGGTGATAACGACCCCTTCTCCAGAAGTTCGTTCATCCCCATCAGTGCATTCAGCGGGGTCCGAAGTTCATGGCTCATGCGAGCAAGAAACTCACTTTTCGCCCGGTTCGCCTTTTCTTCTCGTCTGCGGGCTTCTTCGAGTTCCCGGGTACGCCTCTCCACCGTCTGTTCGATCACCTGTTTTCTCGAATTGATCCGATGAAGATACAGGCCGATAACGCCGGACAGTGCAAGCATCATGAACGCCGCTACCGGAGCAATCCAGGGATCCAGCACCCGAACCTGAAAAATTGATGGCGCCGGGGTATACGTTACGTTCCAGGATGAATCTCCGAACGACAGCTTCTTTTTCTTCCGGAAGGTTCCATAAAACAGGTGCTGATACCATCTGATAATTCCGTTATCCCGTCCGTCGGTTTGAACCGACGATACACGAAGTTCAGTCGATCGGTTCGGAAGCAGATGCACCCGAAGTTTGCGAGCCGAACCGGAAACCACCGGTTGAAGGGTTTCACTGAGGTTCAGCTTTCCCGCGATCACCCCCTCAAAAACCCTCTGCTCCTCCCCGTCCGGTTGTTCGAAAACAGGGGTTAGAATCCAGGCGACCCGGGACGCCTCTCCCTTTGTTCCCTGCGTTTCCGGCATCACCGCCAGCTGGGCCCCTGATTTCAACACATCCCAAACACGTGATTGAGGCTCCACATGGTCCAGTAGATTTACCCCGCGCTGAAACGTCGAACTGTCCGGCTCCGCTCGATAACGAACGGGAAAAGACACAGGATCCTGCGATTCCGTCGATATCGTACGGTCCCCGCTCCGTCGGTCATCGGCTCCGTCCGTATCATTGTTTTCAGAAGAAATAGCGGGACACCAGTAGAGCCCATCCCACGCGAGTTCGTTGTTTGAAGTTATAGATGCGGAGAACCGATCGAGCTCCGCCTCCGTCACCTCTATGCTGCTGTAAAAGAACGTCTGAAGGCTCCTGATCTGGTGTTCGGCATGACGGATAATCCGCTGTAACGAAGTATGCTGCCGGTTCACCGACTCCTCGAACGTCGACCTCACCTTTGTTTGTTCAAGGTTCTGAACCGTTACGAACGTAGCAACGGCCACCAGCACCCCGCAGATCCCCACGGCGACGGAACCGGCATGTTTCCATAATCGTTCCAGCATGTCCATCTGCCACCTCACTCAACTGTCCCCGATACTGGCAGAATACGTCAAATCCGTCCTCTCACCGATCCTCTGCATGGAACGATCGGGGGTCGGTCGAACCAGTTCAACCGGACAATCGTTTCCGTCTTCCCTTCCTGACCGCTTCATGCATCCATTCAAATTTTGAGGCGCCCCGCCCTTTCCTCTCATCTCCCCGTTACGGTCGGGGTTCGGTCCGTCCAGTACAGGTTCAATGCCGTTTAAACGAAGCTACATTACATACAACCCGTGCGTGACAGACGGTGATACCAACCTCTAACTCCATCCGGACATGTGGAGGGCCCGAGTCGCATCATACCAGAACGCCTGGAGTGATCCAACGAGTCGGGGGTGGCACGAGGACATATGGACGAATCCTGAATCAATCCCTGTTCTTCGGCGTCATCCCGTTGTTGGAGACCGACCCGGATGCATTTTCATCACACACGAGGTTACCGATCCAGTTCACGCCCTGAGTCCGGACGAGGCTGACGTTCGCCCTGTATCTGTGGGAAATCGTTTCGGATGCGATGGACCATTTGCTCAATCGATTCATCCTCAGTGGAAAACGTGATGGTGACCTCCTGTTCGTCCGGCGTCAGCGGGTCCCGGTTCCGCAACTGCAGCTCAAGCACCCGTTCGTCCGCGTCCGACACTGTTTCTTCACGTTTACGGGACCGTTCCCGCACTCGCTGACGGAGTTCGGTCTCCGGGGCCTGCAGATGAACGATACGCACTTCCACGTCGAGTTGATCCGCCAGTTCACGAAATCGTTCCCGGTGCCGGGCGTGGAGAAACGTGGCATCCACGAACACCGGATACCTCGCTTCGAGCAAAACGCGTGCGTGCTTACGAAGTTGATCGTACGTCCGTTTCGTGGCTTCCTCCGAGTAGAGTCCTTCCACTTCCGTTTCCACGGTGTCGACGGATTGCAACGGATCGAGACCGTGCAGGCGCTTTCGTTCCACGTCACTGCGCACACGGATCCCTCGAAACCGCTGGAGCAACTGCTGACTCACCGTGGTTTTCCCGCTTCCGGACAACCCGTGCATCAAAAACAACACCGCCGGCCCTCGTTTAAGTGGGACCTCCATCTGTTTCAGAAACGCCTGCATTTGCTGTTCGGCACGTGCCTGTTCGTCGTTCCGTTCAGACGCTTTCCACTTGAGCCCCGTTACAAGCGCCCGCACCATCGCACGATAAACTTTAAAATACGGCAAAAGAGGAACGCCTCCGTAGTCGCCGGTCCGTTCAAGGTAGCGATTCACAAGTTGCCATGCATGGGAAAATGCACCGAGCCGTTCAAGGTCCATGGCGAGGAACGCCAGTTCGTCCATGACGTCGATGCGCCGATACGTATCATTGAATTCAATGCAGTCGAAGAAGACGATTTGATCGTCAAACCAGGCCACGTTTTCAAGGTGCAGATCCCCGTGCAGGTTTCGGACATACCCCGCTTCACGCCGCTGATCCAGTAGCTGTTGATGTCCGGTCAGGTAAGAACGCCCCCACTCGTAGACACGATCTATCCCCTGAACGGGCCCGTTACGCTCGATCTGCAGATCCCGCAGTTGCTCGTGCGTGTCGCGCAGTGTTTCAGAAAAGCCGTCCGCTCGGCTTCCGTCGTCGGCCGGGTCAACCGGTTCCGCGCGCTCATGCAGGCCCGCCATGCGGTCCGCCGTCCGATCAATCATATCGTCCGTGACATCGCCGCGCCGGACCATGCGATCAAACCGATCGTCCGGGGAAAACTGCTTCATCTTTACCGCGTATTCAAGGACGTCACCGTCTCCGTCAAGCCGGGGTGCCTCCACCGATCCCGTCACGGAGACCACATCCAGGTACAGCTCCGGGGCGGTTCGTCGGTTCAGTCGGAGCTCGTTCCGGCAGGCTTCACGCCGCCGTTCGAGCGTGGAGAAGTCCAGGAATTCGAGGGCCAGTGGTTTTTTGAACTTATAGGCAACCGGTCCGGTCAGAAGGACGATGGAAATGTGCGTTTCCACCGTTTCGAACGATTCGACGGAATGGGCGAACCGATCCGGTTCCTGAAGGCGTTCAACCAGCCGAACCAACCGGTCCGATTCCGATTTCCCCCGATCAGCAAACACAGCGGCCGCCTCTCATGAACAGGTCAAACGGACTGTGACTGTAACGAATCGCTTCCGCCTTTTTATATTCACGGTGTCACTCCGGATGCCAACCACGAATCATGTGAAGCCTCTGACATGGAAAAACCCCGGGCTGTGAAGAAGCTTCTCCTCTCGTAGCGCATGAGAAATAAGAAAGATTCCGCTGATCGGCGAAATCGACGGGGATCGGGGGTCAACAAAACCTCTGTAAATAAAGGATACTATAGACCGATTGACGCTCAAGATCCGCCCCGGGTCTACATCGGGTCGCGATATCGGTCATGCAACGGAAAGTCAGGGGTGACGTACCTCCTGACCAATCCGGCAAGGAACAGGACCGCCTCACCGGACGTGCTTTCCCGGAAGCGGAAAAGGGGCTGTCAATCCATTGGAGCATAAACGAGATCCGGCCCGGACGAACGTCGTTCAAAATTCATCCCGGCCGCTGTTCAGTTTTTGTACTGTTCGAATGTCTCTTTACCGGGCCAGGAGGGAGCCCCCCCGTAATATGGATAGTCATCAAATTTTTCGCCCGAACCGGTTACACGTGGGTCGTTCGTTGACTTGAGCTCATCAAGCAACTGTTTTTTCAACCGTTCCTGTACCTCTTCGTACTGTGATGTTCCAGCTACGTTGTGCATCTGGTGAGGATCCTTCTCAAGGTCGTACAGCTCCACCGCCGGGCGTTTGGTAAACGCGAGGTCATAGTACGTTTCCACGTCCGAATCGTTTCGGTTCGCCCACAGGTAGAATTTCGTGGGGCCGTTATCGCAGTCGGCCAGCCAGGCGTTGTCCGCCTGTGCCTCCTTCCAGTACGGCGTACCCGAGGGCCAGCGATTGGGTTTCAGGTTCCGTATATAAAGGTAATCCCCGGTCCGGATCGCTCGCATCGGATACCCTCCGGTTTCCGGTGCTTCCTGTGCAACCACGTGCCGTTCCCGCGCAAGAAACACCCGATCCCAGTGCCGGTGATCCGAACCGTCGCCGGTGAGTAAGGGCCAGAGGGATCGTCCCGTCATGGCTTCCGGCGGAGAAATACCGGCGGCTTTCAGAAAGGTCGGAGCGAGGTCCGCAAGGTTTACCAGTGACGTTATTTCTTGCCCGGCCTCCATGCGGGAGGGCCACTGAACAGCCAGAGGAACACGGCTCCCGCTGTCGTACAGGTGTGTTTTCGCCCGGGGAAACGGCATGCCGTGATCCCCCGCAACAACGACGATCGTGTTCTGGAGTTCATCCCTTTTCTCCAGGAGGTTCAGGAGCCTCCCAACGTCCCGGTCAAATCGCTGTACTTCGGCAAAATAATTGGCGAGGTCCCGGCGCACGGGGGAAACGTCGGGGAAATACGGAGGAACGTCCACGTCCGCCGGATCAATGTTCATGTTTTCCCGAAGATCCTCCGAATACGGCCGGTGTGGATCTTTGCTTCCGAACCAGAAGCAGAACGGCTGGTCTCCGTTTCGCTGATCCAGGAATGAGCTGAAGTTCTTAAATTTCGGACCCGCAGGGTTCTGTTTGCGTCCACCCGGTTTTAACCGTCCCGGTCCCCAACCCTTTCTCGTGTGACCCACATGGTATCCGGCCTGTTCCAGTAGATCCGTGTATAGTGGAACGTCCTCCGGCATGGTGGACCAGAGATTGGCGGCCGGTCCGAGGCGCCAGACGTGTTGACCGGATAGAACCGCCCCACGAGAAGGAGTACAGGACGGTGACGCAACAAACGCCCGTTCGAACAACGCCCCCTGTCGGGCCACCCGGTCGAAGTTGGGGGTTTCCAGTCCGGCTTGACCATATACGGACGCGTCCGGATACCCCCAGTCGTCGGCGAACGCAAACAGAATGTTTGGTCGTTCCCCAGAAGACTGAGCCACTCCCTCCGGATGCAGGGGCAACAAGAGCACCAGCAGGAACGTCGAAAAGAAAACAAGTTTTTGCAAGGAACAGTTAATCAACCGGTTCAGTGTGGATTTAAACGGTATTTCAACAGCCATCTGAAAACTTCTCCGAAAAAACTGATATTTTAAAATCGGTGCCCTACCTGTTCGGATTCGTTCATCGTTAATATTACAAAAAAATTACACCCGTAATCAACGTCCTGAAGCTGAACTGTGCACTTTTCGAGATATCCCGGGACATGAAGAAGACATTGGAATTCATATAATCATTCCCGTCCGTATCATCGAGTCAAGCCAGGGTACCCCCCGTTCCAGACCTCACATTTCCCCATAAATTGGATAATTGATATTCTATGGAAGTCGCTCTCCCTTTCTATCGTTGCATGCAGGCGGGAACCGCGAACGTGAGGGAGCGACAGGCCTTTTTCTCCGATGATGTTCCGATCAAAGAGGATCATATGCGATTTCTCGTTTCGTTTCCTGTTAATCAGGTACATCAGAAAGAGTCCAAACAATTTATGGGTAAAACTGAGCGTTCCAGACCTGGTTGAGGATAGCGCATCCCCAACTGAAGGGATCATTTGAGAGGCCTTCATGTACCAT
>CAYXQY010000063.1:0-18112 GCA_964466525.1 uncultured Planctomycetia bacterium
AGCTCCACCGACGCATCCGACACCTGATTCTCAAACCCTGCACTCTCCTCAACGCTCCCCATCATCTCCCGGCCCGGTTCAACCGTCCCCCGTGCTTTCTGCGTGGTTTCCGTCTGCTCTGTGGACACGGCACGGGCCGGAGTATCCTCCACCGAACCCCCCGCACCGTCCTGACCCGAATCCTTCCCGTTGTGTCCATCGCCGGTCTCGCCGGAGGTCGTTGAGGATTTCGTGGAGCGCTCCCGCTCAGACGTACGTTCCAGCTGCTCGCGTTCCTGGCCCTTCACCAGTTCCGTTATGCGTTCTTCCCAGTAGTCACGGTTTGATTCGTCCAACCGATCGTGACGCATGTGATGTTTGACGTGGGAAAATTCACGGAGCAGATCGTCCAGGTCCACGTACTTCCTCACGTCTTCAACCGAGGTCGTGTGGTCGAGCAGTTTTGCGAGTACACGGTAAAAATCCAGATGGCCCGGATTCCGTAAAACGTCCCGGGCGTCCTCGATATCGACGCCCGGCGGCAACCACTTTTCGCCCTGTTTTTGTTTCGGGGACATGCTTTGTTTCCCGTATAATTCGGGGGAATTCGTAAATCAATCCGCTTTCGTTTCTCGGAACAGACCTGACGTATCCAAATACCCAATTACGGAGGAATTTTTTCGAAAAACACAATCAGTTTCAAACGTATGAACACAGTCAGTCTTTCATTGACCATTCGAACCCCCGTTCGTTCAACGCTGCTGACGACTGCTGGAGGGGGGGCGGAGAGGAACCGAGGACTTCGTCCCGCTCATCCCTCCAGGTCCCGAATCACTTCTTCGGCCGCACGTCGCCCGGCACGCAGGGCCCCATTCAACGATGGTGTCGTCCGATAATCCCCCGCCAGATAAACGCCCTCCTCCATTTCAGTCGGTCCGGATTGCGATTGCTCTACATCAGGAGGGTACGCCGGAAGCGCGTGGGGGATGTCATAAGAAGCAAGCAGCGGCCAATCCATGACCGGATTTCCATACCATTCCCGCAGTACCGATCGGACGTCTTCTTCTTCAACCTCGGATCCCCGGTCGTGAACCGTTGAAACCGAGAGCAGGTGTTGTTTGGCTGGACTGTACGACGGCTGCACGAGGCTCGGCACACACAGGTTGGTAATCGGCCGGTCGCGGTGGGCATTCAGCACCAGTATGGGCCGGTCTATCGGGGGGTTTTCGACTGCATAGTAAAAGCAACTGGTGCCGTTGGACTTCGGCGCACCGGACAGCTCAAGGGCATCCGCCGTCCACCCGTCCACAGCCACGACGATCGACGATGTGTCAATCCGGGAGCCATCCGAAAGTGTCACCCGGCCGGAGGTAACCTCCGCGACCTCACAGCCGTACTGAATGGTTCCTTCCGGTAAGCGGTGTGCAAGCTGATTCGGTACGGCCTGCATCCCCTCTGACGGCAACGCCCCTTTTCCCTCGGCGAACATGTGAAACAGAAACCGAAACAGGGACGAGGCAGTTTGCAAATCGTTCTCCAGAAACACACCCGAAAAGAACGGACGAAGAAACCCCTCGATATAGTCGTCCGAAAATCCGAGCTCCTCCAGGTACGCCTGCGTCGTCTGTCCGGTTGCGTCCAGCAGTTCCTCCATCGATTGATCGCGCAGGGTTCGGGTAAGTTTCCAGGTAATCCAGCGATCCTCCCACGTTCCGATGTCACTTCGTATGGCCGAGATCAGGTACTCCGGATGTGACACCGGATCCACCAGCTCGTGAATCTCCTCCTCCCGTCGCACGATCGCTCCGTCCATAAAGGCCCGAAGAGACAGTGCGTCGTAGTCAAATAGCGATCGGGATTCAGGATAGGCGGTCAGAAAAATCTGAAATCCACGGTCCAGCAGGAACCCATGCTTTTGATCGGTTTTCACGCGACCCCCCGGGCGAGCGGATTGCTCCAGTACGACCACCCGTTCCGTGTGCTTCTGCAATTCAATCGCCGCCCTCAACCCCGCCATTCCCGCCCCTACCACAACAACTGCTTCATCAGGCGTGTGCACGAACGTGAGTTCCGTTCAATCGATGAGATCAACCAACGACGCCGCCCCATTATAGGATGTTTGAAGAGGGTACCAAAACGGCTGGAAACCCGGTGAAACCAGGTCGATTCATCGGGCTAAAAAGGACGTGTTCAAACCGTTACCATGTAATCACAGGAACATCAGAAGTGGAACAGGTCAGCATCCTTAGCTCACTTTTCTCGAAATCACCACGGCCATGAACCAGACACATTACCTCAAGCTGTTCGCACCGGTAGCCCTGCTGTTCGTGAGTTTCGCCTGTGGAAAGGCCACGGACACTTCCAACACCTCCCGTGACGATTCGTCCACACAGACTGAAGTGAAAGCGGATGCGCCGGAAAACACGTCGTCCCCTCCGGAACGGACGTCTAAATCGTCCGAGGCCCTCGATGACGGAAACAATGCGAACGAACCCTCGGAAACCGTCGCGCGGTTCAAAGTCGGCGGGATGGTCTATCGGCTCGGTATGGTCTGAATGCGTTGACCAAACGGAATCATCGAAGCCCTGGAAGGGCTTCAAGGCGTTCGAAAGGTAACTTTCGACAAAGAATCGCATCAATTTACCGTCCACTTCGACCGGACTCAAGTCTCAGCTGAAGACATCAGGGAAAAACTGAAAACAGAAGAAGCAGGACCGGCGGGCCCGTACACCATCAAGGAGGGGGAAACCGGCTCCACCAACTAATCTCCTGCGGCCGATAGAACGCTCTGGACCTCCGGGCGTCGATCACTCCGGGCAGAAAACCGGCGTTTTCACTTTCGATCCGGAGGTATGATACAATCCGCTCAACTCTTTCGGGCCCTTTCTCGAACTGAACGCTTCCTGAAGACCACTCACACCTGTTTACGATTTCGAACCTGATGAGCCTGAATTACATCTGTGTCACGCCAAGAAGAGACCGGAACCCCAACGTCGGCCGGGACGTGATCGAAGAAGCGGAAGAACTCGGATACAACCGGATTGACGACGTGCTACCCTCTCGAATTTACTGGCTGCCGGAGGACGTTACGTCCGAACTGGAACAAATCGCCACCGACGTCGTGTCCGATCCCATCGTGGAGCAATATCATCTTAACGCCGTCCCGGATTGTCCATTTCACCATGACGCACACTCACTGGTGGTTCGACGAAAACCGGGAGTGATGGATCCTGTCGCGCTTTCCCTTAAACAGGCCCTGAATGACCTGGACATTCACATCGATAACACCCGGACCGGGCAATTTTACTGGCTCCAGAGCCCGGAAAACGATGCGTATATTCGATCTTTTGCGCTGGACGTGCTGGCAAACGACGTCATCGAAGAACTTCACACGGGGAAACCGGACCTGGATGCGTTCCCGGATCCGGCCCCGTATGAGTTCGAACGCCAGACCATTCCGATCCGGGAAGCCTCAATGGATACGATGCAGGACTGGAACCGCCGGAACCTCTGGTCCCTGAACGAGCCCGAGCTGGAAACCATCCAGACGTATTTCCGGGAGGTGGAAGAACGGGACCCGACGGATCTGGAAGTGGAAACCATCGCGCAGACCTGGTCGGAACACTGCAAACACAAAACCCTCACCGGCACGATCGAATACGACGGCGAAACGATCGATAACCTGCTCAGGCAAACCGTTTTCAAAGCGACGGAAGAAATCGGCGGGGACTGGTGTCTTTCCGTGTTTAAGGACAATGCCGGTATCGTCGGATTCACCGAGGAGTGGGGCATCAGTTTTAAGGTGGAAACGCATAATCACCCGAGTGCCATCGAACCGTACGGCGGCTCCGGAACGGGCATAGGAGGCGTCATTCGGGATATTCTTGGCTGCGGAAAAGGTTCAACCCCCCTCATGAGCACGGACGTCTTCTGCGTGGCGCCGCCGGATCGCACCATGGAATCATTGCCCGAAAACGTGCTTCATCCCCGCCGAATCCTGAAAGGCGTGGTTTCGGGGGTTCGGGACTATGGAAACCGGATGGGCATCCCCACCGCCAACGGAGCGGTTTTCTTCGACGACCGGTACCTCGGTAATCCCCTCGTGTTCTGCGGGACGGTCGGGAGAATTCCACGCGATAAAATAGAGAAAGGACCGGAACCCGGGGACCACATCGTCGCAGTGGGCGGTCGTACCGGTCGGGACGGAATTCACGGTGCAACGTTCTCCTCGGCGGAACTGGAAACGGAAACGGTGGACGTGGCGGGGAGTGCGGTGCAGATCGGAAACGCCATCACGGAAAAACGCGTGCTCGACGCGATTCTCGCGGCACGGGACCGGGATCTGTATACCGGCATTACGGACTGCGGCGCCGGTGGGTTCTCGTCGGCGATCGGGGAAACGGGCGAGGAAACCGGCGTGGAAGTCCACCTGGAACAGGCACCGCTGAAATACGAAGGGTTGTCCTACACGGAAATCTGGATATCGGAATCCCAGGAACGAATGGTCCTCTCCGTACCGGACGAGAACCTGCAGGAACTACGTGCGATCTGTGAGCGAGAAGGTGTGGAAGCCGCAGTGCTCGGTACGTACACCGACACCGGACGGCTCGTGGTGAAGTACGAAGGCGAAACCGTCGGTGACATGGACATGAAGTTTCTGCATCACGGGCTGCCGGAATACAAAAAACAGGCCAAACCGGTATCACCGGTCGAACCGGACGGGCAAACGCCTGAACCCGACGATTACGAGCAGACCCTCCGCTCACTCCTGTCCGCGTGGAACGTCTGCTCCAAACACTGGATCGTCCGTCAGTACGATCACGAGGTTCAGGGACGAACCGTCATTAAGCCACTGGTCGGAGACGAAATGGACGGACCCGGGGACGCCACCGTCGTGCGTCCGGTTCCGAGTTCGGACCGGGGCCTTGCCGTCGGGTGTGGCATGGCCCCCCGTTACGGGGATATGGACGCGTATCAGATGGCGGCAAACGGCATCGACGAGGCCGTTCGAAACGTGGTGGCGACCGGTGCAAACCCGGATCGGATCGCCCTGCTCGACAATTTTGCCTGGGGCAGTCCCGAGCGACCGGAGCTTCTCGGCAAACTGGTACAGGCCGCACGGGCCTGCTACGATATTGCCGTCTCCTACGAGACCCCGTTCATCTCCGGCAAGGACAGTTTGTACAACGAGTTTCAGGGTGAGGACGAAACCCTGATCATTCCCCCTACGCTCCTGATCTCTGCTTCAGGCATCGTTCCGGACCTCCGAAAAACCATGACAATGGATCTCAAAGGTCCTGACAACGACCTATTCCTTCTAGGAAACACGTACGAGGAACTCGGTGGATCGGAATTTTCACACCTGCTGGGCACCGAATCCAGCCGCGTCCCGCAGGTCCGACCGGAGGAAGCAAGACAGGTGTTCAACACGGTGCACTCGCTGATCAAGTCGCAGCTTGTGTCCGCGTGTCACGACGTGTCCGAGGGGGGTGTCGCCGTCGCGGCGGCGGAAATGTCCTTCGCGGGCGGGGTGGGACTATCCCTCGAAGTCGACCCGGAACGGCATGACCTGTCCCTTCCGGCCCTGCTCTTCTCCCAGTCCCCCTCTCGTTTTCTTGTCGAAGTTCCCCCGGAAAACCGGGACAACTTCCTCGAGGAAACGGAGAACGTGTCCCGGTTTCACCTCGGTGAAACCGATCGGACCCATTCGTTCACCGTCTCGGTGGACGGACAGGAGAAACCGGTGATCAACGTTCCGGCGGAGGAGTTGAAAGCGGAATGGCGAGCTCCCCTGGACTGGACGTAAACGAACGGACGGAGAAGAAAGAACAGAATTCGTCATCCGGCGTACGAAGCTGGACGTTCGTTCACTGCAGTTGATCGCGTGCGTCAAGAATGACCGGCTCGTCATGCGTTTCGACCCGTTGTTTGAGCTCGTCCGACACCTCCGCATCCAGCTCTATTAAACGGGTTAAGGCGCGCTCCGCCCAATCGGTGCCCGGATACAAGCTCGTAATTTCCTTGAAATAGAAGATCGCACCGGACCGCCGGCCGGTGCGCTCGTACCAGTCCGCCGTTTGAAACTTCCGCTCCGCCAGCAATTGATTGATCTTCCGCAGGCGTTGCTTCGCCCGTTCGACGTCCGGCCGCTCCGGATACGATTTCACGAACGTCCGGAAATGGGACCGGGCGTCCGACAGCTTCGAAAGATCGTAGGAGATCCCCTCCACCGAGCGAAAATACGAATCCCCCGCAAGAAACCGTGCATGCGGCCGCCAGGAACTCTGTTCGTAATTTTCGAGCAGAAACTCGTACTCTTCGGCAGCCGCCTGATACGATTTTCGGTCGTAATAGAGATTTGCAAGACGAAACTGATACAGGTGTGAAAACGATTTATACGGGTATCTTGACAGGAGGTTCCGAACAATTCGTTCCCCGTCGGATACCGCGGAGATCAGCGGAATGCCTGCGAACCGGCGATACTGTTTTCCTTTCATCAACTGAAAACCGATATCGAGCTGATACCGGATCACCCAATCTCGATATTTCGTCCCGGCATAATTCCGGGTAAACGCCTGAAAGGCTTCGTAGGATTCGATGTACGCCCCCATCTGATACAGGGTTCGGGCCCGCAGCAGTGAGGCTTTTTCGAGTTCGTATTTCGACCGTCCCTTCCTTCGAATTTTTTCCAGCATATCCAGTGCCTGTTCGTAATTTTCCTGGTAAAACAGGGTCTCGGCACGCTGCATCGCGGGCTCCTGAACTCCCTGATCCCTTCCGGTGGACCTGCTCATAAAGCCTTCGTCCTCCATCCAGATCCAGCCGGCCCGTGCCGGTGACTGGATGACACCGGCACCAATCACAAGGAAACAGAACCAACCAAACCACCACTTTTCTGACCGTGCCATGCCTGTATTGCTCATGACTAAAGCGAAAAAAAAGAGTTCGGCTCAGGGGGTTCCCGTATCCTCGCCGAACGTAGAATCAAAACGAATCAACTGGTACGAATGAGGACGGATCGTAAAGAATTTTCAGCGGAATATATATTCGTGATGATTATAAACCGGGCCGGGACCGTGTTCAATCACAGGAAGAAATTTTGATCCGGGGAGGAGACGTCCGCAACCGATGGGGAACCGATGCTCCCGGCAAGATGTGCCGGATTGAACGATGGGTGCTTCCTCTGCTTACAGGGAATTTCACAATGTCTTCGGGACTGGACTCATGTCCGCTCAAATCCGGAGATTTCTACGCCAATCAACCCGCACCTCAAGTCCTGCGTATCGTGCGGTCAGAGAACGGACAGCAGTTCCGGATCGTACCCGAGCAAATACCGATAACAATGGTTCAACAATCGTCGTGCTTCACCGAGCTGGCGATCGGACAGCTCAACCGTTTCCGATGTTTCAAACGGGGTCCGCA
Organism: uncultured Planctomycetia bacterium; assembly: GCA_964466525.1. GTDB lineage: Bacteria > Planctomycetota > MHYJ01 > CAYXQY01 > CAYXQY01 > CAYXQY01. The sequence goes on from CAYXQY010000063.1 coordinate 7,402, forward strand.
GGCGAAGCACCGCGTTCAGCGCCCGAACCGTTCCCCGTGAGGGGGACAGAAGCGTGGTATGCTCGGCCGGAAGCACATTTCTGCCCTGTTCCGCCGATGAGCCACGGGACCGCTTTTTGCTGCACCTGTCACAGAGAACGCCCCCTGCATGAAACGAAAAGAAGATGCGATCAACGTCCCCAACCGGTCGTTCACAGAGCACACACATATCAAGTTTCGGCAGATGTCCGAGGTGCCGGAGGGCGAACAGATCGAAGTAGAGGCACCCCCTCCTGACCTGTTCGGTCTGCTTCAGATGCATCGTGAACTTCCGCGCATGGTCAAACAGCGCCCGGTTGGACTGACCGGAGGCCGTCAGCCGGTTGAGGACGAATATGACCCAGAACCCATAGATCAGACGCCTTCGATCCAGGCGAAGCGCACGAAGGGTGTCCTGCTGATCACACTTCGTCAGGATACTCAGCCGGTTCGGAGGACGCTGGATCCACCGGATGTTCGATCGAACCAGGAGATCAATCGGGCCGTCGAAATCATTCTTCTCCCGGCGGGCCCCTTTTGCAATCGCCGTTATCTTCCCGCGATCCCGGGTAAAAAACGTGGCGATCTGGCTCGTCTCGGAATAATCAAACCGGTAAATATGAAAAGCGGACGACTCCTGATACCCCATTTGCTTTATTATCTGCCGGGCAAACCGATGACGATGAAACCTGCTCTATCGGCATAGCCCGCCGCAGACCTCCGGATTCTTTTCGGGGTTACCAGTTCTTTTCAACGTACTCGTCGGCCTTCTCGAGCGAGTCCTTGTCGCCGATGTCGAACCAGGTCCCCTCGTATGGATGGGCGTATATTTCGTCGTTCTCCACGAGCCAGGTCACGTACCAGCCCGGTTCATCCGGGTTCCCCCCCGACTCCAGGTACTCGTCGATCAGCGGAAGGGATTTACGCGGGAATGCATACATCGCCATGGCGATCAGGTTGGAGGGCGGATCGTCCGGCTTTTCCTCGAAGTTCACGACCTTATTTTCTTCGTTGACATCAACAACGCCGTACTTCGATAATTTGCTTTCATCCTCGAACCGGAGGACCCCGACCACGTTGCTCTGTTCTTCCTGCATCGTGTTCACGATGTCACGAAGCGAGAAGTCGAACAGGTTGTCCCCGGCCAGTACAAGCAGGTCGTCGTCGATACCCGCTTCTTCGATGGAAAACTGGATGTCCCCGATCGCACCGAGGCGGGTTCCGTCCTGTGTCGTGCCATCATTCAACACCGTGATCGGCCAGGGCGTCTGCACGGTGCGTTCCCATTCCATAAAATCCTCGTAAAATTTATCGTTCGTGACCACAACCACCTCCTCGAGGTCCTGAAGGTCCCGGAGCCGATCGATGATATGTTCCAGCATCGGCTTGTCCCCCACATCCAGCAGCGGCTTGGGTTGATTTTTGGTAATGGGATACAAACGCGTGCCGTATCCCGCAGCAAGTAGCAGGGCTTTCATCTGATTTTCTCCTGAAAAACAAGTGAAAAACAAATCACCGCACTATGAGTATATCGCGCCCCCCTCAACAGTTCAATATCCGGTTCAGGCAACGCCCCCCGGAACCGGTCTCCCTCCGGAACGCTCGCTGTCAGACGTACCGTCCGTGGGCATGGCATCGTTGTGAGCAATCCGAGCGACACCTCTACCATTTCGTGAGCTTCGAGCACAACCGCAACCTGATTGGAGGCCGGTACTTCTTCGGCATAAGCACCTCCTCAGTTGAGACCAATTGGTTATTTATGGTGCCCCCTGAAAAGGCACAATATCACATACCCCCCTGGTTCAGGATTCCGGGTCCTGTTCGTTTTTATACTACCGACTGAATGAGATATGATAAACCCGCCGTGACGTTCATGAAACGAAATGGGACATATCATGAAAAACGGACAGGGACAAATCCAGAGTGAACGACCGGAACGATCAAAAGAACAACTGCATGATCCGGACTTTGTGAAGCACCTGTTCGATTCGATGAGCGAGACCTACGGGACCGTCAATTATGTTTCCTCCCTGGGCTTTACGGAACGATGGCGTCGTCAGTGTTTGAATCATGTTGATGTGAACCATGGAGACGTCGTTCTTGATTTGATGACCGGCATGGGCGAATTGTTTCCTCACCTGAAGAGGGAGGGAAACGATTTGCTCGATGTATTCGCCGTCGATATCTCATCCGCCATGTGTCAGCAGGCCAAGGAAACGGGGGATCGATTCGGCGATGAAGACACACAATTTCAGGTGGTCCGGATGAACGCTCTGCAAACGGGAATCAAATCCTCTTCCATCGACGTCGTTGTTTCGTCGTTTGGATTAAAAACGTTTTCCGAACGCCAGATCCACCGTCTGGCGGAGACGGTGCACTCCCTGTTAAAACCCGGGGGACAGTACGCGATGGTCGAAATTTCCGTTCCGTCTCCTCCGTTGATACAAATCCCGTATCTTGTTTACATCCATTACCTTATCCCGTTGATTGGCATCGTCTGTCTGGGGAACCCGGCCGATTATCGCCTTCTGGGCACCTATACGGAATCGTTCGGATCCTGTGCATGGTGCAAACCGATTTTCCGTGAACATGGTTTAACAGCGGAGGTCACCCCGTACTTTTTTGGTTGCATGACGGCCCTGCATGGACGCCATCCGAAATAGAGCAGGAAGGCAGGTGATAACGGGCACAACATCGGAGGCGGGGGCAAAATCCTTACCCACCTGAGAGCGTTTTATTGTGATAATCAAGGCTCCATACAACCTCATGGAGTCGGTGATAACAACCTTCCAACCTTTCCATTTTCATCTTATTGCTTCTCTCCTATCCATTCCATTGGTGTACGGTTTGCCAGAGTCTCGTGCAGTCGATCATGGTTTCAATGAGTTATACGCTGTGCGAACTGATTGACACTCCTGTCACTTTCAAAAAACTCGTCAGCCTGAACTTAATTTTGGGCTGATATTTTTTCGGCATGAAAATCTTCTCAGTTGATGATGAAATGAATGCTCATGGCACCCTTGAGAAGACACAATATCACATATTTCCTTTCAGAGGTCCCTCTTCCTTCCTCATCCTCTCGGCGGGTGACTTTGTCGTCACGATCGTTTACGGCGGTGATGTCCGTCCCTTCCACTTCGGTGTCATCGACGGTTTCGCCGCCTTTCAGTACTGTACGAAAGCTTCCACAGTACCCGGAGGGCGTGAGTAATTACTAATCCTAATTTGCATAGTATGCGTCAATGATGGCGTAAAAATAAATGCCGACAAAGTAAACCATTCCTGCAAATATCAGTATGAAACTGTAAATTGGATTTGAAAAATTATATTGAACTGGAAAGAGATCCAGTACGTGACCCGTCAATATAATCGCAGGATGTAAGGAGATCAAAAGAAAAATAATCAACATTTTCTGATAGTCTCTATTGTACAACTGCCCCAACCCCGGAAACACAAAACTTAGAATCGCTGCGATGAAACGATGTTTGATTTTTGATTCCTTCTTTTCTGAATTTCGTGAGGAGATGTGAACTCTTCTTTTTTTATTAGTTGATCCCACAGGATAACCACAATTTGGACATGCATTCGCTTCAGACGAAATTTCTTCGTTACATTCATTGCATAGAATCAGTGTCATTACTTCGTATTTTCACTATCAATATATACAAGAAAATACACGTACTGCCGGAGGATATTATGAATTTTGTCCGGTCCCCCGCCAATCTTTTCATTACAGCGGAGCTGACAGCCGATAGGCGGAGGCCGAAACCGTAAAGAAGAAAACTGAATGCTGAATTACCCTGCAGAGTATTCTTCCGGCTTTCGCCTTTGGGCATTCGGCTGCTGTTTCTGCTCACCACCTTCCGGAACCGAGGGTTCATGATGTCGTATATGTACTCGGCAACGGTTTGTCCATCGAATTTGCTTATCCCTTCTTACAACCAGTTGAAGAGATCATACTTCATCACTCGCTTCTTATCATCCATACGTTTCATCTGGTTCTTATTGTTCTCCCGCCATTCCATCACGTTCGTTGTATGAAATAACTCCAGAAACAGCACTTGTTTGATAGGGTCGGATAGCGGATCGCCCGTTTTGATGATCGATCAAGGCTCGGTTATTTCTGAGGTGTTACCTCAATCAGGTGTTCTCCATCGTCTCCCTATTTATTCGATCTGGCATTTTGCGTAACGGATCCATAATCCATGGCCTGCCGCGAACGAACGCATCCATTTGTTCGTATTCAGACAATATGTATTTTTCTTCACCACGGGTTTTTGACCGTTTACAGTTTATCTAAATTCTCATCGTTTACTTCTGGAAAAGAGCCTGGCGTATCGAAGCTTCCTCACCCTTAATGGGACAAATTATCAAAAGTTGGTGAGGGGCATTGAAATGAAAAATCGTGGAACCGTGGGGGTCAAATTAATAATTTCAAGTCAATTGTGTAGTTGCGGGGGAAACGTCGGGACCAGTGAAATGGTCACAAGTGCAAAGCATGAAAACGAGGGTTGGAACGATCTAAGTACCAGCAGGACCACATCGTACAAGATGGAGCTGCAGATACGCTCGCTAAACCACTTGAGAAGAAGCGAACGGAACTGGTAATCTGTTTACACGTCAACTGCAGACGGTTCGAAGACGAGGGAATATATTCGACAGGTCGCCGGACACGTTACGATCAGGTGACAGGAAACTCTCGTCAAACGAGGAGCCATGGAAAAATATAACTTTAAAATCGCGGAGAACCCCGGGGAGTTCGAGCAGGTTCACCGGTTGAACGCCGAAACGTTCACCCGGGAGATCCCCCAGCATCCCCCTCCCGGGGACGGCCGACTGGTGGATCGGTTTCACGAAGATAATACGTATGTCATCGCGAAATCAAACGGGGACGGCGTGGTGGGCATGCTGGCCATCAACGACCGGCGTCCGTTTTCGCTCGATCAGAAACTGCCGAACCTCGATTCACACCTTCCCCCTCATGATCAACCCTGTGAGCTGCGGCTTCTTTGCGTCGAAGAGAAATACCGCAAGACGGGACTTTTCTTCGGACTCATGAAACGAGCCACGAAGTGCTGTCTGGCCAATCAGTACGATCTCGGGTTGATATCCGGTCACGTGGATCGACTCAAACTGTATCGACAGATCGGATTTGAGCCATTTGGCCCCGTGGTGGGATCGGACGACGCACGTTATCAGCCGATGTACCTGACCGAATCCTCTTTTCTCGAGCGATTTGACGAACTGGTGGAAGAGGTAAGGGATACGGAGGAACGGCCGGGGTCCGGGTCCATTTCCCTGATGCCGGGGCCGGTCGAGGTGGCCCCGGAGGTCGAACGCGCGTATCACGAAAAGCCGGTTTCCCACCGGAGTGAATCCATGGAAGACGACGTGCGCTCGGTACGTCGAAAGCTTGCCGGGTTGACCGGCGCGGAACAGGTGGAGCTGCTGACCGGTTCCGGCACGCTTGCCAACGAGGTCGTGGCCGCTCACCTCGCTCGACTTAAAGGACCGGGACTTCTCCTGTCCTCCGGGGAGTTCGGACAGCGTCTTGAATCTCATGCCCATCGATGGGACCTGAACCATCACGTCCTCAGAAGCCCCCAGCATCGAGCGGCGAAGCCGGAAACGGTGAAGGAGACACTGGAGAGTCTGGACGACCCTTCGTGGGTCTGGATGGTGCATTGCGAAACGTCCACCGGCGTTCTGCATCCGCTGTCGGACATAAAGCGCGCCTGCGTCAGCCTCGACGTTCCGTTGTTCGTGGATTGTATCAGTTCGATCGGATCGGTGCCGGTGGATCTTGACGGGGTCCGTATGGCATCGGGGGTGAGCGGGAAGGCGATCGGCACGCGTCCGGGCCTTGCGTTCGTGTGTTACAATGGGGCTCTCCCCGGTCCGGCTGAGGAGATCCCCCGGTATCTGGACCTGTCGTTTTACGCCGAACGGGACGGCATTCCCTTCACTATTGCCTCCAACCATGTGCAAGGTCTGAAAAGAGCAGTGGAACGGTTCGATACCGACAAACGGTATGAGAGGATTCGTCAGCTTTCCACGGAGCTTCGACGGGCACTGACCGACATGGGATTCGAGATTGTGGCCGATCGGGATTCGGCGTCTCCGGCCGTGATTACGCTGGACCTGCCGGAACAACTCGACGGCGAGCGTGTCGGGGACGAACTGAAAGAAGAAGGATATCTCCTCAGTTACCGAAGCAGCTATCTTCTTCAAAGCAATCATATTCAGATCTGTCTAATGGGGGATTTAGACCCGTCGGATGTGAAAGGAGTTCTTCCTTTGCTGCGGGGGTATGCGGAAGAGGTGGGGTTACGTCGCGGGCAAAGTTGATCGGAGATCGGACGTTCCGCGTAACTCGCGGCGTGTCCACTATATGCACGGCCCCTTTCCACACGGGGTTAATTTACCAGTGCAGAAGCCCGGCCTGCGCGGCAACCGTCTGGACCACAAACGACGGGTTGAGCGCCCCCGAAAACCGACGGGCGGACTCTCTCCCCAGAGCGAAAATTTCCCTCGAACTGTTCCACCCGGCCCAGTGGGCGGATGCTTCTTTTCCCCACCATCGCCTCGGGGAGATGAGCTCGGATAGTTCCCAGTTCTGACGCCCCACGAGATGAAACGCCGGAACGAGATCGGGCGTCCACGTTGCCCCGTCGGCAAATTGAGGAAGAATCCACCAGGCATGCGTTCCGGGATAGTCCGTCCAGAGCTCCTGAATCTCCCGGGCTGCTTCCTCGAGGTCGATGGTTCGGAATGCGCCCTCTCCGTCCAAATCATCCATTCCGGGTCCCCAGATTTCGTTGCCGACAGGGACTTCCTGAACCGTTCCCAGCATGAGACGCTCGTCCGTGGAAACAAATCGCATCGGGACGAAACACGAATCCGTCATTTGATCCGGCGGTTCACCCTGCTTCGAACCGACCGTTCCTGTTTGAGCCTCCTGCGCGGGCGCAATCGCATCCTCTTCCCCGAACGCCCGTTCGGCCAGCACCCCAAGTTGTCCGTGAATGTCATCGAGGTCGTCCAGCACGGCCTCGATGGCCCCCACTCGTGACCGGGCCTCCTCCAGACGACTCACAACTTCCTCAAGCTCAAACCGATCACGGTGAATCCACTCACGGTGATTCATCTCTTCCCCTGACGTCGGATCATACAGCAGGCCCTCCACAATCACACATACCTCCTGTTCGATCAACCAGGGCATATCAAAAATTCGCTCCCGTAATTCCTTTTTCTGCGGGTCCGGAAGAGTTACGGCCCTCCCCCTGTTACTCCAGACGAGCGTCTGGTTCGAGGTACCGAATCGTGTTCGGGCTACCTCTTCATTACGGCAGCACACCACCGCACAGGAGGTCATGGGGGACGCTTCACGAAGCACGCGCACCTTCTGTATCCCGTGATCTTCAAAGTGAGCCACCATTTCCTCACAGCAATCCGAAACGTTCGACTCGTGACCCTCTGCGGGCATGGCCCGTGCCGGTTCGGACGGAAGATAAACGAGCTGGTTTAACGAAACGTCCGAACGTGACACCCGATCCAGCCCGCGTCGAACGACCTGCTCGGAGATGTGTATCTGTTCATCCCCGGCGGGGGAAAAGGTAAACTCCCGGTCGAATAAATCAAGGTGGTGGCGTTTATCGGCCCGTTTAAACTGATGTGACACCACGTCCGAAGGGGGGTCCGGGTGATACGCTTCCTCGGACTTCACACTCACAAACTCGCCCTCCGGATAGCAATACGAGGAAAGATATCCGCCGTACACCGCCCCCTGATCAATATTCACCGTACCATTCACCTCCATGGCTTTCGCCGAGGGGGTATGCCCGTATACCACGAGGGGGTCCCCGCGATGGGCAAGAGCCCAGTCACGCCGTACAGGATATCCGTACGAGCCGGTCTCTCCGGTGGTGTCCCCATAAAGGCAGAAGTCAACGATCCGTTCGTTTACATCTCCGATATCATCCGTCCGTATTCCCGCATGGGAAACGACCAGATCTCCTCCGTCAAGGACAAGGTAAGGCGGTGCTGTTTCATACATACGCAGAAAACGATCCGTGAGTTCTCCCCGCTGATCTTTCGGAAGTTCGTTCAACTCCTGAACAGTGGTCTGCAACCCATGTACCAGTTCTTCCCGCTCACCCGTGAGGTACTCGTACAGCATTTCACAGTGATTTCCCGGCACGTAATACGCCCGATTCTGTTCAACCATGTCCAGAACCAGTGCAAGACACCCCACGCTGTCAGGCCCTCGATCCCCCAGGTCACCAAGAAAGACCGCCTTCCGATTCTCCGAATGTACATATCCCTTTCGATCCCGCTCATACCCGAGCCGCTCCAGCAGACGTTTCAATTCGTTAAGGCATCCGTGAAGATCTCCAATTACATCGAACGGCCCCTCGTCCTCTACGCGAACCTGATGATTCTGCAACCGGACCGATGAGGTTTCCTTGTCTTCCGGTTGCAGAACGTGCAATTGATCGTACGGCTCGTCCCTGAGTTGATCCAATTGATCCTGAAAAACGTCCACCTGATGTGTCACCACCTGATCCGCCACGGACAAATCCCGCTGTCTGTTTCTTGCCCTGCACCGGTCCAGTGGCGTATCGAACACGATCGTTATGACCGGCCGTTCATGTTCATCCGCAAGCTGCCGGTATTGCTCGCGGACCCGCGGATTCAATGCGGGCGAATCAATCACCGTAAGCCGCCCCATCTGCAACCGGTGGTTAACGATCGTCATCATCACGTGAAACGCCTCTCGGGACACGGTTTGATTCAACGGATCATCACTGACCCATTCCCGACAGTCCTCGTCCGAAATGACGGCTGACGAACGAAAGTGGCGGCCGGCGAAATCCGATTTCCCACTACCGGTTGGTCCGATAAGCAAAACCAGTGCATCAACCGGAATATAAAGCTGAGACCTGTTCTCCATGACCCCTTATTTTGTAAATCGCCCGATGATTGCTTTCTCAGACCGTCCGATGGTTTCACTGAACTCAAGTTCGTGCCATTGATCGTCATATCCCTTCTCCCGTGCTTTCCGTTCCCAGGTGGATCGCCAGCTGGATTCGTCCACCGGCAAGCCGCTTGGTTCATCGCGAACCCGCTCCACATCCGGAACAAACACCGAACCCTCCCCTGAAAATACCCATGTCACGAGACGATCCGGAGCGTACACGGACAACATTTCATGGGACACCTCCTGAATCATATCCCCGCTCAACTCGCCGTGTCGTGGAGACCAGAGAATCACATTTGCATCATGTAATCGAGGAAACCGGAAACCGGCCGGACACCAGTGGATCTGATCCGCGTCCAGGTCCGACTCCAGCGTTCCGGTCGTGTTCAGAAGCTGCACCCGCTGCCTCAAGCGCTGGAGTTCATTCTGGCTTCCTTCAATAAGGTGTATGGAAAACTCATCCGTCAGCTGATCCAGCTCGGGAAGGATCATTCCATCTCGCGCATTCACGACCCACATTTCCTGATCCTCGGCCGTCAACGGTATCTCCACAATGTTCGAAATTCGCTCTCCCAGCCTGTCAAACAGCTCCCGGTGCTGCTGATACAGCGTCCGCTGACGACCTATCGACAACGCCTCCCCTCCGGGATTCTTTCCCGTGGCTGATTCCTGGAAGGCCAAAAATCGATTGGTCAGAAACCCTTTCCATGGATGAAGGTTGAACCAGGTTCCTCGAAGGGTCTCCAGAAGATCGGCATACCCCTTCGTTTCGAGGTCGGTTCGATGAACGCCAAACAACCCCGGTACAAGGATCGCAAGCCGCCGCAGCACGCCGGAAAACGTCAGTTCCTCCGTCCGCAACCGGAGCCATCGGTGGATCACTCCGTCTTTCCCGGAGGATTCAACCAGTTCGAAATCTACTCGATCGAAAAGATCAATCAGTGTATCGTCAAGCTGAATTGGATCCGGAAGCACCCCGATTTTTACACGGTATTCAGGGGTTTCCCCTCCTTCCGGAACCGGGTCCGTCTCACGAATAGCTTTTCCGAGGAACGATTTAATCCATTCGGGAAATCGATGCCATTCACGATAACGAATGGACGGCGATCTGAGACGATCCGGTATAGGAGGAATGTTGGATCGAACATGCAGGATAAAAGAGGACCGTTCCTCCTCGTATTGAGGAAACCAGAGTCGACCGAGTGCTTCAGCCTCACGTCGTATCAGTTGCCGGTCTGGGTGGTTGCCGATTCTGTACGAAATCTGGTCGCTTCCCGGACCACGTGCATCAACCCGTAATATCATACATTCATCCCGAATCCACTAATTTATAACGTGACACCCGGGAAGAAACACGCGGTACCCATTCCTGAATGAGATGCAGCATGACAACCGACACGAACAAGCAACGACCAATTTTCTGAACGTTCGTTGTCCTTCGAACAATAAAATGTTAATCCTTCATGCAGGTCAGAACAGGATCGCGTCTTTCTTCCAGCAGGTTATTTCGCGTAACAACAAATGAAGGCGAACAAACCATGAACTTAAACTTGTGCCTCCCTCCAGAAGCGCCTCTACGGCGCATATCCGGCTCGTGTACCGTCGGACGTAGGTCATCCTCCCTCTTCTTGATCCGCTTCGTCTGGCTCTTCCGCGCTATGATCCGGCAGGGCCTCCCGGAATTCCCGTCGTTCGATCATTCCTTTCTCTATC
>CAYXQY010000064.1:0-17988 GCA_964466525.1 uncultured Planctomycetia bacterium
ACGAAGTACTGTATGGACAGGGCCCGTACTACAACCCGACCATGCGACGAAAGGGACAAGATCAATCTTACACCGGTCATACGTCGGACATCATTACGGACCGCACCCTGAACTGGTTGAAAGAACGGCGTAAAACCGATCAACCGTTCATGCTCATGATGAATCACAAGGCGCCGCATCGAAACTGGGTTCCCGCCCCGGATAAGCTGGACGTCTACGACGGTCGGGACCTGCCGGAACCGGATTCCCTGTTTTACGACTACGACGGGCTCACTTCTGCTGCAGGGAACCAGGAAATGGAAATTGCGGATCATATGATGTGGGGGTGGGATCTGAAGGTGAAAAAAGCGCCAGGAGGCGGTTCGACGAACTGGAATCGAGTTGTGAACCGAAATAACCTAACGGAGAAGCAGGAAAAGCGCTTGCTGGAGGCATACCGGGATGAAAACGAATATCTCCGGAAACACTACGAGGAGATGTCGGAAAAGGAGCTCACCCGGTGGAAGTACCAGCGATACATTAAGGATTACCTCCGGGTGATCCAGGGAATCGACGACAGCGTGGGCCGCCTCATGTCGTACCTGAAGGCGTCGGGACTGGCCGAAAACACAATCGTCGTATACTCCGCAGACCAGGGTTTCTTTCTCGGAGAGAACGGCTGGTTTGACAAGCGATGGATCTACGAGGAATCGCTTCGTCAGCCCCTGATCGTTCGCTGGCCCGGGCAGGTGGAGGAAGGATCGGTCGATAAACACATCGTACAGAACCTCGACTTTGCCCCCACTCTGCTCGAGCTTGCCGGTGTGGACGTTCCGGAAAAAATGCAGGGCCGATCAATTGTATCCCTTCTGAAGGGCAACGAACCCGAGAACTGGCGGGACGCGATGTACTACCACTATTACGAAGGGGCGAACGCCGTACACGCCGTCCAGCGCCATTACGGAATCCGCACGAAGCGGTACACGCTCGCTTACTACTATAAGATTGACGAGTGGGAACTGTTCGATCTAAAAAACGACCCGGAACAGCTGAACAGTGTATACGGGGACCCCGATTACGCCGACGTCCAGAAGCGGTTGAAGAAGAAGTTAAACCAGCTTCAGGAGCGGTATGGGGATACCAATCCCGAAGAGTCCACCGGTCAAATTGTTCAGCGAGTGCAGAAAGAACATATCCGGGAGACCATTGAGGCTGTGGAACTCGAGAAGGTGCTGCAGCTCAAAAACGGAGACCAGGAACCGCCACAGGACCTTGATCCGAGCCGAAAACCCATTTCCGTGGGAGCTACGGTGACCGCCTCGTCACCAAACGGAGCCATCATCTCCCGCGGAGGACAATCCCTCGGTTACATGCTGTACATCAAGGATCGAAAACCCGCCTTCGCCGTACGAACGAACGGCAATCTTCGGACGGTCGTTGCAGAGGAACAAATTGAACTGAACAAACCCGTACACCTGACCGGTGTGCTGGACAAAGAGGCACAACTCCACATCTACAGAAACGGAAAACACCTTGCCTCATCCGAAGGGCACTTTATTCTCAGGAACCCCGGTGACGACCTGACGATCGGTGCGGACGCCGGGTCCCGTGTCGGCTCCCAATCCGGGGACCTGGCATTCGATGGTGAACTTCGGGACATACGCGTGTACTGGGGGGTGCTTCCACAAAATAAAATCAAGAAATGGTCATCGAAGTCGCTGGAAAACGAATCTTCCGACAGCGCATCATCCGCCGACGAAAACACGGGAGGAACAAATCAGAGCAAAGCGGAAGGACCTCCCATCAACAAAATGAACTGGTTTCGAGCGGCGCACGGTGGGGACGTGGAGACAATCCGTGAAGCGCTGGAAAAAGGAATGGACGTGAATGTGAAATCAAGAAACCAACAAACCGCCCTGATGCTTGCCGCGTATAATGGACACCTGGAAGTCGTTCAGCTGCTCCTGGAGAACGGTGCAACGGTCGATGTGCAAGACCGAAACGGACGAACGGCTCTGATGTACTCCTCGACGGGCTCCTTCCCGAAGACGGTCAAACTGCTGCTGGAACACGGGGCGGACCCGAACAAGCAGGGGGACCAAGAAGGATTTACTCCGCTGATGTTTTCCGCCACGGAAGGAAACACCAAAGTGGCAGAAATACTGCTGGACCATGGAGCGGATCCGAACATTAAGGATTCGGACAACGACACCGCACTCGATTTCGCGAAGGAACAGAATCAAAAAGAGCTGATTGAGATGCTGAAATAAACTTCTTTACCGGCCCGAATTCCTGTGACACAGGTGAAATGAGGGGAAAAAGGCCATCTTATATTTAGTTGTAAGCATGCCCGGGACCTCCATGTGAAAAGGCATTTCGCTCCATAGGTAGAAAAGGCCGGTCCGCCGCATGATGTGTCCAGAGCGTTAAGTGCCTCCGTCACTGCATCAATGCGCTGTTTGCGAGCACGCTTCGTCTTACCGCGCTGATTCCCGGAACCCGGGTCTGACGTATCTTTTCCTCCCTACGTTAGGGTGAATGCCCCTTCGCAGGCCACGTCAACTTTTCCGGAAGACGGCCGAAACACCCCGCTTCCAGGACTGGTATCTATTATCGAAACCTTTTTTTACCGACATCGGAGGCATTCAGCCAGACGGATGTTTACGAAAAATCCTCCCTCTTCAACCCCCCTGGAATTGATCCCCAGGTTAATACAGGATATAACAAGTAAAAGTGTTCATCTCTTTTCCCAACACGGCAATGGTAGAATTTGAAGAGACGGAAGTACTGGTCCGAGTATCCACGGAATGGGAGGCGGAACTTATCAAGGGCATCCTGACCGATCGCGGAATTCGAGCATCCACGGGCGGTACACAGGCAGCCGGGTTCCGGGCGGAGGCACCGGCAAAAGTCAGTGTGGTCGTTCCGGCCGACGAGGTGGAGCGATCAAAGGAGATTCTCAGGCAATCAAAGCTCGACGACGAAACGGATATTGAATGCGACGTGGAGTAACCCGTTCCTGAACCGGCTACTTCCCGGCCAGAGGGAAATTTCAAACAACCTCCAGAAGTGGGCTGCGCTCCCGAGGTCCATAGTGATGTGATTCTGCGCGCGATTTCAACGCAGGAAATCACGACAGATAATTGTAAAAGAACGAAGAAACAGAAATTCTCAACGGGATCCTCCTTTTTGCATCGTCACAGATAAGGAGACAGAAGTCGGACGGCTCGATCACGGAGCTTGAAAAACAGTGAACGTTTTCGGAACCGGTCGAGTGTGATTTTCTCTCCCTGTTCACGCCGAGACGAAAAGAGGAATTGGAGATCGGAAGCAAGCTCCGCGCTGTAACATTCCACGTTAAATTCGAAGTTTAATTTAAAGCTGCGTGGATCCCAGTTTGTCGAGCCAAAAGAAACCCATTTTTTATCCACCACCATAAGTTTGGTGTGGTCAAAGGGAGGCGGTGTCAGAAAGACGTTGCATTCATGTCGGAGCACCTGTTCCAGAGTGGCCTGGGATGCCCACTGCACGAGTCGTGGATTATTTTCCTCCGGAAGGTGTATCTCGATATTTACACCACGCAGAGACGCAAGGTGAAGGGCACTGATCAGTTCCTCGTCGGGAAGAAAATACGGGGTAATGATCTGCACCGACTCGTCGGCGCGGGAGACGGCTCCGAGAAACGACATCCGGAGCGTGTCGTACGATTCATCCGGACCGGCGGTCACGCCACGGGCGGGAACATCTCCGGGGGATCGTTGCTCGTTGTACCAGGGGGAACCGTCCAGTTCTTCACCGGTGGCGAAGGACCAGTCCTGGGAAAATGTATTCTGAAGATGGTTCACCACGGGCCCTTCCAGTCGAAAATGCAGGTCACGTGCGGACGTATCCGGATCGTCCAGCATGTACTCACCACTGATATTTAACCCGCCCGTAAATCCTACCTGACCGTCGACGACCAGGAGTTTCCTGTGATTTCGCAGGTTGAGGTACCGAAATTTCCAGGGAAGCCAGGTCTGCATGAATCGAGCGACCGGGACGTTTCGTGCCTGTAATTTCGTAGTGATCGTGGGGAAGGAGTGTCGGGCTCCAACGTCATCAATCAGCACGCGAACCTGCACACCCCGATCGAGGGCGTTCCCGAGTGCCGCGACAAATTGATCCCCGATGTGGTCGTTGTCAAAAATATACGAACACAGAGTGATTGAATCCTCCGCGGAACGGATTGCATCGAGCATGGCCGGATAGGCTTCATTTCCATTGATGAGCGGTGTCACCCCATTACCCCGTGTCAGTTCACGCTGAGAAACGGCTCCGACGATCCGGGCAAGGGATCCTGGATCCACCTCTTCCTCCGGCCGGTTTATGATATTCGCCGGGTCAGTTCGTTCGACGTCGGTACGTGACGTTCCATACGTCCGTTTTGCACGCCGCTCGATGCGGTTGATTCCGAGCAAAAAATAAAGAAGGTGCCCGGCGAGCGGGGAAAACCAGATCAGTCCAATCCAGCCCGTTGCCGCCCGTGTATTATCCTTGGTCAGCAGGATATGACCGGTAACAGATGCGTTTAACGCAACCAGACACACCCCTCCAAAAACAAGGACGTATTCGTAAACGGAGGTGAGAAAATCAAGGACCAGTTCCATCTATTCCTGAGGAGACGGAAGATGAGATAACGGAACCCGGGCTGCACCGTTGATCAATCCGGATAGGTCAGGTCGAATTCGTGTGAACCGGTGATGGGCCACAGAACGAGGAAATGGTGAATCAGGTCGGACAGGACAAGTGCCGCTCCCGCTGCCAGCACGGCCTGTTGCCAGAACAACGGAATCTGAAGAAACGGAACGATCATAAAAATGATGATTCCAGCATTCATATGATGGATACGAACGCCTCCCGTGAGGTAACCGAGAAAACGGAGGTTGGATTGAGAGCGCAGATTACAACCGAAACGGAGTAGGATGGTGATTAGCTCAATAATAACAGTCAGGGCACTGGATAGAACAATAAAACCACCCCAGTCGAAAACGGAAAAAATGTTATAAGCCATGGGAAGCGAGGAATCGGTCCCTCATCGAATGGGTATATGAGCCTGAAAAAAACGTAATTTGCATGATATATTCCTTATTATAACTGATCCGCCACTTAAAATCCTCCCCGGGCGTATTTCTGATCGGAGGGATAGTTATGTAAACCTCATACCCCCTCAAAATACAATTACAATATTTTCGGAATTCGTGATGAGTCTCATCGGAGTGAGAAACGCCCGTACCATGGTCCAGAACACCCGGGGCCCGCTCCGGTGGAACGGACCTCTGCAGATAAAAACCGTTCCGGACGTGACCGGGTGTAAAGGCTCCACCGAGGTGTTAAGGACGAAAAATGCTTACTATAATGCTTTTTGGTGCCTCGAAATCCACAGGTCAACTTTCATTGACAACAGGAATGCATATGCGGATGGATGTAATTGTTCAATTTCTGTTCTCCTCGCCTCTGTTCTGGTGGGGGATTGGCCTGTCTCTGTTCATGGTGCTTGTGTTTCTTCCGGGGGCCGTCTGGATCCTTTTGCGTCTACCGCCGGATTTTCTTCAGCGTGATCAAAAACCGCTTCACGTTCGTCTGAAGAAGGGGGGGTTCTGGTACCGGACCGGACTCATTTTCAAAAATTTCTTTGCGCTGGTGTTCATTCTTTCCGGTGTGCTCATGCTGTTTCTGCCGGGACAGGGAGTACTGGCGATTCTGGCCGGTTTGATCCTTCTGGACTTCCCCGGAAAACAGAAGATTGAACGCTGGATCATCACGCAGAAAGCGGTCCGGACCACGGTCAACTGGTTGCGAAGGCAGTATGGTCAACCCGAACTGGTCATTCACGAATCCGCCGAACAGAACGTTCATGATACCGGATAACCGTTGCTTCCGGACATTTTACACCCGTGATTTCCGGTCAGGTCTTCTCCTGTCAACAAATGGATAGCAAAAGAGGACACTTGAAGAAAAATGAATACTCTTGTTAAATAGACCCTCTCCGAAAATGGGGCGCGTACTCAGCGTCCGATTTTTGGTGCATAACAAAGCATTTTGAGAAGACAATGTCGAAAAAAGTGCATTGTCGACGAGAAATAACAAAGGTATGCGGCAAACTTTTCGGAGAGGGTCTAAATAACCCCTCACATGACGAACATTCAATTTTATTACTCTTTTCGGTAACATGCTCCTGAGGGGAGGAAAGTTACCGGTTCTTCAAGTGAGCGTAAAGCTCAGCGTTCGTGTTGTTCCGGCAACTTCCACCCGTTATTACTCGTTGGTGAACTGTTGAGTTAGAAACTGAGATGAACGACCGGATTTTGCTAATCGGAACCCTGGACACGAAAGGGGAAGAATATCGGTTTGTGCAAAAACAGATCCACGATAGGGGACAGGATACGCTCGTCATGGATGCGGGAGTACTCGGGGACCCCCTATTTGAACCGGACGTCTCCGCGGCGGAGGTGGCGGAAGCGGGGGGCGAATCGCTTGACGCACTGCGCGATCAGGAAGACCGCGGGCACGCGATGGACGTGATGACGGAGGGGTTGCGGCACCTGACGAAAAAGATGTACGCGCAGAAACGATTCGACGGCGTACTCGGACTCGGGGGTGGAGGTGGAACCCAGATCATCACCGCCGCCATGCGGGAGCTGCCGGTGGGTGTTCCCAAATTGATGGTTTCAACCGTGGCATCCGGGGACGTGGAATCGTACGTGGACGGCAAGGACATCACGATGATGTATTCCGTGGTGGATATCGCCGGTTTAAACCGTATATCGCGCAGAATCCTTTCGAACGGGACCGGTGCGATCAGCGGAATGGTCGATCAGGAAGTACCCTCCGACGCGGATGACAAACCGCTTGTCGCCGCAACCATGTTCGGCGTGACGACTCCGTGTGTCAACTCGGTGCGGGAACAGCTGGAAGACGAAGGATTTGAAGTGGTGGTGTTCCACGCCACGGGAACCGGTGGCCGTTCGATGGAAGGATTGATCGAGGACGGATACTTCGATGCGGTAGCGGACATTACGACGACGGAATGGTGCGACGAGGTGGTGGGCGGCGTGTTAAGTGCCGGGGAACACCGCCTTGAAGCCGCGGCGAAGAACGGACTACCGCAGGTCATTTCATGTGGAGCCCTGGACATGGTGAATTTTCATGCGATGGACACTGTACCTGAGGAGTTCCGGGATCGAAACCTGTACAGGCATAATGCCAATGTAACACTCATGCGAACGACGCGGGAGGAATGTACGGAAATAGGCCAACGCATCGCGGAAAAAGTGAACCTGTCGACGGGTCCAACCTCGGTTGTACTCCCACTCAAGGGCGTAAGTATGATCGATCGTGAAGGAGAACCCTTTCATGATCCCGAGGCGGACCGGGCTCTGCTTGATGCCCTGAAAGAAAACCTTGACCCCTCCATTGAAATCGTTGCTTCCGAGGTGCATATCAACGATCCTTCGTTTGCCAACCTGCTGGTAGAAAAATTGCTTGCGAACTGGAAGAGCACCAAGAACTGCTGAACCCCGAACGACGACAAAACGTTTCATACATCGCCCGTTTGTTGCATTTCAATACGAAACAGTTCAGTGATGTCTCGAATACCGTACGACGAATCACTTCATAGATTAAACGAACAGGTAGAACAGGAGAAACCCATCATCGGAGCCGGTGCCGGAACCGGCATATCCGCGAAATTTGCCGAACGCGGTGGGGTGGACGTCATCATTATCTATAACTCCGGACGGTTCCGGATGGCGGGTCGAGGAAGCTGTGCGGGGCTTCTTCCGTACGGTGACGCGAATGAAATCGTACAGGAAATGGCCGGGGAAGTCATACCGGTCGTCGAGGACACCCCGGTTCTTGCGGGCGTGTGCGGGACCGATCCGTTTCGACAGATGCCGAATTTCCTGGATAAGATCAAGGAGATTGGTTTCGAAGGGGTACAGAATTTCCCAACCGTCGGAGTGATCGACGGCCACTTCCGTCAGACCCTGGAGGAAACCGGGATGAGTATTGACCTGGAAGTAGAAATGATCGAACTGGCTCATGAACGGAACCTCCTGACCTGCCCCTACGCATTCAACGTCGACGAAGCGAAAAAGATGACCCACGCGGGAGGAGACGTAATCGTGGCACACATGAACACGACCACTAAGGGAGATACCGGCGCGGAGACGGCGGTGTCCCTTGAGGAAGCCGCCGACCGTGTGCAGGAAATCGCCGACACCGTACATGAGATTGATTCGGATCGTCTGGTACTGTGTCATGGCGGTCCGATCGCGGAACCCGAGGACGCACAATACATTTTCGACAACACGGAGGGGGTGGTCGGATTTTTCGGCGCGTCAAGCATCGAGCGCCTTGCGTCCGAACCCGCCATTCAGAATCAGGCCCGGCGTTTCAAGGACCTCGACGTATAGGGAAGGCTTTAATTGAAACCCGCTCTAATAGCTCCTGTGGAGTTTCGCATATGGATTTTGATGTCCGCGTCTATCTTCCGCGGTACGTCGTCGAAACAGGGGAGCAGAGACCTCATCGAAACTGGCCCACTGTCTGTTACAGGCCCGTGTGGTACAATTTTTGTTTGATGGGTCGAAGTACGATATGAATCCGGACACGCCCGGTGAAAACAATACGCGAAAAATCATCCACGTGGACATGGATTGCTTTTACGCCGCCGTGGAGATGCGGGACGATCCGTCACTACGGGGAACCCCCGTAGCCGTGGGAGGCTCGCCCGAAGGACGTGGTGTGATTGCCACCGCGAACTATGAGGCCCGCAAATACGGAATTGACTCCGCCATGCCATCAAGTCGTGCCGTAAAGAAATGCGCGGACCTGAACCTGATTTCCCCCCGTTTCGACAGGTATCGGACGGAGAGCGACGCCATTCGGGCCATTTTCCGCTCGTACACCAACCGCATTGAACCGCTCTCCCTGGACGAGGCGTACCTTGACGTGACGGACGTGGACGCGTGCGGTGGAAGTGCGACGAAAATATCCCGGAGAATTCGAGAACGCATCCGTGAAGAGCGCCAGTTAACGGCCTCCGCCGGCGTCGCCCCAAACAAATTCCTTGCCAAGGTCGCCAGCGACTGGAACAAGCCCGACGGCCAGAAAACCGTATCACCGAAAGACGTTCCCTCGTTTCTGTGTGATCTTTCCATTGAACGGATTCCGGGCGTGGGATCGGCCACACTCGAAAAGATGCACGAACTCGGTATTGAAACCTGTGGTGACCTCCAGAAGTGCTCTCGACGGGACCTGCTGGATACATTCGGAAAATGGGGACTCAAACTGTTCCGTCTATGCCGGGGTCAGGATGATCGCCCGGTCAGCAACGATCGGGAACGAAAATCATTGAGCGTCGAACGGACGTTCTCGGAGGACCTCACCTCAAAACAGGAGGTGCTGACAGCGCTTGATCACCTGTACCGGACGTTTTCGGAACGCTGGACACAGGCGGAACCAGGGAACGAACGAATTGACGGCGTCCGTGTCAAGATGAAGTACGCCGATTTTGACCAGGTCACCCGGGAGCGAAAACGTGCCGGCTTCCCTGATCGCGACCATTTTGCCGCGTTGGTCAAACATCTCTGGACGACCGATCCCCGCAACGTCCGGCTGATCGGGATCGGCGTCAAACTATGCTCCCGCAGAGAAGGCCGGTACCGAACCGCCCAGAAAGTCCTTTTCCCCGAGTAACCCTGATATGAGCATACCAAAATACATACATGCGTTCTGCTACATTTTCCTGTTGTTCGTTCTCCTGCCTTTCGTCCACTGTGGTCCGTCGGAACGACGCACTGATCCCGATATACCGACTCCGGAAGACCTCCAGCAGGGCACGGACAACCCGCGATCCGTGAGCGATAACCCGGAGAACTGGAACGTTCGGGTAACCATGGAGTCCGCCGTGATCGAACGCCATCGGCTGCAGGAAGCGGGCGTGAACTGGCGGGTGTCCGGTGGAAGCGTCTCGGCCGGTGGTTCGCCGCTGACACAGAACGACCTTCGCGTAGGGGTCGCCCGACTTGACGTAGACGTATCCGTCCTGTTCAAACAATCAAACCGCACGACCAGATCGAGTTCCAGACAGGTGATCACAACCCTCAACAAACACCCGGCCGAGCTACGGCTCCAGGAGGTTTCACGGCAACTCTTGCCCGGTTCGATCCTCATTTACGGACCACAGGGAACAGAAGTTCTTACCCGATATTCAGAACAGATTACGGGCGTAAACCTGCGGGTGCTGCCCGAAATTATCGAACGGGGCCCGGAACTTCGCCTGCAAATCATTCCTTCGCTGGCTCGACCCGGAGGTCAATCCATTACCCTCCATGAACTTGAAACCACCGTGCGGGTGCAGTCGGGCCAGTCTGTGTTGCTTGCCGCAACCAATCAGAAAACGCGGACGATCGGCAGCACCCTTTTCTCAGCACGAGACATCCGTTCATCAGAAGAAGTCGCCTGGGTCGTCACACCGAGAATTTTGAAATAGCAGACCGCCCCTGTTCTACGTGTCCGTGACCGGTCCACCCCAAATCAGGCGAGGTTCCCGCGACGTCGTTCTGCCTGAAGGACTCGCCTGATAGCCAGGGTATACGCGGCTTTTCGCCAGGAACAGCCTTTGTTCTCTCGCACCTGAAGGACGTCCTGAAATGAGTTTATCATGTATGTCTTCAACTTCTCGTTGACGGTTTCTTCTCGCCAGTGCTCCCTGTCCAGGTTCTGTAACCACTCAAAATACGAGACCGTCACCCCACCGGCATTGGACAGGATGTCCGGAAGAATCGTCACCTCTTCAAGATAATCGTCCGCTGCGGGCGTTACGGGGCCATTTGCCATTTCAACGATCACATCCGCCCGGATCTCATCCATGTTTCCCTGGTGAATCTGATCCTCAAGTGCGGACGGGACAAGAAGGTCCACGTCCAGCGTAAGTAGTTCGTCATTGGTTATCCGTTCCGCATCAGGAAACGTGTGTACACGGTTTTCTCTGGCATATTCCAGAAGAGTTGGGATATCCAGCCCATTGGACTGAAAAATCGCCCCATCGGAATTGCTCACAGACACCACGCGTAAGCCCCGTTCGTCCAGAAACCTCGCCAGATGCGAGCCCACGTTCCCAAACCCCTGAATCGCCACGGTCAGCTGTTCGGGAGAGAGAGACCGGTGGTCCATGAACTGATCGAGTACAAATGCACCACCAAGGGACGTCGCGTAATTTCGCCCCCGACTACCGCCGAGAGCGATCGGCTTGCCCGTGATCGCTTCCGGCGCACGCTGGTTGGCAATCTGTTCGTACTCGTCCAGCATCCAACCCATGATCTCCGCACCGGTATTCACGTCCGGTGCCGGAATATCCCGATGAGGACCGATCATTGGAAAGTACTCCTGAATGTACGTCCTGCTCAGACGCTCCAGCTCCAGTTCAGAAAGGTCACCCGGATCCACGGTGATGCCCCCTTTCGCCCCGCCGTACGGCAGGTCAACCACCGCACATTTCAGCGTCATGATAAAGGCAAGTTCCTCCACCTCCTCCTCGTTCACGTCCGGGTGGAAACGGAGGCCGCCTTTCGTCGGCCCCCGTCCGCTGTTGTACTGGATGCGAAAGGACGGGAACATCCGAACCTCACCGTCGTCCATCTTGACCGGCATATTGACATTATGTACGCGGTGGGGGGTCTTCAGCAAAAATAAATCGTGTTCGGACAACAGATTCGCCTCCGAAATCTTATCGATCTGTACGGCGCACACTTCGCAGAGCACCTGCTCAGTACCTCTACTGGATAAATCACTCATCGGTTTTCCCGGAAATTAATGATGAGAAAATTGCAGGACATGCATCCGTCGACCTTCCTGACCTTGAAACACAACCCACACCGCTCATGGTCATAAACCGGACGAACATTCAATAGATCTCATGTCACCGCCGTTCCCCTGCTGCTGAACCCGATAAATCCTGAACACGTAGTTTATCGAAAAACAGAATGTCATCGACGGAATGCTTTAATCTATCATACATAATAAGCCGCTAAAAACTGACTACGCACTCGCGAGGTTCGACGGTCGGTTTGATTGGATCAGCTCAAACACCATCCGAAAAACTGGATCGAATCCGAACCGTGTCATCACACCCCGTCATTAGATCGAATTGAACGCCCGTTGAGATCGGAAAAGCAACCCGTGTATCCAACATCCGATCAGAACATGTTTTTCGAAGAAATACCGGCAGACCTTTCGAACGTTCGAACTTCGAAGAGAAAAAGTTATGGTTCAAGCGGGCAGGAAATCCATTTAAAAGATGCAACGAACGACCGTAGCTACAGGGCTCCTGCAAACACTTACGGGTTTCGTGGTTCTGGTAAGGGGACGGTCCGTCCAATACCACCCTTCGACCCGTCCGGTAACATCCGTTATAATTTCGTCCTGTCACGAACCTCGACCCCACCGGAAGCCAAAAGCCAATGCGCCTGTTCACAGCTATAGAACTCCATTCGGACATCGTCGAAAACGCCCGACGCCTGCAGGATCGGCTTGCCGAGCAGGTGGGCGGCGTGAGCTGGACCGATCCCGATCAGATGCACATCACCCTGAAATTTCTCGGGGACTGCCCGGACCGGCAGCTCGACGAAATTAAGGAACTCGTCAAACTTTGCGCAGGGGAACACCATCCGTTCACCCTGCGGTTCCAGTCGGTGGGTCAATTTCCCGAGCGCGGGCAACCGAGCGTCTTCTGGGCGGGCGTGGACGATCTATCGGAAGATGGACAGCTGCAATCCTGCTTCAAACAGCTGGACCGCACCATGACACAGGTGAACGTGGACCGGGAACGTCGGGATTTCGTGCCTCACGTGACCCTCGGCCGGGTAAACGACAAAGGAAAACTGGGGGCATACCGCGAAGCTATGGAACGGGAACAGCACACCGTACTCGGGGAACAGCGGGTGGACGAAATCCTTTTGATGGAAAGCGAGCTGCACCCCGAAGGAGCCGAACACATCCCGAAGCTCCGGAGCTCGCTCTCACCGGACGAATCATGACCCGTCAACCGGTGGAAGAAACCATCGAACGAATCCGACGTTAAACCGATTCCCCGCCAACCATAAACATATCCATTTTTGCGCTTAAAATATTTTTATTGTAATGCTTCTGATCGCACTGTCATCTGAAAAACTGGAATAGAATTAGCGACAGGCAAGAATGATCCCTTCTCCTGTAAATGAAGTCGCCCCGGTTGACGTTCGTGCAGAAAACGGATGCTGTTTAAGAAACTCGAGGACCAGATTCATAAATCCGGGACACATGTCCATCGAACGGCTTACCTACTTCAGATGTTGAATGTTGCTGCGTTCAGGCGAAATTTTTTCTAATTGCTATTCGAATTCGTACCGTAAACACTTCTCTTCGATGTCCGCAGAAAAACGCGTGAACCTCCAATGGTGGACACATCCCATTTCGTAGCAAACCCATATTGCAGCAATTTTCCGCAGGTGTTGACCAGCATGAGATCTCACAAAACAATTTTGTTTTTCGTTATCTTTTCCTTATGTTCCGGCGCTGTCGAGGCGGATACACGTCCCAACATCGTCCTCATCTACGCCGATGATATGGGCTACGACGCGGTGTCGGCCTACAACGATGAACTCGGTATGGATACCCCGAACATCGATCGCCTTGTGAGACAGGGCATGATGTTCACCGACGCCCATTCCAGTTCGGGCGTGTGCACCCCAAGCCGTTACAGCATACTGACCGGACGGTATCACTGGCGTACGCGGCTGAAGAGCGGTATCGTTAGAACGTGGGACCCGCCATTAATAAAAGACCGACGTCTGACCATGCCGGAACTGCTCCGGACGGCCGGATACGACACAGCCATGTTCGGGAAGTGGCACCTCGGGTGGCACTGGCCGGCAAAAGGCGGAGGGACCACGAGTAATCCAAACAAAATTGATTTCGATGGACGGGTCACGGGCGGACCGGTGGACCACGGGTTTGACTACTATTTCGGGGACGACGTCCCCAACTGGCCCCCGTACGCCTGGCGGGAAAACGACCGGGTGCTGGGCAATATCACAACAAAGATGAAAGGAGGTGTGATGGAGGGGGTTGCTCCAGGTCCATCGGTGGAAGACTGGTCGTTCGAAGCGGTGCTTCCGAAACTGGCGAACCGTTCCGCGGAGTATATCCGGAACCGTTCGGACCGTGAAAATCCGTTCTTCCTGTATTTTTCCATGACGTCCCCGCACACCCCCATCGCTCCCTCCGAGCGTTTTCGTGGAAAAACGGGAATCACTCGCTACACGGATTGGTTGTACGAAACTGACTGGGCCGTCGGTCGGGTGCTGGATGCACTGGAAAAATCCGGCCAGGCGGAGGAAACCCTTGTGATTTTTACCGCGGACAACGGCACGGCGCCAAATGCGAAATTTGATCAGCTGGAATCAAAAGGGGTCCACCTCCGCGAACACTGGCGGGGCTGGAAAGCGGACGCCTACGAAGGGGGACACCGCGTACCGTTCGTCGTGCGCTGGCCGGGCCACGTCAAGCCGGGCTCCCGTTCGGACCTGCTCGTTTCACAGGTGGACGTGATGGCGACCATCTCGGAGATCCTGGGCCGGACGCTGCCCCCCGACGCGGGAGAAGACAGTCTCAGTCTTCTGCCCCTCATGAACAATCCGTCCCGGGAGGAACCGATACACGAAGCCGTAATCGGTCACTCGTATTATGGATTTTACGCGGTGCGAACGGAGAAGTGGAAATTGCTGTTCTGCCGTGGGTCCGGCGGCTGGAGCCCCCCCAATCCACATAAACTCCGCCCCTTTCAGCTGTATAACCTGAAGAAAGATCCAGAGGAATCCATCAACCTCGCCGAGGACCGTCAGGAACGGGTGGAGAACATGAAGGCCATTCTGAAGCGATACGTACAACGCGGCCGATCCACACCCGGTCCCGAACAACCCAACTACAATGGAAAAACCTCCTGGCCCCATCTTCCCTGGCACTGACGCAGGGTCAGGAAAAGTGAATCTTTCATAAAAACCGCATCTTCTACCGGGTATTTTCGTTACCCTCTGTCGACTGAAAACTTCAAGCAGCGGTTCAATTACCTCGCATAATGGTACCTTACGGCCGAGTCAGACGAACGGGGATCTGTGCCGCGGAACGGTTCCAGTCCTCGTCAATCGCATGTACCGTCAGCATGTGTCGACCCTCCCACTCCCGGCTCGTGTCCCACTCAAACACCGGACGGTCCGTCTCGGCCACGAGACGGTTGTCCACAAACCATCGATAGCTGCGGATCGCCCGACCGTTCTGTCCACTGGCCTCGGCCTCAAGCGTAACGGCGTCGGAGTGTATCTTTGCCTCGAAGTTCGGCGCGGTAAAGTGAACGTCCGGGGCCGGTTGAATAAAGTACCGGTGCAGCAGACGATCGAATTCAAGCAGCCATTCCGGGTCGTCGTTGTGTTTCCCGGCCGGTACGTCGCCGACGGCGTACAGCGCCATCCCGGGCATCTCGGGGAAGCGCTCACGCATTTTGCGGATACGCCGCTCGATCGTCTCCAGGTCGTCGCCACCATGCTGATAGCCATGCATGAAGATCGTGCGGTCGATATATCCTTCCTCCCGGGCGCGGTCACCGCGCTTGAGGATTGCACCCTCGATGATCAGCAGGTCCACTGCCTCGTGCCGGAGCGCGGGCCGAATTGATTTCTCACCACGCCAGTACACCGCGATGAACGGTTCCGGATTGAGTGCCTTCGCGTCGATCATCCCCTGAATCGATCCAATCAGGCCGAATGGATCGTCCGGGTGAAGAGGGTGTCCTTCCTCGACGTCCTGCCTGGGTCGCTGCCACTCGTCCACGGCGAAGCCAAGCTGCTGTTGCTGATCGTCGAGGTGGTCGGGATGTTCCGCCGGCAACCGGCGCCGGGCGCCACGCAGGTACTGAGCACGAAAGCCTTCGGCTCCCGTGCGATGCGGGTTCTGCGGACCATAAAACCATTTCAAGGGCAGAATGCCCCGCTGCTCGACCTCAACCATGCTGGTCCTTCTCGAGTTGTACGCCGGCGCATCCTTTTCAGGCGGCGGGGTACCGTAATAGTGGAAGATGTAGGGTTCGCTCACCGGTGGAAGGTGCGCCGACGGATACCAGCGCAGCGCCGGAAGCTCCCGCCCCTCCGGTCCCAGCCGGGGATCAATCGCCGGGGCCACTTCCGGCCGAACACCCTCGGTGACGTCAAACGTGTTTTCGCGCACGAAAGCAGGGGTGTCCCGCGCCTGCAGGACCGTAGCGGAGTCCAATAGCGCCAGCAGGACCGTTATGCCGAGAATTCGTACGTAAGGGATGGTTGACATTGTTTTCCTGGATAAAAGGGAAATAGTAAGGGGCGTGATTCTGATCTATCTCATCTCCTTATCTTGATAACGTGATCAACCCAGAACTTTTTATCAAATTGTCATATCCGGTAAGAATGCTCCAGAACATCAGCTGAATGCCTCGTCAATGACGCTGACGGTTTTTTTGAGGCCGATTTTAGCTGCTTTGATATCCTTCATATTCTGGTATTTTGAATTGTACAGTATAAGCTCCTGAGAAGATTGTTTTTCAATTCGGAAACATGGAAACAGCAATGGAAATCGACTGAGGTCGTTTGCAGCAATTCTCCGGGGGACCCTTTCAATCTATTTGATTTTACATCGGATGATCAAATGAATCGAAGGTCTTATCGCCTATCCCTCAGGGAGACCGTCACACTCAATAGTGACGGTTTCGGCCGAGCCACTCAGCAGGCAAGAGCACTTCAAAGGAAAATTTGACCCGATCAAATGGCCCGTCTATAATCGATAAAAGAAGTCGAGTTTTTGGCCTCCTGACTATCGTTTCCGTACCATGAGCAAACCGCGGCTAACACGACGTCATTTTCTGAAGATGACGACCGCCGGACTTGGGACGGCTTATCTCAGTTCCGGCAATGTACTGGCTGCACCCGACGGTGGAAAAGGCGATGGGCTCATTCGACTGGCCGCTATTGGGGTCGGGCGTCGGGGCTATCGCGTTCTGCAGAATTTGGCGAAAGATTCGAATTTGCGTGTTACATGCGTTTGCGACGTGGACTGGAACTATCATGACGCCCCCAAAGTCCTAAAACAGTATCCCGATGCCAGACAGTTCACCGATTATCGTCAGATGTTTTCGGAGGTGGAAGATCAGTTTGATGCGGTAATGGTTGGCACCCCGGACCATACACACGCCCCGATTGTGATGGAAGCACTTCGGAACGAGAAGGCTGTTTATTGCGAGAAGCCCCTTGCGCGTGATGTTCGAGAAATTCGTACAATCGAAAAGGCGGCCCGCGAAGCAGACGTGGTGACACAGCTGGGCAACCAGGGGCATTCCTCCCACGAAATCCGCCGGTTGTGTGAGTGGATCCGGGACGGTGCCATTGGTAAGGTAAACGAAGTGCATTTGTGGTCTTACTACAACGTAGGAGGGGACTTTTACTCCACGGTGGAACAGCTCGGTCAGGTGGGACGGATTCATTCCGTTCCGGAATCACTGCATTACGACCTGTGGGTGGGTCCGGCACCGGAACTACCCTATAACCCGAGCTGGGTACACCGCTCCTGGCGCGGCTGGCGGCCGTTCGGCACCGGTCGGCTTGGGGATTGGTGGTGCCACGTCGCGGATCCGGCGTACTGGGCCCTGGACCTGGATTATCCCGAGTCGATCAAGGCCGAGGTGGTCGACTATAACCCCGATCGGCACGGGCTGACATTCCCACCGGCCCAGCGGATCACGTTTCAGTTCCCGGCCAATGATGAGCGCGGATCGGTGAAGCTGATCTGGCACGACGGCCATCCGGACGCATTTACCGATGATCTGCGACCGCCCCGTCCTTCGGAATTAGGCGAAGACGGATCGATGCCCGGCACCGGCGGTGTCCTGTACGGCAGCGATGGAGCGAT
>CAYXQY010000065.1:0-17758 GCA_964466525.1 uncultured Planctomycetia bacterium
GGAAATCGTGATCGAATTCACGAGCACTGACTTGCTCATCTTCTTCAGCTTCTTGTTGAGCTTGCTCAATTCGCTCGTCTGCTTCTTTTTCAGCTTCCTCTTGGGATTTTCCTTCTTCGTCCATCAAATGACGGATAATCTCATCCCGAAGCTCTTTCTTCGTATTGACAACCTTGTCGGTCTTTTTGCTTTCGTTTGTTTCTTGCCCGGGCAAACCCTCATGCGCCGTGCTGTTAGTCGTGTTGCTCATCAAAAACTCCCTTGCTGATTAAGGTGCCACCTGTGCTGTCGGTTTTGAATCTACCTAATATCCTTTCCTTGTAGTATAAGTAGGAACTGCTTGATTTTGAACCAAAATTTCCATTTTGGATAGTTTTTCGTAAATTGGCGAAATTGTTGAGGAAAAAATCGTTTGAAAAATCAGAAAAATCTGCTATTCTGTAATTAGAGCCTTTGAAAGAGGAAAATAAATGTTTGGGCTTCGGGCGCATAAAAAGAAGAAGAAGAAGGAACAATAATTGAGTCTTCGCCACCTGACTCTACTGTATCACAAATGGAACAAGGTCCTTATAGGACGAGTGCAAAAACGAAACAGGGCGACGAAATTACTCAACTTTTTCAAGATATTGGAGGTCGTATCCAGTCGGTTCATTGGAAACGAGAAGCAGTCATTCTTCAAGCCATAGAAATTCATGAGTGGATTGCAAAATGCTATGAGGCCTCTAGTAAATTTGGCTATTCAAAGAGTCGAGATTTTGAGATCAGCATAAACCTTGATGATGAGGAACCTGGTACCGGACAAGTTATTTTTCTTTTTAATCCTGGACGATGGTCAATGCCAATAGCGAAACGGCTCGATAGTAGAGGTTTTGAGCTACTTAATGAATTTTTGGAACAGGCTCCGGATTGGGTATTTGAATATTTCAATATTCGTTGGGTGTTGAAGTCAATTCAGCAGCAACTCAAAACGATTGAGGCATCTTACGACAAGTATGCTGAAATTAATGGTTTAGCTAAAGTAAAGTAGTGAAAAAGGTTCAAAACGGGTAAGAAACCTGTTAGTCTAAAATCATAGCCAACAAACGGCACAAAAAGGAACGAAATAGTTATTCTTAAGGAAAGGAAAGGATTATGTCTGTAACGCAATGTTTGCCTGTATCAATGGCTGGTTTCAAGCAGCTCGTCACATCGGTGTCTCCTGACATTACTGTCGTTGTTCGTGGTCGACACGCTGTTGGTAAGTCAGAAGCCGTATATCAGTGTGCAGAACAACTCGGGCTCCCTGTTGTGGAGCGTCGTTTGTCACAGATGACCGAAGGTGATACGATTGGCCTGCCTAGGCTCGAATCGGGTGGTGTTGCTGGAACACAGCAACCGGCAACGCAGTTTCTACCTTGTGACTGGCTCATCAAGGCTTGCGAAGAGCCGGTAATGCTCTTCCTGGATGAGCGAAACCGAGCTATTGAGGCAGTGAAGCAGGCTATTTTCCAGCTTGCAGACAGCAAGTTGTTTTATGGACATCGCCTGCATGAAGGCACTCGCATTATTATCGCAGAAAACGTTGGCGATGAATATCAAGTAAACCAGAGCGACCCGGCAGAGGTTTCTCGTGGTGTCACGGTCGAGTTGGATCCGACCGTTGGAGAATTCTTGGAGTATGCGGAGCCGCATTTGCATCCCGCAACGATTGAATTCATTCGGGCTAACCAGAATTGCCT
This sequence comes from uncultured Planctomycetia bacterium, assembly GCA_964466525.1. Lineage (GTDB taxonomy): Bacteria > Planctomycetota > MHYJ01 > CAYXQY01 > CAYXQY01 > CAYXQY01. The sequence goes on from CAYXQY010000065.1 coordinate 1,719, forward strand.
GGAGCATAAGGGTCCATTTGAAGGAAATAAGAAGTATCCGGATCGCCGGGCTTGGTTCAAGCTGGATAAGGAACTTCAACGGCTTGGTCTTCTGGATGCGGACGATCCGGGACACCTACTTTACATCATGGCCGGTGCTTTCCTGGGACCGGAAACCGGTGCAAAATACAACAAGTTTGTTCTGGAGCGTGAGCGTCAGGTAAAGGCCGAGGATGTCCTTAAGGACTGGAAGAAGGCCAAGAAGCGTCTTTCGAAGGGACAAAAAGCCGTTTCCAACGAGCAATATGTGGAACTGACGCACAAGCTCGGCGATTGGCTGAAAGAGCACAGTCTTGAAGACAGCCAAGCCCGAGAGTTCTCGAAGTTCATGCATGACTGCCCGCCTGAGCCTCGAATGGCTGCTTGGGCTTTGCTCCAAAAGAGAAAGGACAACTTGTTTGCTGTTCATCCATACATCGAAAAGCTTATGGTGGCTACGGCAAGTGGTGAAGATACCACAAAGCTAAGCCACGGAAATGAGTCGGGTGATAGCAGCACCGAAGAAGGAAGCGGAAAGAGCGGAAAGAGTGGAAAGAAGAGCGGTGGAAGTAGCAGCAGTAGCGGGCAATCTTCCTCAACTTCCAGTTCTTCCGGTTCTTCAGGTGGACAAGGCGGACAATCTGCTTCTTCGAAGAGTGCGCCGGCACCTCGAAAGCGTAGAGGGCGACGCCGATAAAACAGGCAAACCCTTTCCCCGGTGCCGGCTTGGAATTTTGCTCCTTTCGCCAAGCCGGCACTTTTTTTGGTTGCCCAAAAGCAAATGAGATAAGTTAGATTGGGTTTCGAAAATGAATAACAACGCTGATAACAATAAACAAGAGTTGAAGCGACTTGGTGTTGAATTTTGTGTGTTGCTAACTGGTGTTTTATTCTTGGCGTTGTTGCCCTCCCCTATTCAAATGGTCTTGGTTTGGTTGTTTGGGGCAGCAGGTTATATCCTGGTCTTGAAGATGCTTGGTGGATATTTGTTTAGGCGATTTTTTGATAAGCCGTCATCGACTGATGACGATGATGTTGAAAAGAGGGAAGGGGAAACAAATGACTCGGGATGAGTATAAAAGGTGCAAAAAGATTGCCCTGAAACGAGATTTGCGGCTATTGCCTTTGAATTTGGTCATCTTTATGACGATTATGGCCATCCTAATTCCGCTTGGGTCGGTTGGTTCTCTGATTTTGACGCTCGCCGGAACTATCCTTTTTGTTCTTGTTGCCTCCAGTATTGCTGGCCGGATTTACACCAAATGGATTGAAAGCGAACAAGAAAAACAGGCAGTGGAAAGACTGCGACAAGCGATTGAAAACCGAGAATTGCCTGGTCAAGAAAATAGTGAAGAGTGACTTCGCAGCAGTTTCGGAAAAGGTTTTGCAAAATCTCTAAAAAACTATAGCAGTATTGCCAAAAGGGACACACCAGCGATATCGTGCGGTTTATATGAAACTCTACAAAGGCAGCAGAAGCTCTTGGAGAAAGTATGTTCCCAAATGGAAAGAGCGGCGTTTGAAGGAGTTGCTGGCTCGCCGTTCGGGTGATTTAATTCAGGATTGTGATGGTTTCAATCATTATGTAACCGCAGTTGTACCGGAATATGAATATTTTCCAGGCGGCAATAAGCATTGGTATGTTGATGAGATTTTGCTTTATATCGACGATGGCAACAGAGTAGCTTGTACTTGCCCAGCTTCAAAAGAACCGGCATCGAAAGAAGAGATCGAAGAATATATTCGCAAGTTCTATCAAGACGAAGAACTCCAAGATAGTCTCATCGAAGGAGGCTGGCTACAAAAACAAGCTCGCAACAAAATTTTAGGATACCTTAAAAAGCACGATGTAGCAAATCCGGATGGGACGATCAAGGAAGATTTTGAGCGTCTTCAAAAGGAAGCGTTGCAAGCTGTTGTTGATGATGCCAAAAGAGAACAACAACCGGAATAAGAAGGTTTCGTGGGGGTGAGCCTCACTAACTGCGTGGGTGGTCTGGGCGCAGTGGTGCCCAACGAAAAAAACCAGGCCAATAGCCGAAGGCATCCCGCTCCCGATGCTTGTAGGCGAAGCTCTATAGGGAGAAGTCTTGTCCCGTGAAGCTTTAGGCTCAGTGTTTCGGGACAAGGCGGGCGTCTATGCTGTGTATGTGCGTATAGGCGTCTGTGTATTCATATGTGTGCCTATGTGGCGCAATAATAATGAGCGTGGTGGGTTAAATTGTTGAATGAGTCGTTTTTCTCTTGCGTATTTTGTAGGAATGTGAGATAGTAATTGTACGAAATGGAGGAAACGACAATGAGTAAAAGAGATCAAAAACCTTCCTATAAAAACAAACCAACAAATCCGGCCCAGGCCGGAAGAAAAGAGGAAAAGCGGCTCAAAGATCGATTAAACGCAACTGCACGCTACATCAATTCTTCTATCATCGTTAATGGAACTGCCGGTTCTGGCCATAACCCAGATATACCTTTCTATACAAAAGATAATCCGAGTATTGCAATGGCTCATCTTGAAGCTAAAAGTAGTCCGGGTTGTGATTTCGGTACGAGTGATAGAACGGTATGTAATGAGACAGGTCTGTTGCCTCTTCTAGAAAAAGATGAGGGTGCGATTTGGAAACACAGAAATCTGGTTGAGCTTGTGAACGAAAACGTCACAATTGACACTAGCGTATTTCATCTAGATTTCTTGGAGTGGACGTATGACTTTTTAGAACAGCCATATGTACAAAATCCTGGCACGCACAAAAAAGTAATCAAGAATAGCAAAGAATTATCTGCAGCTGATAAGAATTATGCAGTTAGAACTGCTTTTCGGGGAAAATGCAACGCATATGTCAAGATCCCAAAAGATATAATAAGCAGCTATTATAGAGATTACAAGAACACGGAATATCTGCATATAGGAGGTAGAAAACAGCGTGACTTAAATCCGTTTGGTCTGTATTCGCTTAAAACAAACGATGATCTGCTTCCTAAATTTGAGGACAATATCGAGGAAGCTTATATTCGCTATAGGTTAAAAGAAAGTAGACGCTTTGAATTAGTGCTCAAAGCTGCGGGCTTGAAGAGGTCACCCATTAATCTAAAAAATCCATCAGACAGAAAGTATTTTCTAGAGGTACTAGAGAAACGATACACTCGCAAATAAAACCCGAACTTTTAGATGAACTTCCATAACCTCATATCTCACATATTTATTAAATGTGAGATGAGCGAAAAAGACGAAGACAAACAACTCAACGAAGCCATTGAAAGGCTTACGAATGAAAATCAGCACCAACGACGCAAAATACAAGATGCTGAAGTTGTTATTCGGCGCAGATGCCCAAATGCAGATGGTCTCAATTTTGACGACGCCTTAAATAAAGTTTTTGATGAGCGAGACGATGCCAGAAGGCAAAGAGACGCTTATCTTGAAGAACTGAAAAAGATTTATAGATTTTTGCTTGAAGACCAAACAGAAAAAGCGAAAAATCATTTAAACATATACTTGTTCAAAAATCGCAGCTAATCTGCTACTCTATAAGAGTAAGAGAAATGAAATGGGGCGGTAGCTCAGCCAGGTTAGAGCAGTAGTCTTATAAGCTACGAGTCCTGGGTTCAAGTCCCAGTCGCCCCACCAGTTTTCTACATTATGTGAATAATGTCATCATTTTCCTTAATCTATATTTCTCTTGTAATCATCGTGATATCTTGGGCGTGGTTTGTAATTCACAAACAAGGAAAATAGACAATGCAAATTCCATTGAGATTACCTCAACCAAAGATTAGTTTTGGGAATAAAAGCGAGGCTCGGTTGGCTTCTTGTGATGTGCCTTATTTTCTAACAATAGGAGGCGCACCAAAAACAAACCTATACAATTTTCAATATGATGGCGGTCAAAAAGAAGAAACGCTAACCAAACCTATTCACTGCACAAACGGCATTGTCCATGTAGGAAAAAATTCCGGACGAATTTGGATGATTAATTCTTGGTCCGTAGACCATGCAATTGACGCTGTAATTGAACTAATCCAAAATTTTGGCACTTCAAGTGAAGAAAGCGGAACCAGAAAAGGTTTGGGAACACTAATGAATTATCATGTTGTTCATTTGGCTTTGGAGCATGCATGTGCCTCAGTGAGCGAAACAGATTATAATTTGGGTCGGTCATATGAATACTTTTTGGCGGTAAATAAAACATCTAAAGTCAATGCAGAATAATAAAATGCAGCTGTTTCTGGATCTTCCGTATATAAAGGTTCATTTAGCGTTAATGAACAAGCTTAATGCTGCAGTTGGTGATGTGCCTCACGGCGTTCGTATTATTGATTTTACACCTTATAGGGAATATCGCTTTCAATATCCGGACAGATTTCAAGAGCCGACAAAAACAAACTATTGTAAGAATGGTGTTATTCATATTGGAAATGAAACCGGTCGTATTTGGACAATTGGAGCAAAATCTGCTGACCACGCAATTGATGCCATAATGCAAATGATGCAGGCAGGTGTCCAAACGGCCAGTGAACAGAACTGGAAAGTGGGTCAAATCATAAATGCACATGTAGTCCATCTTGGCATGGAGCATGTGCATCAAGTTGTTCCGGAAAGAAAAGAAGAGGATATAAAATGAGTAAAAGCAAAGTAAGACAGAAAAAATTTCCTTGCGGTCATAAAGGATTTGGGGAATATTGCCATCGTTGTGCACAAGCAGATGAGCTTGAAGCAATGGTAAAGAAAGGCAAACAAAAGAAAACAACTCACCGGGTTAAGAAGAAAGGCTCAAAGCAAAAAACGACCCAGGAAAGCAAGATGACTATCGAGCAAATGAAAGAAGAAGCGGAACGCCTTCGCAAGGAAGGAAAAGGAAGAACATAAATGGCGATAGTAGCAGTACCAGAACCTGAGATTCCGGACGAAGCCCCTACAAGGAAAGCAGTTTCAAGGGAAGTGATTGCAGTGGAGAGTACAACCTACGAACCAGAAAATGGAGAGATGCACACATACCTTCAAATTTTTACAAAGCAAGGCTTGCATCTTGCTACAATAAGAGATGCATCTTTACGCCTATTGAATTTAGATGAATAAGCGATGAAAATATTAGTTTTGGCAATAATACTCGTTACATTTTCTGCGTTTTCGGTTTTTGGTGGTTACATCGCAAGCAAGTACGACCCAGAAATATATAAAAGTTATAAAAATGGAAAGCCCAACTTAAGGCTGTCCAATTTTGGAATTACAATACTTTTTATTTCGCTCGTTATGGCGTTTATGTCTTTAGGCGGAATGTTAACACTGCTGTTTGTATTATAAGAGAGGAAATATGTCAAAAGATAAAATGTCTGCTTATGTAATCCGGCCGGATAGGCTTGGCGAGCCTATGACATCTTTTCAGGTAGAAAAGGTAGATGTTCCAGAGCCTGGACCGGGAGAAGTTTTGGTAAAGGTAATGGCTGCCGGAGTGAATTACAATGGAATTTGGGCTGGTAAAGGCGAACCAGTTAAGACCTTTGATATTCATAAAAAAGATTATCACATCGCTGGTTCTGATGTTTCTGGCGTTGTAGAAAAAGTTGGTGAAGGGGTTACTCGCTGGAAACCAGGCGATGAAGTAATTGCGCATTGCAACCAAACCTGTGGTGAATGCGAGCATTGCAATGGAGGTGAGCCGCTTGCATGTCGAAAACAGCAGATTTGGGGATATGAAACGCCAGATGGTTCTTTTGCGGAATATACTCCATTGCAATCACAGCAACTTTTAGAAAAGCCCTCTCATCTTCGTTGGGAAGAAGCAGCAAGTTATGGCCTAACCTATTTTACAGCTTATAGAATGCTGATTGATAGGGCACAACTTAAGCCTGGAGATGATGTATTGGTTTGGGGAAAAGAGCAAGCCGAGAAAAACGGAATTCCGACCGAAATTCGGGAAATTGGCAAAAATCCAGAATAAAATGTGATTTAAAATCAATATCAGATATAGTATTCTATACACATAACCCAAATAAGAATAAAACTTTACAGACAAAACAGATGAATGAAGATACTAAACTCGGATTAATTGCATTTCTGGTAGTGCTGCTGGTAATTTTGGCTTTATCGGCGCTTTCAGGTGCAATCTTTTTAGGATTTTGGAATTTGCTGCTTCCTATAGTCTGGCCTGGTGCACCTGAATTGAGTTTCCTGCAGGCCTGGCTGTTGTGGATTGTGATCAGCTTCGTTGGGAGAGCGATTTTTGGAGGAAATAAATGAGTGAAGAAGAAGAAGGGCCGAAGCGGGTGAAGATGTATCGGATTGTGCCTCAATTGAAAACATTCCGAAAGGGCACACTTCTCAAAAATAAAGTTGATTTGTATTACAGCCTAGAGGAAGATATTGTAGAAACTGGCGGCGAAGACAATTTTAGTCCCTTTGCATTAGGAGGTGGTGCCGGCCCTGGCAATTCTTTTCCGCAATCCAGCGATTTTATCCACAAAGAGTCAACATTAATGTTTGTTGAGGCGGCGCAATTTCGTGCCGATGACAACAATGTGTATGTAAGATTGCAACTTTTAAGCAACAATAATGTTGTTTGGGTCAATCTCCTTAAGGTGCCTGTGAAACAATGGGCATTCAAGATTCGTAAAGAGCAAAAAGACATGATTAGAGAAGAGATTTCAAACATGTTTGAAGTCATCAAAGAGGTTTAATTACCTAAAAGAGGTGAATGAGTATGTTTCAAGATAGCCCGGAACTAACTCCGGAATATATTTCCGCATTACTAGAAAAGCTTGACGATGATATTGCTGCACGACTTGTAGCTGCAGCTTTCTCTATGGATAAGCAGAAGCTGGCTGAGGCTGTTACGACTGCTTGTCGAGAAATGGAAGTGAGAGAGCAGGAAAGAGCAAATCAAAATCTAGAAGAGCAAAGCCAGGAAATTAATCTAGATTTGAGCAAATTGCGGGAAATTGCTTCACAAACAATTCCTGTGGAACAGGAAGATGCAGATTTATCTACCGTGCCCATTGCTCACACAACAGATAAAAGCGAAAGAGAAGAAGACGAAGAAGACACTCAACCTTTTAAAACCCACAAAGCAGATGAGCAAGAACAACAAGAAGAATCTTCTACTACAACAAAACAGGATGATTTAAAAGTAAGCAATAAGAAGCCTGGCGGCTTTTTGAAGACCCTCAAAACCGCCCTTGATCCATTTATTTCTTCTTCGCACAAAAAGAAGAAAGATGAGTGATGAAAGATATCTTACTCAAAAGTCTCCAAGCAAGGTTTTCGAATATCCTTGCAAGTCCGGATAAGGAGCATTTTGAGGTTAATTGTGGTGATGGCTGGCATGCTTTAATTGAAAATACTCTTCTGACAATAGAGGATACGCTTAAAAAATATTCAGCCGTATTGCCAAACGCAGATACTGCAGTAAAGATAAGATATATCAAAGAAAAATTCGGTTCTTTAGATATTATGGCTTATTATCCACAATTAAATGATTCAATTGATGATGGAGAGAGCGTCGCAAAATCCTCTCTCCAACAAGAGATTTTTGATATACTTGATGATGCAAGAAAAAAGTCAACAAATATTTGTGAGGTTTGCGCAAAACCAGGCGCCTGCAGAAGAACTACTTTTGGATTGGCTCAAACTACATGTTACGAACACTATAAACTTTCAGAAAGACTTCGCAGGAAAGTTGTTGGTGAAGACTGCCAACGATAGTTGAGGTTTCCAGGTTTAGAGCAATATAGCTTTTCCGAAAAGATAGGGGCAGGGAAAATGGGAGTCATTGAACTTATAATTGTAGCTTTTTCTTGCTTTTGTTTGGGTATATTGCCTGGCTATTTTCTTGGAGTGCGACTTTCTTTCAAGGAAAAGAGCAAAATGGTCCAAGATTACAAACAAGAAATTAGCGAGGCAACCGAAAAAGCAGAAAAAGAACTTTATGAAAAAGAAAAAAAGCTTGAAAATATGAGAGAAGAGATATTGGCTCAATATCTTGAAAACATTCCGGAACCTGATAACGAATTGGAGTGGAATTGACAATGGCAGAAACAACGAACAGCATCAAGGGTGTTCAAGAAACAAAGGAACTCTTTATAAAACATATGAAAGAGGCAAACCCAAATGTTGGTTTTCGTATCGGGTTAGGGATATGTCCTGAAACAGGAAAATATACGCTAGAAGTGCGTTTATCAAAAACTCAGGCACAATTTGCAAAGTTGTTTCCAAGTCAAGTAAATGGTTATAGGTTAAATCTTTTGGTTGAAGATACGCCGGAGGCGTATAGGGGAGATTGATTTATGACTGAAGAGCTTGAACAATGGAAGCAAGAATTCACAGAAATCAACAAGAAAATAAAAAGTGCTTGGGGTGCTGCTGTAGAAGGTGATGGATTAGGTGGCGAACGAATTCGGATTTATGTTTCTGATGAAGAATCAAAGCAAAAAGCTTTAGATTGCATTCAGAAAGAAAATAGGTTAAGTGATTGGACGATTGAATTTACAATCGCAGATCAAGAAGAGTACCAGAAATGGAAAAACGAAAAAGAGAATGGTGATGACGATGACCAACCCTCCGACGAAAGATGAATTTGAGCAGCATCCTCATGAAGAGCTTTTTATGGAGTGCAAAAAGAAAGCCGGAGACAGCGTTTGGGCTGTCGCTATGAGCGCTGACGAAGAAGGTCGACCAATTTGGTATGTTTATTGCGCAAACAAGCGCAAACTAAAAAAGCTTCCAAAAGACTTCAATGGACAGCCGGTTGAGGCTGTGCATTGTCAAAAACCAAATTTGGAGCAATAATATGTCTGATTCTGAAAAACATAAGACCCGTACTTTGGCGTTTAATCTATTTATAGGAATTTTGATCGCTACAGCCTTTACAGGCTGGATTGCATTTATGGCATTTGTTTTGCCTGGTTGTGGCACAACAGACCATGTATTAGGCGCCAAAAGCACAAGCACAACTACAGCAAAAGAAGATTTTTGTAAGAACAACAAGAAGGATATTAAGCAATATCGAACCTATCTCGAAAAGGAAGAATGGCCTGGATATTCAAAGACAGAAGAAAAGAGTCGTAGAAGGAATATTCGGAAGCTGATTGAACAATATCAAAGAAAGTGCAATAACTCTCAATAGAAATCCGTTCAACATCGTTTAAGTCACTTTTCAAAAGTGATACATTGCTCTTCATGAGCGACTTGAATAATACGAATTGGTCTAAACAATTTGAACACCTAAAAAGATATTCTGAAAAGAAAAAGGGTTATACGGTACTCACAGCAAAAACGGAAAGAGAGGTAGACTTTGTTGATTTAGAGAAGAAGGTAATAGCTATTTCGGAAGGGCATACACCTGAAATGGCTTTTTATTGTCTTCTTCATGAACTTGGACATGTAAGGTTACAAGAAAACAAAGCTTACAAAGATGACTTCCAAAGAATTTGGGAAGATTTTACAGAAGAAAGTCTTACAAATCGTATCACTCTCATTCATGAAGAACTTGACGCCTGGCGTGAAGGCCTTAAAATAGCAAAAGAGCGGCGTCTTAAAGTGAATAGGCACAAATACGAAATCCTCAAAGCGAAATATGTTTCTTCATTTTTGCCGTGGGTTTCAAAGAGAATGAGAGGAAAAGATACGCCCAAAGATCTTCAGGAGAAAAATACATGAGCAAGCACGACAGGCATACAGACGAAGAACTTTTTAGAGAATATGCAAAGACAAAAGATGTCAATATTCGAAACAAACTTATTAGGAACAACGAGGCATTAGTCACCTACATTGTCAACAAATACTATTCTTCCAGGAAAGAGCACCAGGAAAGAAGAGAAGACCTATTACAAGAAGGCAAGATTGGCTTATTGGCTGCTATTGATGGATTTGATGTAGAGCGTGGTTATAGATTCTCCACATATGCATGCGTTCCTACAAGTACTCAAATTCTAACGAAACGAGGCTGGAAATACTACGACGAATTAGAAGATGGCGATGAAACACTTGGTTATAACAACGGAAAAACCGAGTGGACGAAAATTAATGGAATTGCTAAATACCATAATGCTCCCCAATCCAAACTTGGGAATGAAAAATGGGAAGCAGTGTGTACGCCACAACACAAATGGCTAGTTGCTTCCAAAAAAGATGTAACTTATCATCCGGATGATTCTAGGCCTATCAGAAATGTTACTCTGAAACCTTTAACGGATATAGAGGTTGGTGACACAATTGTAACATCAGTGCCAATAAAACGAAATCAAGAAAATAAAGATGCGGAAAATTTGTTTACTGATGTGATTGGAGAGCAGATAAAATTTATTTCTCCGTATGAAAATGGCGAAGTTTGGTGTCCAAACACAGGTTTGGGAACTTGGGCAGCAAAAGATGAAAATGGCCGGGTGTTTTTAACAGGAAACACATGGTGGATTCGTCAAGCGGTTAATAACTACCTCATCAATGTCGAACCGATGATACATGTTCCCAGTCATGTGAGAACGCAGCAAAACAAAGTGTTGCGTGAACTCAAAAAAGATGATCGGTCATTTCAAAATTTGTTAGAAGATGGAACTGATTCCATTGATATTGAAGTATCTGACAAGATGCTAAAATCAATACAAAATGCATTCCAATCAAGACAAATTACTTCTATTGACCAACCAGTTTCAAATGGAAAAGATGAAGAAGATGGTGCCGGACAATTAAAAGATATTATTCCGGAGGACAAGCCCGGCCTTGACATACTTCATGACAAGACTAAATTGGTAGAGGTATTCAAAAAAGGTTTACAACATCTTTCGGACAGAGAAAGGAACATCATTCTTTTGCGATTTGATGTGATTGATGAAAACGAAGTAACTTCACCAGAAAGTTAAATGTAATTATAGAAAAGGAAATCCAATAGAGGAAAATATGAGCAATAAACAAGACGAAGAAAAACCAACGCTTCCAATCATAATCTTCAAAACAGATGAGGTGTCTGGGAGTTCTTCTTCCGGTAAAGAATCCGATAAAGACGACCTGTTCTCAAAGACAGAAAAACAAGAGAAAGAGGAAAGCTTGGTTGTTCCAATTGAAGAATATCATGGAGCTATGTCAGAATCCGAAATACAGGCACTGAAGGAACAACAAATCGGTGCTTTTCCGGATTTGTTTGACAAACGAGGCTTTGACCCAGATATTGCAACAGAAGAGCCTTCGCTAGAACTTTCAAAACCGGTTAAGTTTTTGACGGATTTGATTCAAGCAAAAATGACGAACGAAGTTTACAAAAACAAAGGACCTAAACAATAGAGGTTTTATGCCGAAACCAAACAAATATGTTACAGTAGAAGATGGAACTGATTTTCGCACAATAGCCAAAATTATGTCCCGCAAGGGATATAAAATGAATCATGCAACAGCAAGAAATGTTCTCATGGCTGCTATTGAGAAGCTTCTAAACTATTCTGCTAATGAAGTAGGAGCACAAATTACAAGTGCAGAGGTGGATGAACTTCTCAAAAGTCAAGAAATTCATAAAGCTTTGGCTGATGTATTGTATTTAGCATATGAGCAAATGAAGGAAGAAAATAATGCCGATAAAGAGGAACAAGTATAATCTATATGAGATTTTGAGGCGCCGCAATCGGTCTGTGGCGGATTTTGTAGAAGAGATGGGCGTAAGGACATCTCATGGATTAGAAACATTTATAGAATCTTTGGAGTCTCGTTATACGATTACACAACAATTTCGTAATGAAGCTCATGTGTATATTGCCAACAAAGAAGCCAAAGAGAGAAAAGAGAGAAAGGCCTCCGAAGAAAAGGTAGAGGATACTCCGGAACAGGAAAGCGCTCCTTCGGAGGAACCACCTAAAGTTTCGGAAGAGTCACCCAAACAACAATCTTCAAAAGGGAAAAAGCGTTCTCGTAAGCGGAAGACACCAAAAACAGAAACTTCCGGAAGCCAGTAAAAAAATTCAATAAAATCAGTCATTCATAAGCCGCTTTTTAGCGGCTTTTTTGTTTAAAAACTGCTTTTCATGTGCTATTCTACTTTTAAGGGTATTTGGTGGTTATGCATAATTTTCTTGAACCTATAAGAACAATTTCAACCCGGTTTAAACCGGGCGACTTAGTGTATTTGCCGCATGACTATCAATATGAGGGCCCGCTAGAACACAAAAGACCCATCCTAATATGGAGAACAACTTATAGTGAGGTGGAAGACCTTCCAGTAATTCTGCCAGAAATAAACAGCTGGCCAGGCCTGATTGGAGAAGAGCCGGTTCTTTTGACAGAAGAGCCAAAATACCACGCAATGCGAGGAGTAGGTTGGCGTATTGTCTTTTTGCATGAAGAACAATGTTATTATGCTTACATCAACAAAAAGACTTTCCATTCGCACTTAAGAAAAGCAGGCAAGAAAATGGGAACATAATATGTCAGATATTGCCCATAAAAAGACAGAAAGGCGTTGCAAAAATATTCAACAGCTGCTACTAAAGCAAACAGATATTAAGCCGGGCACATTAGTAAAATCCAAATTAGATTTATATGCATCTCCGGAAGATGAATTAGATATGCCAAATGGAGATTCAAATAAAGGTTTTGTTCTTCCGGAAGGAACTGTTTTGATGTTCATTGCAGTTGTACCCGATTTGGACTTCAATTCGCCTGTGTTTAAGTTTTTGTATAATGAATCATTTATTATAATAGGCCCGCTCACTTATTATCAAATAAACAAGGCCAATAAAGAACAGGCGCAATCGGTGCAAAAATTCTGTTTCTCTTTTGAAAAGGTGAGTTAACATGACAAAAGAGAAAGTACGAAAACAAATGTTAGATTGGATTTATGAAAAAAAGCATGTCAGGCCTGGTTGTCTTATAATCCCGCATGCGGATATGTGGTTTAATGGTCATTTTCATACAGAAGAAATGATAACAAAGCTTGAAAATGGAGAAACGCCTAAATTAATGCGGGCTCATATAAAATCCGGACAACCATTTTTATTTTTGGATGGTATCGCAATTCAAGAACGAGGAAGGGATGGATTTGACTTTTGGTATTCCATATTGCTTAAAGAAAAAAATCTTTTGATGTCTGCTTTTGACTTGGGGCGCTGGTTAAATTCTGTTTCGGTGAAATAATATGACTAAAATAAGACATTTCAAATATGAAGTAGCAGAAAAAATCAAAAAGGAACTTGAAACAGAAATAGCGGATGTTACCGACATTCGACCCGGAGATATCCTAAAAGTCAAATCGAAAGATGAGGTGCATGTACCAGAAAATAGCAAAGGCTTGCTCCTTTTCAAGGATACAGGGTGTCACAAAGTGATAGTGGATTCCGGACAAATCTCTTATTCGGATTCATTGATTTTGGTTCCTCGTGGCGAGCATGTGTTGTTCCTGGGTCCAAAAATTGTAGAAGTGGATTTGCTGTCATCCTCTAATGAGTATTATGGAAAATCTTATTATGTACTAACAAAGCTGTTACACGGAGAAACAATTGGATTCTTGGATTTAGTCAAATCACAACAAGAACATAACGACCAAGACGATCAACAAATCGTTGCAACGATAATGTCTACTCTGTTTTTGAAACACGAAAATGGTTAATAACTCAGAAAAAGAAGACGACAATGAACTTGTCATATGTGAAATGAATAAGGCTATGCATAAACTTGGTATAAAGGAAGGAACTTTATTAAAGTGTATTAACGATAACCATTTATCAGAATTGCATTCCGAATTATCCCCATTCTCGCTTACAGGCTTAGGTTCTTTGCATGTCAAAACGATAAAAACAAATGAGGATCAGTATTTGATGTTTTTGGGAATTGAGCAGATTGACCCAATGAGAGTTCGAACATCCTATTCAGGTACGCCTACTCAAGTATCCCATCCTTATGTAATAAAGCTTCTATACGGTGAAGAAATCATTTATCTGCCTGTAAAACCTGACAATTTCTTAACGGTTTTTTGTGGTCATTTTGAAATCCCCGGAGAGAAGTGAAATGGGCGGAAAAAGAACCCATAATTGTTTTTATATTCCAAATTGCAAGCACAAAAAGACTTGCTATGTCGTAGAAAAGAACTTAGCAAATGAGCACAATATATTTCCTGGCACGGTATTTGAAGTAAAGAAGAAGAACGCATTTCCTTATTTTGTAAAGGTTCCACCCAAAACAGAAGATAAACTTTTTACATTAGAAGATACCAAGAAAAGCTTTTGGCCGGCTCCCGTAAAACTCGGTGACTTAATCTTATTTTTGGATGTTGCATATTCGCCATACACAAAACAACATGTATTGCGTTTCCTGAGCAATGAGGAAGTAATTGGGTTTCCGTTTATAAAAGGGCAGACAATTGGTATCTTGAAGTCAAACCGGTTTAGGATAATACGATATGGGCACTCGCAGACAGATTAATGCTTGTTACGAACCAGGCGCAATTTGGAAAACTCGTTTACCAGCGAAGGGTACCAAAGAAAAAGAAACCAGCAGGCAAAGCTTACAACAAGCAAAACAAAGCTACCAAGAAAATAAACTCAGCAGTACTTTTTTAAGAACTGTGTCAAAAAGAATTGTGCCAAAAGGTACGAATGTGCTATTGCTTGCTTATTTTATTGATTACAGCTTTAATGAACATGTAAAAGTACTAACAGAAGATGATGTTTTAATCTTTTTTGATATTGATGTAGGTATGCTATTTGATATAGATCCAGACGGAATTAATACAAAGAGGAAAGATGTCTAGTAAATTTGTAAAGAATACGAAACTTCAAAAGATTTTTGGGAGGCCGGAGTATAAACATTTCCTTCCGGAAAGAGGAAATTTGCTTAGACATACTGACAATGGATGGAGGCATCAAGAACTTTTATGGGTTAGAGAAGAAGAAAAAGAATCAGGAGAGGTTCCCATTTTTGTCAAACCCAAATTGCCTTCTTTCGATTTTTACGAATGGTTCATTGTAACGGATGTCTATTCAGATGAACACGGCCGTTGCAAATTTAAAATAATGACATCCACAGGCATGCATTGGAGCAAATGGATCGATATAAACAAACTTCCAAATTTCTTTGAAATACAGAAATGACTTCAAAGTAAATTTGTAAAGATAAGTATGCATCTTAAGTTAGTACAAAGTTTTCATAGATATCTTCCCAATTTTTTAATTGCTTCTGTGTAGCTTATCCGAACTCACGATTCAAGAGTTTGGAAATGAAAAGTTGTACTACAACCTTTTTTTACAATGTTGCAAAACATATTTCCGAAACAATCATACAAAAATGATGCGAATACATATCATGCAATATTTTCAATATGCTGATCACAAACCAGGTGATTTGGTTTGGTTTAACCGATATCGGGCTTATAATAAAATGTGTTTTATAGACACAGAAGGAAGATTGACATCTGTACCAGATAATGTAGGCTTATTTGTAGGAGTAGATGCCCCTAGTGCATCAGAAAATGAACAAAACCCAGCTGGAAGAACGGATACTTGTTGCTGGTTCTTAATAAAAGATAAACTTTATCTTGCACTAATCGACTATGAGCATTTAAACTTAATCTGTGAGAAGGTATATTAAAGGGTAGATCATGAGCGATTATCACAAGTCTGTCAAAAAGAAATTCGAGGAAATGATGGCTGAAGAAAAACCAACACAAGAAGAAAAAGAGCAAGACGAAGAAAATGTAAATGCGCCAGAGAATTATGAATTCTTGCCTGAATGGCGTGGTTCATTATTGGAAGCTAAACGAGATTTGGACTATTTTATGTATCTCGAAAACCAGCGCATGTTCACTCTCCCTCAAGGAGACGCATGCATGGTGCTTCACGCTGCCTACAACAAGATTCTGGAAGAATATGCATTCATCTCTCTTTACGAAGAAAGTCATGTGATGTATACCACCGATGATTTGGAAGACTTCACGGTGAGGACGGGAGATGACAAAGAACTCGAAAAATGAAGAGTTGAAAGGCAAAATTTGTCGAGTAAAACGAGAAATTACAGCCGCATTCGGAACAAACGAATCAGATGCATCTGACCGCAA
>CAYXQY010000066.1:0-17681 GCA_964466525.1 uncultured Planctomycetia bacterium
CTGCATGGAGTGCAGGTGATACGTGATCCCGAACCGCATTTCTTCCCGGTCTTCCCCCCAGTCCATCCCGCTCAGACACTGCAGTGAATCAAACTTGAGCTGTTGGTTCCCCTTCATAAACTGACACACTTCATCGATTCGATCTTTCTCCACTTCAATCCAGTTGTCACTGTTCGTAAGATCCTTCGCATGTTCCTCCTCGAGCTCCTGCAGTATCTGCTTTCGCTCGGCCTCGTCAGCTGCATCACTCAGGGCGTCTTCTTCCTCAGCGATCTCCTGTAGCTGATTTATCCGAGGTTGCGCAAATTTCAGGATCACATCGTCTCCGAATTGCTCCTGAAGAAACTCGAAAATTTCTTCCTGTTCCATGGTTCCGTGGTGTGTTAAGGAATCTCCGATGACTGATTTTGAAACAGGTCTTTGACGTTCTGAACGGGGGGAGAAACCGTGCCACGATCAATCTTTTCCTGCAGTTTCATGACACTTTCAATCAGCTGTTCGGGGCGCGGGGGACACCCTGGAATGTAAACGTCAACGGGAATCACACGATCCACTCCTTTCATCACGTGATATCCGTGATTCCAGTACGGTCCTCCGCACGTGGCACAGCTACCCATCGATATGACAAATTTTGGTTCCGGCATCTGTTCGTAGAGCCGGCGGACCCGAAATCCGGTCTTGATGGTGACCGTACCGGCCACGATCATCAGGTCACTCTGACGTGGTGTCGGGCGGAACGCACCGGCGCCCAGACGATCAAGGTCGTATCGAGAAGCGCCGGTGGCCATCATTTCAATCGCACAGCAGGCCAATCCGAATGTCATGGGCCAGAGTGACCAGCGTTGACCCCACTTAAACACGTTATCCACGGAGGTCAGAAATACATTGTCGAGTTCGTTTTCACGTTGGACGTCGGGCATGGGTGCAGAATCGTGGAAGGAGTTGGATGATACAGTTTAATAGGAGGTATGGAAGTTCATGTGATTATACGGTCGTCCGAGGTGCTGTTTCAATCTTTCAAAACCTCGTTTTGTCGCTGGAACGGGGGCCAGTCACGACTGGTAATGTTCCATCAAAATATCGGCCACCTCCTTTCGGGTAAATTCCACAGGCAGATCCTCACCGTTCCGCAGTTTTTCACGTACCTTTGTTCCACTCAGAAAGACGTGGTTTTCCGGTTCGTGCGGACAGGTTTTCGCCGTGCCCATTCCCTCACATTTTTTACAGTGAAAGGCGAATTCAAAGAACAACGGAGTCACACCGAGGTCATCGTCCGGGAACCGTGAAATGAAGTTCTGAGCTTCGTACGTGCCATAGTAGTCTCCAACGCCGGCATGATCCCGGCCAACGATGAAATGTGTACACCCATAATTTTTCCTGCAGACCGCGTGAAACACCGCCTCACGAGGGCCGGCGTATCGCATCGGTGCCGGGAATACATTCAGGAGGGTCCGGTCGTTTGGATAATAATTATTCAGTACCGCCTGATAGCACTTCATACGAACGGTTGCCGGCACATCACTCCCTTTGGTAGGTCCGACCAGCGGATGCACCATGGTTGCATCCATCATCTCAAGGGCACAGCGGACAAGGTATTCATGCGCCCGGTGCATCGGGTTTCGTGTCTGAAATCCAACGACCTGGTCCCAGCCCTGATCAATCATGTACTGTCTCGTCTCCAGCGGCCACATTTGAAGTCCTCCCTCCACGCCCGTGTCAAGGGGACGGTCAAACACCCGGACGGTGCCGCTTACTGCGTAGTTCGCTTCATCGAGCAGGTTGTTCACCCCGGGATGTTCACGTTCGGTGGTTTGATAGACAAGTTCACACTCCCGCTGCTGGTTCCGCTCGAATACCTCAGGAATTTCCAGCACCCCGGCCGGTTCACCGTTCGGGGAATTGAGTTGTAAACGGGTTGCTTGCTGGATTTCATCGACCCGGTCTTCCTCCACCGGAAGCACGATCGGAATCGGCCAGATGGTTCCATTTTCCAGCCGGCACTCCTCCTGTACTCGATGATAATCGTCTTCGTTCATAAATCCTTCCAGCGGCGAGTAGACCCCCCGTCCGATCAGCTGCGCATCCCAGAATTTAGCGGTGTCAAGCTGCACGGACGGCACATCCTGCAATTCGCCAAGTAGCGTTTCTTCTTCATCCTTCGGAATCACCTGCTGCGTCAGCGGTCCGTTCCCATGCGCTTCGATCGGATTTCGATGCGGATTGTCCTGTTCCTGGTTGGTCATGAAAGGAGAAAAAGTAAGCAGTGGAATGAACGTAAAAAGTATTCGCTGAAAGTTTAAGAAAATAATCCCCGATTGTAAAACTTTTGTCTGGATATTTGACCCTTCGATCTCTCTTTGACGAAACTCGTTACGCTGAGGTCGCATCGTTGTTCAGCCGTCCTCTATTTGGTTTCTTCTTTGACGACCTGAACCGGTCATAGCGTGCACCACGAGCCGTCAGTTGTATTTACGTTCTGTTTTGGTGTTACTATAAATTGAAACGATGCGGTATGAAGGGCCCTCATTGGTAAAGCCCCTGAATTGAACACGCTCAAGGCATCGTCACCACCCATGATTTCGAACGTACGCCGAACGGAAATTTACCGGGAGCTGAAACAAATAGATGAACCGGTTGTCTTTGCGGTTTCGGGAGGACCCGACTCGCTCGCCATGCTCCACCTCTTCGACCGCCTTCAGAACAATGGGAAGCTGAACTGTGAGATTTGTGTTGGGCATGTTCAACATGATTTGCGTGAAGAGGGGCCGGACGAAGATCGCAGGTTTGTTCGTACATTCGCCCGGCGTCGTGACCTTTCCTTTCAAAGTCGGCGGATCACGGTACGCGAGGATCTTAAGAACTCGTCGGTGTCCCCGGAGGAAATAGCACGTCGAAAACGATATGAAGCGCTTCGGGATATTTGTGGGGACGTTGGGAGCTCGACCCTCGTCACAGCCCATCATCGGGATGATCAGGTGCAGACCATTCTCCTCAGAATACTGAACGGCACCGGCATACAGGGGCTCTGTGGCATTCGAGCTCGTCGGACCATGAGTCATCCGGACGGGAACGAGGAGCCGGACAGGGCCGAGGAACATACCGTTACCCTTCTTCGCCCGCTGCTTCCGGTATCGAAACAATCCATTTACGATTACTTACAAAAGCACAACATTTCCTGGCGTGTCGATCCGTCGAATCGAGAACTTCATCTGCAGCGGAATTACGTTCGGTTAAAAATCGTTCCGTATATACGAAAGCTTCTGGACCGTGACTTTCCGGACCTGCTTCTTCGAATACGGAACCGTGCGTGTCAAATTGACGAAAAACTACGAAGCAGATGGTCGGAAAATCGTCTCTCGTATCAGGTATCGGACGGCCGGCTCGTGATAAACCGACAGGATGTCGTGGATCTTTCCACCCTGTTGCATCCGTATTTCCTGCGATGGGTAAAACGACGCCTCTCACTTGAAAATACAATTCGTTATCATGATTTCCGACGCCTTCGATCGCTGGTGAAGAAAGAGAAAACAGGACAGGAGGAAACGTTGTCCGGTGGGCTTCTCCTTCGACTGGAGCACAATGTGCTTGTTGCAGAATCCGAGCACACCCCCATCGGTATCAGGGAGGATGTTCAGCCCGAAGTAGTTACAATTCCGGGCCGGACCGAGTGGGCGGCCTGGAAGATCGGAGTTACTCCCGTTCATGGTCGGATCAACCCCCTTATTGAACGCTATCGGGATACGGAATGGGAGGAAGTTGTCGACGTTTCACGTATAAGAGGTTCGGTACGTGTTACGTCACGTCGTCCCGGTGATTCATTAAAACCAGTTGGGTTTAACGGGCACAAAAAGCTTAAAAACATGATGGTCGATCGGAAAATTCCCCGTTCGGAACGCGACAGATGGCCCGTACTTCGCGATCAGGCCGGTATCGTATGGGTGCCTGGAATTCGCCTCGCTGACCGGGTCCGCCTGAGAACATGCACTCGCGCCAAAAATATGTTTCTACTCAGCTGCGACAAGGAATTCGGGGACCCCCTGAGTCACCTGACGGAGCAGGGATGAATACCTCAAACCACCACAGCGGTAACGGACTGAAAACAGGCGTATTTCATTGTAATCTTTCCACCTCCGTATTCGTCCCTGTACTCCTTTTAACCATGATTTTCATTGGAAGTGAACTGCCTGTTACCGCTCAATCGAATGCAGGGACCCAGAGGGGCGCGGATTCACGAATGCCCGGTTCCGGGGAAGAAGAAAAGGCAATGGAAAAGGACCGGGACGATCCGCCTCCTTCTTCCGTGCCGACCTCTGATATTCCTGAGCAGTTGCGGGGACATGATCATTATTACCGGTTGGAATACGTTCTCGATGGGGACTCGTTGCTTCTGAAAAATGGTGAGGAACTTCGTCTGATCGGCATAGACGCTCCGGAAAAAGATCAAGAATTCGGGGACAGATCACGTGCTTTCGTACGATCTCTCCTGAAAAAAGGCGCGCTGATCTCCGTGGATTACGATCAGGTCGTTCGAGATCGATACGACCGACTTCTGGGGTATGTGTTTCTACTTGTCCCCCGGAAGAATGGCAAGAAGAAGTGCGTAATGATCAATGAACTGCTTCTAAGAAAAGGGCTTGCCACCATCTTTCTTCACCGTCGTAATACCAAGTGGAAACATCGTTTGATTACGGCTCAGCGAAAATCCCTCCGCAAACGGAAGAATCTATTTCACCGGTTACAGGAAAACAGCGACACGTATTATTCGGTCAGGGGGCATTTTCGTTATCATCGTCCCGGCTGTACCTATGTTCGTGACGTTCCGGATAAATACATACAGGTATTTCAGTCCAGAAAACAGGCACTGCGGCACGGGTGTAACTCGGCGAGTTGCTGCTTGCCTTGAGGATATGGATAGAACACGTTGCACAATGGTGCGAATTCTCCCGAAACCCTTCGCCATGGGTATATTTGTCTTCTCCATTTCTATCATTTCCGTTCCCCGTTCGATACGGCTCATCGGTGAACGACGTTGATGGGTCGGGCCCAAACCGGTTGAGGATGGTCCCCCTGTAATTGCTGATCCGGAGAACAGAGGTTCCTTCAGGAAAAGAATGTGTATAGTTCATCCCGGCCGGTTGTGGATTCCTGCACGGTTTGATCGTCGAGGTAGAACAGGTACAAGGACAGTACGGACAGCAATGAAAACAGACATAAACCGAATATCTGATACGTCAGAGAAAGGTTCTGCAGAAATGAGTCCGGTTGAACGGACGGGTCTGACAGATTCGAGATCAGAAGGACAGAAGTGTTGTAGAACGCATGAATCAGTATTGCATTCAGCAGGCTCTGGCTCAACCAGACCACGCACCCGAGATAGACGCCGAAGATGGAAAGTGGGATCCACTTGATGGGCAGAGCATAATGTGCGATGCCGAATAGTATGCCAACCAGTATGATTGACGTATAACTGTTTAATGATTCCCTCACCGAACGCAGGAAAAACCCGCGGAACAGCACTTCTTCACTGATAGGTGTAGCCACGCAGATCAAAAGAAATACCTTCCAGGGCTCCAGGTTGAGAATTTTGTTCATTTGCTGCATGAATTGATCCAGCTGTTCCGAGGAGGGTCGCAGAAAGGGTAATTGCCAGAGTATGGCTTCCAGCAGGGAGAGCAGCAGAAACATTCCAGCCGTACCAAGCACAACACCGGCAAAACTTTTCCACCCCGGAAATCGAAGGAACAGCGTTTCGTGCAGGTCAAATTGAAACATGTAACAGGCCCACAGCGGCACGAGAAGAAACACAAGCCTCATGAACACAAGAACCTGAATATCACTGATCCGACCCCACTGTCCGAAAAAGAAGATCAATCCGATCCCCACCATGATCACAAGCACGGAGTGAGTGATCGTGGGCAGGTCCGGATGCTGCAGGTTCAACTCGTTACTCTTGCTCTCACCGGGTTCCGATTCAAACATGAATGTGCTTGATTTTGATCTGAAGGGAAGTTTACCTGAGACCACTCGTACCGTGCGCATCATGCGAGACGGTCTCAATTAATTCAACCCATATCTCCATGGCGAACATCAGTCGTTTTAAGCCATGTCCAGAAATGGATGTTTCGGCGTGTTTCAAGTACGATCTACACCTGACACGGGTCGCTCCCTGATGGTCGCGGTTCTCCTCCCCGCTGCCTGTCCGCTTTGCCACGCATTTGGAAGAATGGGAACCGCGAGCGACAGGGAGCGAGTGTTAACCTGATAGGTCGATATTTAAACCACGTCAATGATCCGTTCAAGGCGGAAAAGGACAGATGTTCACGTATCGAACAGGGGAGACCGTTACCAGGTCAGGGAAGAAAACGGGAGGTATTGTCATTGTACACTATCGTATCATCCACCATCTGTCTTTCTCAGTTCGTGTTTTTTGTTGAGACGCCTTTTTCGCGACGTCCTGTTCCCGAGTTTTCGACTCCTCTTTCTGCCTCTCCGGGTCATATTGAGGCATCGTATCGAGGGTGGATCGGCTCGCGAACTGCACCCGCCTGGAGGAATCGTCCACCCCCTCTTTGAGAGCCGCAAGTTCCTCTCCGGAACCAAGTTTTTTGAGAGCGAATGCTGCGTCGGCCCGTACCCCCTCATGCGGAGACGAGCGTAGTTTGCCGGCCAGGGCAGCCGACGCTTTTTTGTAGTTAAGTTTCTTCAGCGCGTAAATTACGTCCTGTTGAACGAGGGGACTCGGATCTGTTTCCAATGATGCCATGAATTGACTGTAGACGTTTTCGTTCCGGACGCCAAGTTCCCCGATGGACAGCGCCGCCTGGGCCCGAACAATCGATACGTCGTCGGATCGAAGGGTTTCCAGAAGGGCGGGAAGGTAGTTTGTCCGACGTTCGACGGCGATCAATCTCGCTGCTCGCCGGCGATGATCGGCAACGGAATCCGTACGAAGGTCGTCCGGTGTAACTGAAATGGAGGAACAGGATACGAGAAGCAAAAAGATCGGAAAAAGGGTATGACGCATTACTATTTGCCTTCGTAATGAGCGAGAGAGCCTTGAAAGGATTGAATTGCCTGAGCGATGTTTTTCGCCAGTTTTTGTTGATAGGAACTGCGTGACAGCAGATCCGCTTCTTCGGGATTGGTCATGAAACCAAGTTCAACAAGTACAGCAGGACAGGGAGCATTACGAAGGACGTGAAGGCTTTTTTCTTTGACGCCCCGCGATTCGGTTGTCAGTGCATGTTTAAATTCATCACGAATCAGACGGGCAAGGCGCTGGCTCTTTTTTCGATGGTCCGTGTACATGGTTTGGTACGACGAGTATCCGGAAGAGTTTGCCGTGTTTGTTCCGGAGGGGGTCCTGTGCCAATCCCGGAGCCGTTGAATGGTGGCGTCGCGGTCTTCCGGCGGCGAAACGTAGACCTCAAATCCACTCGCAGCATTCGATCGCGCGGCATTCGCATGGATGCTTATGAATAAGTCCGCATTTTTACGAGCGGCAAACTGTACACGGCGGTCGAGGTCCGTTTTGTGGGAGCTGGAAAATTCCGAATCGGTATTGCGGGTTAGGAGCACATCGATTTGTTCATCGTCAAGATACCTTTTCACGTTCTGGGCAACCAGCAGGTTCAGGTCTTTTTCAAGCGCTCCGTTGATTCCGCGAGCACCTACATATTTACCGCCGTGTCCCGGGTCGATAACCACTATGAAGGGCTTTCCTTCTTTCTTTGAACGTTTTTCTGTGGAAGAAGATGCTTCAAGCGCCTGACGCACTTTCTCCGTATCACTGCTCCTGACATACAGTTCCCCCTTACGGAAAATCGGAGGGGAATCCAGGTCATGCCACTTACCGTTGAGCTCGTACCCTGCAATACCGGACGAGAACACAAGGTTATTTCCCCGACCTTTCACGTACAGCTCACTCGAATATTCGGATGGACTTACCGCGTATTCGTCCGAGGGGAGCACGTCCGATAGCTTCCTGTAATCCCCGTCCATTGGTTTGGAGGTATTGCATGACATGATGGTGGCACATAGAGTTAACACCAGCAGCGGACTGTAAACGTCAGCTCGATCGACAATTTCCATGATGACTCCCGGGAATGATGTTGACGATTTCTCGCTGGATTATCGAAATTATCACACTGTCGCGTGTTTTTCTATCGGATTCCTGGTGATCAGTAACACAGGACTGTCATTTGTTCTCGATAGAACGGCGTAATAAAATTAGTTTCCTTCCATAATTTTCAACGGAAACATCTAACGTTTTCTTTGACCGGCAGATTTGTTTTGGCCAACAGACGCAGATGATCCGAATTGCGGTCATAAACCAGAAAGGGGGCGTTGGTAAAACGACGACCACTGTCAATCTCGCTGCCGCATTTGCGAAAAAAGAGATTCGTTCGCTGGTGCTGGACCTTGATGCACAGGCCAGTACAACCCTTTCGCTTGGCTTTGATGAAGACGATATTCAGTACACCATGTACGATCTGCTGAAAGGCACTGCTTCAATTCAGGACACAATACTTGATCGGGATGGATTTGACCTGATACCGTCCGATGTGAGTCTCGGTGGACTGGATATTGAGTTCTCCGACTACGAGCACCCTCAGAAACTCCTTTCCCGACGACTCGCGGACGTAAATTCGGAGTACCAGCTTATGCTTATAGATTGTCCTCCAAGCCTCGGGCTGATGAATATAAATGCCCTGACCTTTGCCGACTATATTTTGATTCCCGTTAATTGCGGATTCCTTTCACTGCAGGGAATCAAAAACCTGTTCGCGACCATAAAAAAAGTACAGGAAAACCTAAACGAAAACCTCAAGCTTCTGGGAATTTTACCGTGTCAGTACGATGCACGCACGAAGTTATCGAACGAAGTGCTCAATGAAATGGAAAAATATTTTGGAGAGATGACCTTCGACGCAAAAATCCGCGTGAACATTCGACTTGCGGAAGCTCCGAGCCACGGACAGACGATATTCGAATACGACCCCGGGAGCAGGGGGGCGGAGGATTACATGACGGTCTGCGAGGAAATTATAACCCGGTTAGAAAAATTCGGCCATCCATTCGATTAACCCTGCTTTTTTTACAACGCCTGAAGTTTTTCGCAACGATGGTCCAGGCAATTTTTCGGAAAGGTGCGACGTTTCCCGGTGCCGGGGCCAGCTGAGCAGCGACGATGAAGCTCGACAGGATCCACTCGTGCAATCCTCGCGGATATCCAGCGTCAAGGAACCGACTCATCAGCAAACGCATTTTCCTTCAGCAACGCAATGGTGACCCGCTTACTCCCACGACGGTTACGCTCGTATTGACGAGGCGAGTCTTTTCAGATATCTTTTCTAAGAATGACTTTACGTTCCGGTACGAGAACGATGAATGTACTCGCCCTGGAAACATCGTGGAAACAAGGAAGTGTAGCTCTGTTCGATGATGATGAGCTGATCCAGGATCAACAGTTACAGGAAGAACATGCACACGGTCGAAGGCTTGCCCCTGCTGTACTGGAGGTCCTGAAAAACAATCGCCTATCCTCTCAAGACCTGGATCTGATCGCCGTTGACGTCGGTCCGGGGTCCTATACAGGCCTGCGAGTCGGCCTATCCTTTGCCAAAACGCTTGCTTATGCCGAGGAGATTCCGGTCACCACCGTCACTTCCTGTGACGCAATTGCGGATGAAGCACCCGTAACTGAAAAGAAACTATGCGTTGTAATTGACGCGCAGTGGAATGAAGTATATATGGCTTCTTATGAACGCAGAGGAGGGGCATGGGAACGAAACAGTTCGATTCAGACCCTTTCTCCTCGTGACCTGACAGAATACGTAGACCGGAAGACCCTGTTGCTTGGAAATGGAATTCGCGAATTTGAATCTCTTTTTGAAGAAACCGGGGCCAGCATCGGAGCGTCCTCCAGCTGGTACCCCGAGGCCCACACAATCGGTCGGCTTGGCTATAGATCGTACGAATCAGGCCAGGAGGCGGAACTCGTTTCCCTGCAACCGCTTTATCTCAGGCCAACACAGGCGGATGTCGATCGGAATTAACGGAGACTGAATTATGAGTAACCCACCAGAGCACCGGGTCTGGGCGGAGGTTTTTCTGGATCGAATTAAACATAACCTGCTTCGGATTCAGCAAAAAATCGGACCGGAAACCCGGATCATGCCCGTTGTGAAAGCGGATGCGTACGGGCACGGTGCCATTCCGGTCGCCCGGGTCTGCCGGGATTATGGAGCCACCATGCTGGGGCTCGCGTCGGCACAAGAAGCACATGAGCTCCGTAACGCCGGTTTCGACGAACCACTTCTTATTCTCGGTGAGGTCCTTCCGTCGGCGGTTTCTGAATTGGTTGATCAGCGTATCCGTCCGTCCATTCAAACAGAAAGGATGGTACAAGAATTCGGAATGGAAGCCCGTGCAACACAGGTACAACACCCGGTTCACCTGGCGGTCGATACCGGCATGAGCAGGCTTGGTGTTTCACCGGAGGATGCACTGGAACTGGCTCAGACCATCTCCGACCATGAGTGGTTGCTGCTGGAAGGAATCAGTACACACTTAAGCTCAGCATACCGATCGGACGGAACCGAATATACCCGGCACCAGTTAAAAACGTTCAGGAACATACTGACGGAACTGGAAGAACGCAACATCCGTCCGGAACGTATCCACGTGGCCAACAGCGGGGCGGTATTTTCGTATCCGGAGGCCTGTTACAACATGGTTCGACCCGGGATTTCCATATATGGGGCCCTGACGGGTGAGCTTTCCCGTAGTCAACTGGATCTCCGTCCGGCACTTGCATGGAAAACGAGACTGGTGCATATCAAACAGGTTGAGGCGGGACAACCGATCGGGTATGGGCGTTCGTATCGAGTTTCGGAAGACACCCCGGTTGGGGTCCTCTCGGTTGGGTATCACGATGGGTATTCGTATCAGTTATCCAACAACTCGTACGTATTGATTCGGGGGGGGAAATGTCCGGTCATCGGACGTGTTACGATGGATTATGTTATGGTGGATCTTCGCCCGGCTCCGGGAGCATGCACCGGAGATGTCGTAACGTTAATCGGACGAGACGGAGATCAGGAGATAACCGTATCCGAACTGGCTGAGCGGTCAAATACGATTACTTACGAATTGCTCTGCTCCATCGGAGATCGTGTACATCGGATTTATAAATCAACTTTACCGCACGAACGTAACTGAAAATTTTATGTCCGAAGTAACAGATACCGCACGACGTATTGCAGAGGGAGACCGAACGAAATTAATGGATTGGTTCAAACGAAACAGCCGGGATCTTCCCTGGCGAGATGAATCTCGCGAGCCGTACGACATCTGGGTTTCAGAGGTCATGCTCCAACAGACCCGAGTAGAAACGGTCATTCCATATTACAACAAGTTTATGGACAAATATCCGACGCTGGAACACCTTGCGGAAGCGGATGAGGAGGATGTGCTAAACGTCTGGGAGGGGCTCGGTTTCTACGCTCGTGCTCGAAACCTGCATAGTGCCGCAAAACAGCTTCTGGAAGATTACGACGGGGACTTCCCCTCCAGGTCCGACGAACTGCAGACCCTGCCCGGTATCGGCCCTTCCACCGCCGCCGCTATTGTCAGTTTTTCGTATCAGAAATCCGAGCCGTATCTGGACGGCAACGTGTTCCGGGTGATTAGCCGGTACATGGGATACACAGAGAATACGGAAACAGCAGAGGGCCGGCAATTTATCGAATCGGTACTCCGGGCCAGTCTGCCGGAGGAACGGCCGGGAACATTCAACGAAGCCCTGATTGAACTCGGCGCACTGGTCTGCACACCTTCCCAACCGGATTGTGGAGCGTGTCCGATTCATGAACATTGCGTTGCTTTCCGGAAAAACCTGCAGGATGAACTTCCGTATCGAGGGGAGACGCGAAACATCCCCACCCGATCCCGGACGGCCGTCCACGTGCAGTGCGGTGATCGAATACTTCTAACACGGCGTCCGTCCGAAGGATTGCTGGGGGGGATGTGGGAGCTACCGGCGCTGTGGAACCGGGACGAGGAAACCTTTGAAGAAACCGCGAGACGTACACTCAGCTGGTCCCTGGGTCGAGAGGTTCAGCCGCTACCGATGCGGGAAACCGTGAACCACACGTACAGTCATTTCCACCTGAAAATGCCCCTCTATCGGACCCGCGTAGATCAGGAGCAAACCGGGGAGGACCTGTGGACTGCTGACTGGTTTCGGGAAGATGAAATGGAGGAAATTCCCGTTCACGGTGCCGCCCGAAAAGCTCTGGAAATTGTGCTGTAACTCGCACGTAAGAAACCTGATTTTCGGGGAATCCGTGCGTCAACGGAGTTGAACATACACCGAATGAATTGTTTTATCGTACGTGCCCGAACCCTCGTACGATCCGACATTCGACCGCAAATCACGACCTACCTGCAAACCATCCAGCGGCATGGCGGTTAACAGTCCCGGCGGCGTCTCCTCCAGGGCCTTTTGATCGTTTAACAGCAGCGTCAGGCGGTTTTCATCGAGTCGTACCG
The DNA here is from genome assembly GCA_964466525.1 of uncultured Planctomycetia bacterium. GTDB lineage: Bacteria > Planctomycetota > MHYJ01 > CAYXQY01 > CAYXQY01 > CAYXQY01. The sequence goes on from CAYXQY010000066.1 coordinate 12,556, forward strand.
TCACGGTTACTTTCTCCGGAGGGAGCTCCTTTTGAACCGTATAGTTCGTTAATACGCCATCCCGTCGCAGGGCAAACCGCAGCTGACCTTCCAGAACGTATAGCGCGTATCCTGACTGATTGCCGCCCTGTGCCACGATCACCCCGTCCTGCGATCCGGCCTCAAACTGTGCCGTGAGGGTGAATGGACGATCCCGTATATACGGGGCCTGTTCCCGTGCGAGTGCGTCATTGTCCGTCAGCGAAAACTCCGTTCGCCTGCTAAACCGAACGCTACGGTACCAGTGTTCCCACCGGCTGATCATACGCTTGAGACGGTCGGGACGTTCGTCGGCCCAATCCGTGATCTCGGTTTGTTCCCGCTTGAGGTGGTAGAGAAACCAGCGTTCACCATCCGTGGGCTGAACGGCCTTCCAACCGTTTTCAATGACCGCTTTCCCGCTCTCGTGTTCGAAAAACAGTGCGTCGTGTCCGGCACGTTCTTTCCCTTTAAAAACCGGAAGCAAACTCTTACCCGTCACCGGAGTGATTGAATGACCGTTGAACTCGTCGGGATAAGAAACCCCGGCCACGTCCAGGATGGTGGGAAACAGATCCATAACGTGTCCTCGCTGGTCGGTTATCGACCCATCCTCACGCTCCATACCCACTGGCCAGTGTACAATAAGAGGGGTATTATTCCCCCCTTTGAACGACTCCTTTTTCCAGTATCGAAACGGGGTGTTCGACGCGTTGGCCCAGTAACTGCCGATGCCGGCAAAACTCGTTTCGGACCCCATTTCCTCAATAGAAGCTGAGTGATGGTAATGAATGGTCTTCCCGTCCTCGGTTTCGCTGGGTCGATCGTATCCGGGCGTGGTCGGTGTTTCCGGGGATGCTCCGTTGTCGGAGAGGACGAAAATCAGGGTATTCCGAAATTCATTTGTCTGCTTCAATGCGCGGAGGACCTGTCCGATTCCCTGGTCCGCTCGATCGACCATGGCGGCGTGCACGGCCATTTTTCGGGCCTGCATCTTTTTCTCATCCGGGGACCGCTCCTCCCAATCCGGCCCCCTCCCCATGATTTCCGGTAGCGGATGGGTTTCCTGATCGAACAGGCCCATTTCGATCTGACGCTGATACCGTTCGCGTCGCATTGCATTCCATCCGTCGTCGTAAGCCCCACGGTATTTTTGAATGGTTTCTTCCGGCGCGTGCAGCGGCCAGTGCGGCGCGGTATAGGAGACGTACAAAAAGAATGGATTGCCCGTCGCGTTCATCTCCTTCACGTATCTGGCCGCGTTCCGTGAAATTGCATCGGTTATGTAATAATCATCAGGGAGATCCCGAATCGGCGCCATATCCCGGGCCAGCGAAAACGGGTTAAAGAAATTCACCACTCCCCACAGGCATCCGTAAAATCGGTCGAATCCGCGTTTCGAGGGCCACGAGTTCCGTGGCGAATACGGCACGTTTCCGTCAATTTGATTGTTGAGCCACTTCATGTATTTATCGGACCGTCCCTCCCAATTTCCTCGTTTTCCGAACCGGGATAGGTGCCATTTGCCGGACATGGCCGTCTCGTACCCAGCCGTTCCCAGGGCTTCCGCAATGGTGACCCCGTTTCGTCCGAGGTTATTGTTGTTCTCTCCCATGTTCACCTGGTGAGGATAAAGTCCGGTCAGCAGGGACGCACGTGTCGGCGAGCAGCGGGAGCCGTTGTAGAATTGCGTAAAACGAAGCCCGTTTTGTGCCAGCAGATCCATATTAGGGGTCTGAATTTTGCTCCCGTAGGAACCCGGATCGGAGTACCCCATGTCGTCAAGCATGATCACAACGACGTTGGGCCGATCCTGTCCCGCCGCCTCCGGAACTGGAACCAAAAACAGCAGAAACCAGACGAAATGATACAAATGGCAAACCATTTTCGTTTCTGATCCTGTGCTGGGGAAAAACAATGACATCATTTTACACGGAGTTAAGCGAAAGGCAAGAACAGAAAAGACGAACAATTTTAGTAGAAAAGCATCCCACTTTCCTACAATACGACAATTCGGAATTCGTACCAATGAAAACACGTCCCCGCTTCTTTCTGGGGGAAGATTTAATAGATTATTCGATTCATCTAAAAAAACATCGTTTTAACGTTTCGTATAGACTGCGAACGATCGGTCGCTTCACTTCCGCTGCGTTGAGCTATTATTTTTCAGGTCCTCAGAACTTGCAAGGGTTTCGTATCCCTGATATATTCATAAACCTCGTTCTTCCTTCTGCGGGCGTAGCTCAATTGGCCAGAGCACCGGCCTTCCAAGCCGGTAGTTGTGGGTTCAAGTCCCATCGCCCGCTTTTTTTATGCCTTCTTCATTACTTGCAACCCGACGGAGTGATGACGTCCGGGACTGATACAAACGGTTCGGAAAAATCTTCTGACGGAGAAGGAACACCTCAAACATCCAGTCCTCCCGACCGGGAGGAAGGATTCAAACAAAAACTCGAGCAGATCGATGAGATTCTCGAGGAACTACAGGGGGGAGAACTGGAACTGGAGGAATCCCTGGAACTGTATGAAACGTCCATCGGGTTACTCAGGGAGTGTAAGGAAATATTGAATCAGAGTGAGGAGAAGATCGAGCGCCTGAAAATGGAAGGCGAAGAAATCTTGACCGAGCCGTTTGACCCTGAAACGGACGAGGGAGAGCCTGCCGATGAAGATTGACATTCCTCGTCGGGGAGAGGGAATGTTCCAATGAGTGACGTTCCCTGGGCCGAAGAGCTCCGAACGAAAATCAACAAGGAGCTGGACCAATGGTTACCCGACGAGGACGAAACACCGACCCGACTTCACAGGGCCATGAGGTATTCTGTGTTGAACGGGGGCAAACGTCTTCGACCGACACTCTGTATCGTAGCGGGGCGAATGGTTTCGGAATCATCGGACCCCCTCCTCAAGGCAGCCGTTTCAGTTGAATTCATCCATACGTATTCGCTGATCCACGATGACCTCCCCTGCATGGATGATGACGACATGCGCAGAGGAATGCCTTCCTGTCACGTTGAATTTGACCGGGGGACCGCAATTCTGGCTGGTGATGCCCTTCAGGCCCTGGCATTTGACGTAGTCTCTCAGGTGGAAGATCAGCAGAATTCCTCACGCCTTGGAACCGAACTGGCAAATGCGTCCGGCAGTAGAAACCTGGTGGGCGGACAGCAACTGGATCTCCTCCTGGAAAATCAAGATGGATCCCTTGAGGACCTTCGGGATATGCATCTGCGGAAAACGGCCGCTTTGATTACCGCCTCGTTACGCATGGGCGTGATTGCCGGCGAAGGTACGAAAGAACAGCTTGAACATATCACGGAGGTGGGCGAAAAAATCGGGCTCGCATTTCAGATTACGGACGACATACTTGATGTGGAAGGATCTACGGAAGATCTCGGAAAAACGGCCGGGAAAGATGAAATTTCAGGAAAGTTGACCTATCCTTCTCTTGTAGGGATCGATCGTGCCCGTCGGATGGCACGTGAGCAGGTAAAAGCTGCCGTTGAGGCGCTTGAACCGTTCGGCGATCGTGCTGACCCCCTGCGTAAAATTACCCGATTTATCGTCAATCGTAATCACTGAACCCTCGATAAACCTATTCCAACCAACAAAATGAGTATATTTAAAGCGTACGATATCCGCGGTAAGTATCCGGAGGAGATCGATAATGACCTGGCCTGTCGAATCGGGTATGAGTTTGCCCGAATGCTGGGAGCCGGTCAGCTCTGTGTCTGTCAGGACGTTCGTCTTTCCTCACCCGAAGTTGCAGATGCGGTAATAGACGGGATCCGTCGGGCGGGGACGGATGTACTCGATGCCGGAACAACGACCACTCCGATGTCAAATTATGCGGTCGGACATTATGACCTGGATGGGGCGATCATGGTTACCGCATCCCATAATCCGCCGGAGTACACCGGGATGAAACTGGCTCGGGAGAAGGCGATCCCGATTTCCGGGGATACCGGCATAAAGGAAATCGAAAAGCGGTGTCGTCGGGCGGGAGGTACGGTCCCGGACGCCTCACCGGACGGAACGGTGGAGGAACTCGATCTCATTCCAATCTATCGAGAACACCTGCAGTCCTTTTGCAAGCACGACCCCTCCGACGTTTCCGTCGCAGCTGATGGAGCAAATGGTGCGGTAGCAGCGGTGTTTGACGAGGTGATGGGGGATATTGGCGTGGATTGGACCACGCTATGCATGGAGCCGGACGGAACGTTTCCAAACCATCCTCCCAATCCCCTGAAAGAGGAAAACACCCGTGATCTGGAAAACGAACTCAAACAGGGAACGTACGATCTCGGTGTAGCGTTCGACGGAGATGGGGATCGTGCGATATTCATGGACAACGAGGGGAGCCGGGTTGCGGCGGACCTGGTCACAGCCGCACTGGCAGAGCAGTTTCTGACCGATAAGCCCGGCTCGACGGTCGTTTACGACCTGCGGAGTAGCCGTGTGGTTCCGGAAACGATCAAAAAGCATGGAGGCAAACCGGTTCGTGAGCGTGTGGGACATGCGTTTATCAAGGCGACCATGCGTGAAAAGGATGCTGTATTTGGTGGAGAGCTCTCCGGACACTACTATTTCAAAGACCATTATTACGCTGATTCGGGACTGGTTGCCGCGATGACATTGATAGACTGCATTGCCCGGACGGGCCTCTCGTTATCCAATCTGGTGGAACCGTATCGCAAATACAGGCAAAGCGGAGAACGAAACTTCGAGGTGGACGACAAAGACGGCTGTATTGAACACCTATCGGAGGCGTTTTCCGATCTCGAGCAATATCGCCTGGATGGATTGACGGTCGAAGGGGATCAATGGTGGTTTAACGTCCGGAAGTCCAACACGGAGCCTTTGCTGCGGCTTAATCTTGAGGCGGAGAACGAGGAGTTACTCAGAAAAAAAGGGGAACGGGTTCAGGACCTTATCGAATCGTTTTCCTGATCCTCCGAGCAATTTTGAATGAAGAAAACGGGGCGATTCTACAAGAGCGACGTTAAGAAATCGTTGAATTTTGTGTCATACCTGATAAACTTAACACCGTGTTTTGCGCCCTTAGCTCAACTGGATAGAGCACCGCACTACGGATGCGGAGGTTCGGG
>CAYXQY010000067.1:0-17529 GCA_964466525.1 uncultured Planctomycetia bacterium
AGTTGTATAAGCCGATTCAAGAGAGCAGTACTTTGGATTTTCCCACTGAAGACATTCAGAACGAAGAAAAAAAGAAAGATGCTCTTCTCAGGAGTATGGAGAAGTATCCTGTCTATATTATGGCCGCCGATTCCGGGGTGTATGAGTACGGCTTTGCCAGCCAACAGCCGGTAGAGTTTATTGGCGAAGCGAAAGAGCTCCGAGAAAAGCTGTGCCGAGAGCAGGAAAAGGAGAAATTCGAAGCTCATTTGCAGAAAATTGCACCTTGATCTTGCAAGTAGGAGTCTACCCTCGCAGCCGAACGGCTCGGGGGTGTTTTTATTTAAAATAAAAAATCCTCGGTCTTAACCGAGGCCCCCTAATCTTGCTCTAAAAGTTCAAACTGTTCTTCCAGGCTTTCCGGTTCGGCTTCTTTGTCATTATTAGAATCTAAATCTCCTATTTTTTCTTGTAGCTTTTTTCCGGAAAGGTGTTTCTCTAGGCTGGACAATTCTTCTTCCAGTTGTTCCTTTTCGGTGCGCTCAAGCAGATCTTCTTCAGATTCGTTAGCCAGATTCCAAATAGCTAGTATCGTAATTGAGAATGACAAGAAAAACACTACGGCAATTACTACAGGTAGAGTTATAGTCATGGTATTAGTGGGTCTGAAAGGAGCAAATGTGTGAAAGAACTGTATTTTGAAACTTTTAAAGCAATTGAAAATTAAAATAAAAGGAGGGTATTGTCAAGTTTTAGAGGAGTTGGAATTGTACCCCCTTGCGGTCTAGTACTCAGAGCCTTTAAGGCAGTTGAGGGATAATTCGGAGGTGGTTTCATTTACTCCAGCTCACCCCTCGTGGTCGGGGTATATTAGAAAAAATGGGACAAATAGGACAGTAGAAAAAAGAGGTGTATTTTTATTTCATCTAAACTAATTTGGTTGACAATTAGTAGTTTTTAACTATAATACGGGCAGATCATTAGTTCACTACAATCAAAGAGGAGTACGAGATGAACGATCAAACCAAACCGTTCGTTGTAGCTTATTGTGAGTATTCAGACGAAAGCGCTAATTTTATTCTTCCTGGAAAAGAAGTAAGTATCCCTAATTATAACGATTTGATTGCTGCTATTTTGTCAGAGTGTGATGGTTATTCTACTATCGAAAAGATAATAGAGTCAGTTAAGGAAGAAACAGAGTTTAGTAGCGATGAAATCAAAGAGATGGTTTCTGTTCTATTAAATCAAGGTGTAATTATTGACTCCTGTAAAATCTATCAAAGCTTCCACAGTGTTTCTTCGAATCCTATGTATTTTGGTAGGGATACTGAACTGGCTATAATAAAGCATTTATTATAGATGGAGAAAAGAAGAATGAGTTAATAACAAAAGACTCTAAAAGTTCTGAGATTATAGAACCTATCTTAAGAGGAAAAGATATTAAAAGATATAAATATCAACATAAAGATAGATATCTTATTAATACTCATAACGGTTATTCGTCTTCAAAAAAGGGTCGGATTTCTAGAGTTAATATTAATGATTATCCTGCAGTTAAAGAACATCTGGATAAATATTGGGATAGTTTAAAAAGTAGATATGATCAAGGTAAAACCCCCTATAATTTAAGAACTTGTAAATACATAGATAAGTTTAATCAAAGTAAGATTATATATCCTGAAACGACACAAAAGGTCTCTTTTTATTATGACCGGAGAGGTGAGTTATTTATAGAAAAAACAGCTTTTATGATGGTTGGTAATAATTTAAAGTATCTTACAGGAGTTTTGAGCTCTCATCCTTTTAGTCATATGTTCAAAAAATATTATTCAGGAGTAGAGTTAAGTAAGAGTGGTTATCAATATAATAAGCATGCCCTAAAAAAAGCGCCAATTCCTAAGATTAATCAAGAAAATGAACATATAGCTAGAAAAATAGAAAACCTGGTTGATAAAATTTTAGCAAAGAAAAAACAGGGTACTGGTGTAAAAACTGAAGAATTAGAAAAAGAGATTGATCAATTAGTTTATGAAATTTATAATTTTACTGAAGAAGAGATTAAAATAATAGAAAAAAATAAATAATTTTATAAAAATTAAGTGTATTTAACAAAGCTAGAAATAAAAAACTTCAGAATTTTTGGAGAAGGTGAAAATAAGCTAGAGATGAATTTAAATAATGACCTAAATTTATTAGTTGGCGAAAATGGATCCGGTAAATCTTCAATTATAGATGCTTTAAGAATACTACTCCTTACTACTGATTATGATCGTTTATTTTTATCAGAAGAAGATTTTCATATTAATGAAGAAGGAAATAGAGCAAATAACCTTAAGATAAAGTGCACTTTTGATAACTTAGATAAATCAGCAGAAGCTCCACCTCTTATTGATTGGGCTGGAGTAAAAAAAGAAAATGGAAAAGAGAACTACTATATTGATTATTGGATTGAAGCTTCTTATGACCAGACTGCTACAAATATAAGTTTTAGAAAAAACCTCGACTTTGATAGAAAAGCTGGAGTAAATGGTAGAGGAAAAAAATTGAGCAAAAAAGCGAAAGATCTATTTAGAAGCACTTATTTAAAACCTTTAAGAGATGCAAAAAAAGAGCTTACTCCAGGTAGAAACTCTCGACTTTCCCAAATTTTAGACTCTCATCCAGATATTGAAGATGCTGAGGAGGATTTAACTGGAATTTTGCAAGATGCCAATAAAAAAATTAGAAAAAAAGATGTTATAGAAGATCAGAAAAAGGATTTAAATAATGTCTATTTGAAAAATTTCAGCCTTCAAACAGATAACTATAATGCCAAAATTAAAATTGATGACTCGGATATTAAAAAGATATTAGAAAAATTAGAACTAACTCTCGTAGATGACAATATTGATGATTCTAGAATATCTCACGGATTAGGCTTGGAAAATATTCTGTTTATGGCAGTAGAATTTCTTTTGACTGAGAAACAAAAAGGAACACCTTTAATTTTGATAGAGGAACCTGAAGCTCATTTACATCCTCAGCTTCAGTTAAATTTAGTTAATTTTCTGAATCAAAAAAGTGAAGAAGATCTTCAAATAATAATGACCTCTCATAGTCCAAATATTTCGTCCAAGTTAGACTTGAAAAAAACACATATAATTAGAGATGGAAGCGCCTATTCTATGGCAGAAGAGTACACTAATCTCAAAGATGATGGATATAGATTCTTAGAAAGATTTTTAGATGTGACAAAATCTAATTTCTTATTTTCTAATGGTGTAATAATTGTTAAGGGACATTCTGAAAAAATATTGTTAAATACTTTAGCTAGATTAATTGGGTATCCTCTAGAAGAATATGGAGTTAGTATAATAAACGTAGGTCATACAGGATTATTTAGGTATTCTAAAATATTTAAAAGAAAAAAAGGAGAAGATATGAATATAAAAGTATCTTGTGTGTCAGATTTAGATCTATTACCAAATGAAGCTAAAGACGATGTATATTATTCTGATGGTAAGAGAAGAAAGTTTGTAGATGATCTTTCAGAATCAGAACTAGAAGAATATGAAGATAATAAAAAGGTTGGAAATGATGAAAATATTAAGACATTTATTTCAGATAGTTGGACCCTCGAATACGAATTAGCAAAATCAGATTTGAGGAAGGAATTATATAAAGCCATTTATCTTTCCAAGAGTAATAGAGAAGACAATGAAAAGCTTAAGGAAGAGGCTGAAGAAAATTATAATGAATTAATAAATAGGCAAAGAAATAAGAATAAAATAGCACTTGAAATTTATAAAGATCTATATTCTGGAAATGCATCGAAAGCAGAAACTGCTCAATATTTAAGTAATATTTTAGAGAAGAAAAACAAACAAAATAACTTATCAAATGAACAATGGCAGGAAATGATACCTAGTTATTTGAAGAAAAGTATTATTCATGCCACAAAGAAACAAGAGAATTAAAAATATAAAAATTTCTGATGATGATTTAGATTGGATTAGAAAAATGATGGGTATTACTATAGACTCCAAACTAAAGAAAGTTTTAACTTGTATGGAGTCTAAAGATATTCAAGCTTGTCCTGGAGCGGGTAAGACAACTGCACTTGTAGCTAAATTAGCTATCTTAACAAGGAAAATTCCCAATAATTTTTTGGAAGGGGTTTGTGTGTTATCTCATACAAACGTGGCGAAAGATGAGATAAATGATAGATTAGATAAATTGGGATATGAACTAAACAAATACCCTTTTTTTGTGGGTACTATACAAAAATTTGTAAATCAATATTTAGCTCTACCAGGTTTATATCATTTTTTTGATTTAAATGGCAGTCCAACTATAGATAAGGATATCTATCAAGCAAAAGCTAAAAATTACTTTTATGAATATATAGATCGAAAAATAATATATGGAAGCTTAAAACATGAAACGAATAACAATAATTGTTTAGCTATTACACGATACGAATTTGCAGATTTAGGAGAAATTGGAAAATTAAATAGAAAAGATAGGATAAAAAAGTTTAGTTTTAGTAAAAGCTCTAAAAGTTACAAACAATTGAAAAAAGTAAAAGATTTATTAACTAAGGAAGGTTTTTTAACTTACAAAGATGCTTATTGTATAGCATATAAATACTTGAAAAAATTTCCTTCAATAAAAAATGTAATTAGAAAAAGATTTCCTATTATTTTTATAGATGAAGTTCAGGATTTAAGTTATATGCAAGAAAAAATAATAAGCGAATTGTTTAATGATGATGAAAATATAATTCAAAGAATTGGAGATTTAGACCAAAATATACATGGTTCTAAGCTAGATTGGAGTCCTGATCCTGAATATACTATTAGTTCTTCAAGACGGATGAGTAAGGAGATTGCTAATGAGTCTAATCTATTATCTTTTCATTTTCAGGAGTTAGATAAAGATATTACTAGTATTGATGATGAAAAGGAGGGCTTATCTCCTATAGTTTTTACTTTTAATGATGATAATATAGAAGAGGTAATACCACACTTTGCTGAATATGTTTTTGAGAATAATAAGCCTGAAGATTTAAAAAATTACGTTAAAGCTATAGGATGGAGACAATCTCGTAAAGATAAACTTTCTATTGATAAATATTGGACAGATTATGTTGATTTAGGTGATTCAAAAAAGACTAGAGAATTCTCTGCTTTAAGGGATTATTTTACTCTATCTAAAAATAAAATTGAGAACTCAAATTGTAAGTTGTCTGAAATCAAAAATTTATTAAAGAAAGGGATTATTAAGTTATTGAAATTAAGTGAATTAGATAGAGAATATTATGGTAAATTAGAAGATGATTTAGATAGATTTATAATACAGGATAACTTTTCATGGAGTAATTTTAGAAATTTTATAGAAAATAATCTTACTGAAAAATATGAATTAAATTTAAACAGTCAGTCAAAAGATTTCTTTAATAAGGATGGTAGTATTCAAGAAATACCTGAAAATGAGGAGGTGAATAAATACAATCAAGAATTTCAAGTTCAAATTGATACAATACATTCTGTCAAAGGTGAGACTCATTATGCTACTTTAGTTCTAGAAACATTTTACTACGATCATGATTTGAAAAATTATCTTAAATTGAATGCTGATCGAATAAAAATAGATAATGTACACTCTAAATTAGCAGATAAATTAAGCACCCTACATGTAGCAACAACTAGAGCTAGGAAAGTACTTTGTTTTGCAGTGAAAGAAGAGCATATAGAAAAGAGGACTAAAGAAATATTGAGAGACAAAGGTTGGAGTATTGAAAAAGTTTCTATATAAAACTTTATGCATATTACTGAAATTTTTGATATTAGAGAAAATGACACTATTTACTTGGAGCTGGAAGATGAAGAGGCGGATCTGAGAGATAGAGAAGAGGAAAAAGAGAAATGGGAGTGAATGTACCTAAGAAAGATTATGAAAAGTTTAGAGAGGTCCTTTTATACATACTGGATCAAGTCGGTGCCAAGCCGAATGTTGGTGAAACCGTATTATATAAATTGCTTTACTTTATAGATCTGGATTATTATGAGAAGTACGAACAGCAGTTGATGGGGTTGGAGTATATCAAGAATCATCACGGTCCCACTCCAAAATCATTTAGAAAAATTATAGAAGAAATGATTAAGAAAGATGAGATTGAGCAGGTAGAGAGTGAATACTTTGATTATGAGCAGAAGAAATATTTACCGCACAGAAGCCCCGATTTGGATAAGTTAAGCGGCGAGGAAAAAAGCACATTGATGATGTATTGAATCGATTGTCTGATATGACGGCCTCTAAACTGAGTGACTTATCTCACAAAGATGTTCCCTGGATGTCAGCCGAAGAGGGGGAGCCGATAGAGTATGAATCTGTTTTTTATCGTACCGGCCATAGTGATGTAAAACCAAATTAGTATTCTCTTATGAAAAGGTTTATTTTTTTACTTTTAATATTTTTTTCTTCTTAATACACTTTCTTTTACTGATAAATCCTATAAATTCATTTTTTTCAATTACAATACTATTTAATGCTTTATTCGATTTTCTAAACCCACAGCAATAAAATTCATGTGGTGGTTTTAGTACATTGATTATCTTGTATTGTTCCTTTTCTTTCTTATTTTTTAAATAACTATTAAATAACTTTTTTAACTCTTTTAATTTTCTGTTATCAAAGAATTTTTTCCCATATGTCTGTTTTAGTTGTTTTATCTTTTCTGGATTATAATTGTATTTGTTCAGCTCTTTATGTATGTCTTGATTATACACCCCTCTAAGTTGTGCTATTGTGCCAAGATTATTGGTTAATACAGGTTCTTTGTCGGCTATTTTAAATGAAGATTGTATTCCTTGATTTATTGGAACACCATATGGTGAAAATATATTTGGATTTATATTTTCATCTTTATTGTTTTTTAAAAGATAAAGATTAGACAGTCCGGTATCGATCCATGCTAAAGTTCTTGGGGTGGCCCAAAAATAAGAAAAAATAGTTATATAGATACCCAAAGTAGCAGTTTCAGTATTAAATATTATGTTTAAAATAATAGTTTCTGTATTGAGTATTCCGATTGCAAAAAATATATTAACCATCATCCATTTCCAAAAATTAATGCCGGTAGATAGAAAAACACCAATATGAAAGAATAAATGAACTATGGAAAACATTAATGCTAATTTCCAAGAAAAGAAAATTAGTAAAACAAAAATTTCTGCTATTACAGTATATAGCAAAATTAGTATATTGGCTTTTCTCAAAAATATACTAATGAGATCGACGGCTTTATCTGTTAACCTATTTAACCAGCCTGCATAATTAGCATGTAAAAACAGGTGATAAAATTTATTATTTAATATCCAATACCCAAAATTATTACCTACAAATAATTTTTTAATTCCTGAAAAGAAATAATGCGAGGTGTATATTGATATTAGGAGCACTGTGAAAGTTTCATTTGTGAAATGAAAAATGCTATGAGCTATAGTTATGAGTACTGTTGTTGCTAATACACCATAAGGGAGTATTAAGTGTGTTCTTGTGTATTTAATAAATTTTGGATAACTAAATTGATTAAATATTAATTCAAAAAAGAAAAGGTACAGGATTAGAAATGCAGGTTTGATTATACTTAAAACTCCTGATAAAACTAGAAGTGCCCTCTCTAGAATATGTCTTTGGTTATAATAAAAGTTTTTTCTATAAAAAGAATATTTCCAAGTTAGAACTATTATAGATCCGATTGTTAGATAGAAAGGGAGAGCGCCTAAATTAGACCAATTTATTTTCCATAAGTAAGAACATGTCAATATTATAATTATAAATATTGCTAATTTTTTCTTATTTTTAATTATACCACTTATAAAGAAAGATTGGCTTTTGAACTTTTTTTCTTTTAATGAAGTAATCTTATTTAAAAAATTAGTTAATGGCTTGTAAAACAATGAAAGGATTATGATGTAAATGTAATTTTGAAAAAAAGTGATTCCACCTAAGATATATATTAAATACACTAATGGTTTTTTAGGAATTATAAAGTTTAATAAAGTCTCAATTCTTTTCTTTATATATTGAAACATATATTATAGTTTCTTAAATATTTGATTTTATATTTACAATTATGTAAAATTGAATAATAATTTGTAAATATATTTATGAGTAATATATTAGTAGGAGCACAATATTGGGCTTACGGTCCTGCAGGTAAGGCGAATGCTGTTTCTAGTGAATTAAATAAAGAAGGCTATGATTTAGATTTTGTGGGGATCGAAACAGCATATGATTTGTGTTCGGATACTGATTATTTTAATAAATTATACAACTTTGATGAAAGTAATTTTAATAAAATAGAGAAAGATTATGATGTGGTGGTTTCTGTGATGAACCCACATTTAGCAATGTGGGCCTATAAGCATGATTTTCCCTTAGTATATATAGATAGCATGTCATGGTTTTGGAGATGGGATGAGTTAGACTCTGATAGCGTAAGAAAAAATATATCAAAAATAGAAAAAGTAGATTTTTCTGAGGCTTGTAATATCTTAGACAAACTGGAACCGGACGAACAACAATTATTTGCACATATTGTGTCTGATAAAATTTTAGCACAAGGTGAACCTCAATTAGTAAAAGAAACAAAAGACAAGGCGAAAAATGTTGGTTCTATTATTAATTTGGATTATATAGATAAAAGTGTAGAAAGAGATACTTTATTGGTATCTTTAAGTGGTGGGTTATCACCTGCTACCGATCTTTCTGCAGCCATGAGGTATGCAAATTTGGTATTAGATATGTTAGGTGAGAGGATTAAGAATTGGCCCAACGCTCAACGTTTTGTAATTACTGGCCATCCTTTAGTTATTTCAAACTTAGATAATTATCCAGACTTCTTTGAACTAGAGTCGTATTCTCATAGTGAATTTTTAACAGCACTAAATAGAGCTACATGTGTTTTGGTTCCTTGTGGTTTTACAACAATATATGAGTCCTTAGCTTATGGTGCCCCGTTAGCTTTTTTACCAGAAAATCACAATGGCCATGTATATGAGTACCTAACTATTACAAAAGGTATAGAAAAATTAAAGGAAAAAGAAAAGATATTTCCACATGTTTTATTCTGTTTAGATGATGCTGATTTAGATAATATAATGCCGATTGATGAATCTATGGAGCTAATTAAAAATTATACTCAAAAATACTTAAATTCAAATAATTTTCGAGAACTCTATAGAAGTAAAGTAGGTAGCTGGATTGGGTATTTCAAAGATTCAAGAAAAATTTACCAAAAACAAAAAGAACAAATTCTTACCACAATTCCAGCATTTTCTGGAGCAAGTAATGTGGCGAAAGAAGTCAAAAGTTTAATTGCTTCTACTAAGTAGTATAATGATCATCATAAAAAGAAATCGGTTTTTTGCCTTGCTTGAAAAGCGAACAAATTTTACTGGATAGGAAATATTTTATTTTTTGTATTATGTTCCTTTCCACACCTTTAGATTTTTTGTTTAATAATATTATCTTTTCTCCTTTTTTAAAAATTGACCACCTATCCAGATTCAGTGCTTGATTTAAGGTCTCTGTGCATCCATCATTTATTCTATCGTGTAATTCAATAATTAACACTCTTACTTTTTTTATCCAGTCTTTGTAGTTTTTTGAAAATAGCTCCTTTTCAGCACCTTCAATATCTATTTTTAATATATCTACTTTATTATACTTTTCTTCTTTTAGTATTTCTGTAATAGTTATGCTTTTTGTTGCCTCTTTTTTATTATTTGTTTCTATAGTTTTGAAGCCCCATTTTCCGGTTTGTCTGTTTAATATTTTTAAGTAACATTTTTTATACCATAATCCAGCATTGATTGCTCTTATCTTAGAGAAGCAGTTAGTATTTTTTTTTAAAATTTTAAAATTTGATTGCTCTGGTTCAATTGCAATTATTTTGGAATTAGGATATTTTTTTTGGAGGTAAACTGAAGATATTCCTGTATAAGCACCAGCATCGATTATCAATTTTACATTTTTAAGTTTAAATGGTAATAAAAGTTCTCTAGCAATAAATATATCTTTAAATACATCTTTATCGGTTGTATTTTGTCTGATTATTAGATTGTTAGTAGAGTTAATTGTTATCTTGTTGATAAAATTAAAAATTTTGTTCAATATTATATTAATTTTTTTCATAAAAAATCTATTTGATTTTAAGCACTTTTAAAACTATAATAGTATAAATCTATATAATAATTAAATCAACAAAATTATGTCAGAAGAAAATAAAGTTTGGCAAGATGACAGAGAAAAAATAAAAGATTTTTTTGAGCAAAGGCAAGATCAAGGTATAACTATGGATAGTACTCACTGGGCTACACTTTCTGTAGCAAAAGAACTGCAGGAATTAGTAATAGAAGGTGTTATTACTGAAGGTATGAAGGCTTTTGAAATTGGTTGCGGTATTGGAACAGAATCTATGTATTTGTCTAAGCAAGGTTTAAATGTAACGGGAATTGATTTTGTGGAGAAAACTATAGAAACTGCAGAAGAGAGGAGTAAGATAACAAATGCTGAAGTAGATTTTATATGTGATGATTTTATGGAAATGGATTTAGCTTCTATGAAGGGTAAGTATGATCTGGTTATGGACTCAAACTGTTTTCATCATATTCCAATTAAAGAAAGAGGTAATTATGCTAAGAGAGCTTATTCACTATTATCTAATGATGGAATCTTTTTCTTAAGGGGATTTTCTAAAAAAATGTTACCTTCTCCTACTGGTGATGGCCCAATACGACTAACTTCAGACGCAATAGTTGATACTTTTTTTGATTATTTTTCGATTGAAAAGTTATTTAGGTTTAACAGTATACCGTTACCTAATTCAGAAAAGCCTCAAATATTTTGGGCTTTTTTGGGTAAAAAAAGAAAGAAGAAGGGTAATTTAGAATTGTATTAATATAATTTAACTTAATTAATTTATAAATGAAAAACTCAGAAGACTTTAATTCAACAAATGAAAGAAAAGAAAGAGTTCAAAGAGTTGAAAATATGAGGGAAAAATCTCAAATACCTTATTTAGATAAATACGATAAAACTCACTCTACTGAGGATATTAAAAATTTAGATTTAGAAACAGAAGTTAAAACTGCTGGTAGATTAATGCGCATAAGAGATATGGGAAAAATTGCATTTGCTGATGTACAAGATAGTGAAGGTCAGATCCAGTTGATGCTGAGAGTAGAAGAGATGGGAGAAGAGGAATATAATAAATTTATAGAACTTTGCCAGTTAGGTGATTTTGTTGGGGTAAAAGGGGCGATTCATGAAACTAAAAAGGGAGAATTGTCAGTTTTAGTTGAAAACTTTACTTTTTTGAGTAAAGCTTTGCGTCCTATTCCGGATAAATGGCATGGTTTAGAAGATACGGAAAAAAAATATCGTCAAAGGTATTTAGATTTAATATCAAATGAAGATTCTAGAGATATATTTGAATTTAAAAGTGATTTTCTGTGGGAATTAAGAAAATTTTATAGAGAAGAAGGGTTTAGAGAGATTTCAACACCAATTATGAATGCTAGCGCTTCCGGGGCATTAGCTAAACCCTTTAAAACTCATCATAATGCTATGGATCAAGATTTGTATCTCAGAATTGCACCAGAAATAAGACTAAAAGAAGCTATTATTGGAAATCATGAGAAAATATTTGAAGTAGCTAAAAGCTTTAGAAACGAAGGTGTGGACCCCAGTCATTTGCAAGAATTTACCATGGTTGAGCACTACAGTGCTTATTGGGATTATAAGGATAATATGAAGTTCACTGAAAAAATGTTGACAACATTAATTAAAAAACTGAAAAAAGATTTAGAATTTGAAATATTAGACAGAAATAACGATTTTGTTGAAGTAGACTTCAGTGGTCCATGGGATGTTGTTACTTTTCGTCAATTAATATTAAAAGATTGTGGTATTGATATAGATAAACACCAAACTGCAGAAGATTTAAGAAAAAAGGTTGAAGATGAAAATATAAAAATTGAAGACATAGATTCATTAGGTAGAGGAAACTTAATAGATGAATTGTATAAAGAAGTTTCTAGACCTAACATTAAAGACCCTGTATTTTTAACAGAACACCCAATTGATATGTCTCCCTTAGCAAGAAAAAATGATGAAAATCCTAATGTGGCAGATCGGTTTCAATTGGTAGTAAATGGTTGGGAAGTAGTTAATGCTTATAGTGAGTTAATTGACCCTCTTGATCAAAAAAATAGGTTTAAAGAGCAAGCTAAGGCTAGAGAGAAGGGCGATGAGGAAGCGATGAGGAAGGATAATGAGTATCTAAAAGCAATGGAATATGGAATGCCACCAGTTTCTGGTTGGGGTATGGGAGTTGAAAGAATTATAGCTTTATTAACTGGTCAACCTAACTTGAAAGACGTCGTTATGTTTCCTTTGATGAGAAAAGAATAGATATCATAAATTAAATTGATTAGTGAAATAAAACAAGCAAAAACTAAAACCGAACTTAAAAAAGCTCGTGAATTGATAAAAGAAGTATTTATTGATGAGATTGGAATAGGCAAAACAGAGCTTAAAAAATACAAAGATCAAGATGTTACTACTTACATTGTATTATTAGATGGTAAAGTTGTTTCAGTGGTTCAGGCTATTTTTAACAATTATGTAAAGTTGGGCTGGTTAGCTACTAGAAAAGAATATAGAGGCAAAGGATTTGCAAAACAGCTAATGAATTATGTAATTGAAAAATTAAAGGAGCAGGA
This sequence comes from uncultured Planctomycetia bacterium, assembly GCA_964466525.1. Taxonomy (GTDB): domain Bacteria; phylum Planctomycetota; class MHYJ01; order CAYXQY01; family CAYXQY01; genus CAYXQY01. The sequence goes on from CAYXQY010000067.1 coordinate 12,753, forward strand.
AGTTGATGAGATTAAAATAAACAGTCATATAGATCTTGTTTCTTTATATAAAGAACTTGGATTTGAAAAGATTGGCAGACCAAAACCGGATGAAAGTGGAGAGTTGCATGTAAAAATGAAATATGAAAAATAAAATCAACACAATCTTCTTTGATTTCGATGGTGTTCTCTCCAATAGTAGATTCTATTCTTAAATTCACAAAAAATATAATGAAGAGAAAAAGCAGCTAGAGAAGATTGTTTTCTCTGAAAATAGAAGTGGTGTATTAAATAAATGGATGCGAGGGAAAATGAGCTATGAAGAAGTTCATGAGTTTGTTTCAGATTTTGTAGATTTATCAATAGAGCAGATGAATAAATTTTTGCTGGATGGTGTAAAATCTATGGAATTGAACAATGAATTACTTGAGCTAAGTGATAACTTGAGGAAAAAAGGAGCAAAAACTGCCATTTTTACTGACAATATGGATGTGTTTGATCGTGTTATGGTACCTCATAATAATTTGGATAAAAAATTTGATGCTGTGATATCTTCTTCAAAATTTAATTTGCTTAAGCATGATAAAAACGGAAAGCTTTTTGATATTGCTATGGAAAATCTGGACTCCACTCCAGAAAAAACATTAGTTGTAGATGATTCTATAGACCTAAAGCCGATAGTTGAAAATAAAGGTGCTAGTTTTTATCATTATGAAAATTACGAGGAAGAGTTTAATAATTTTAAAAGTTGGGTACTAAAGAAGGTGTAGAGCAGATAGAGTATGAATCTGTTTTTTATTGCACTGATAAGACTTCGGCGAGGTGATATTTTCTTTTTTCAAACAAAATATGCTATCATTAAGTTGTTAAAGTAATAAGGACTTTATGTCCAAAAATAAACAAGATCACAATAAAGATGAATTAAAGGGTAGAAAAAGAGATAGTATTGATGTTGAAAAAATTAGAAGGAGTGCCCAGAAAGTAAAGAGACTTGAGGAAGAATTTTTAAAGAAACAGAATAATGCTGCTAACTGAGGTTAATGATTTAGAAGAAACTGGGTTTATAATCCTTGATACCAATTTAATAATTGAGCTTCATAAAATCAGTGATTTGGGTGTTTTCACTGATTTTTTTAATTTCTTAGAAGAAACTGATTTAACTCCACTTATTACTGAGACTATTTACATAGAATTTATTAGAAGTTCTCATACTGAAGCTGAAAAAGAAGCCAGAGAAGTGTATTTGTCTAATATTTTGAATAATGAGGATCCTGTATCTGAAAGAAACATCAATGATACTGTAATACATCTGGGAAATATTTATTCCAATAAAAATATTGAAGGTAATCCGAATCTTGCCGATTGTTTTGTTGCAGCAAATTTAGTTAGATACAAAGAAAATGTAGTTTTGGCTACTTGTGATCTAGAAGATTACCCTACTGAAGTTTTTGACAGAGTCGGCTTAGGTGTCATTTATACTGAACAGGAAGATAAAAAAATTTCTGATCAAATTAATAAGATAGGATTTTATAAATATTCAGAAGATAAATACAGTTCTTGCAAGCAAGATTTTTTAAAAACTGGATAAAAACTAGATTTTGTTCTTAAATTATGTTATAATATAGCTAGAATAAAGCTAAAAACAAGCTTATGAAACAAAAAACAAAACCTAAAACTACACAAAAAGATATAGAAAAGGCGGTTGAAGGTTCTTCCAGACTAGAGGGTATGAGTTTGATGGAAGCGAAAAAAGACAAAAAGGCTGTTGAATTATTGAAAAAACATGGTAAATATTTCGAGGTACAATCTGAGTAAAGATAGTGCCGATATAAATGATGGTGGTGTTTTGAAAAATAAAATGGATATAGAAGATAAGGGCCTTTTAGCTAATGTTGAAACTCTTGCCTTAGATAAAACTCATGAATATTTCATAGAAAAAATAAAACAAGATGAGGTTGAAATAGACCTCTCATTGTTATTTGAAATACATGAATATTTTTTAAGTGATTTGTACGATTGGGCGGGATGGAAATGGTCGTGCTATTAGACTATTTATAAATTTGCTTGCTTTGAATGCTGGTTATGATCTCATAGATTTTGATGGTGTAGATAGAGAAACATATTTGCAAGCTAGCCAGGATTGTATGAAAAAAGAATATTCTAGTATGAAAGAAGTAATTTTGGGTGAGTTGAAGCACAGGACGGAATAAATCCGATCAGAAAGAAGACTTATGGAATGAAAGATAGTTAAATGTAACAGCATAAAGGGGAGATATGAGATTTTCTTGACATGTTTATAGTATTAAATTGTAATACTTATTAATAAATACTATGCGAAAAACAAAGCCGATGACAGTATCTTTACCAAAAGAATTAGCGGAAAAGGTAGATGAGTTAGCTGATAGTCAAAATATGACTAGAAGTGAGCTACTTAGAGCCTCTTTTCGAAATTATTTGGAAAGTGAACTAAAAGAAAAAAAGATGATGAGGAAAATGTCCGATAAAGCAAAAGAATTGGGTATTGGGGATTTAGATGATGTAGAGCAAGTGGAGAGGGATATGAGAAAAAGAAGCTCTAAAGTCGTGATGGAAAATGGTCAGATTATTAAAGTTGAAAAAGATAAAAATGGTGTAATAGAGAAAGAAGTTTTGACCAAAGAGTGGACGGATTGGATAGATTATTGGGCAGTAGACTTTGACTATGAATCTAAAAAAGAGATTGTTAGAGTAGGCAAGAATGGAGAGTCAGAAGAAGTCTGGACCGGAAATTACTTGTTTGAAAATGAGTGGCAGTCATTTAGAACAAAACAAGACAGAGAACTGGAGCTAACTTCTATAGAACATGAGTATGATGAACCGGGTAGATATAAGATAGCGGTGAGAGTAGTGGATATTTTGGGGCAAGATACATTGCAGATTGTGGAGGTTGGGGTTTGATAAAAGTAAACTATGTCTTTGAGTCATTTAGCATTTTCTGATGATTCCTCTCATCAAGATGGGAGGTATAACAGTTTGTCTTTAGTAAGTTTAAAAAAGAATGAACAAAAAGACTTGAATTCAGAATTAGAGTGTATATTGTCAGACTCTGGCATTTCTAGTGAATTTAAATGGTCTAAAGTTAATGATGCTAAGTACAGACTAGCTGCAAAGAAGCTGGTTGATTTTGTCTTTAAACAAGCGAATAACAGCTTGAGAATTGACACCATAATATGGGACTTAAGTGATTATAGACATGAGGGGGTTGTAGGCAGGGATGATAATGAAAATTTAGTTAGAATGTATTATCATCTTACTTCCACTACATTAAGTAAAAGATGGCCAATAAAAAATACTCAATGGACTTGGAAGCCAGATGTACAATCATCAGTAGATTGGAGCACTCTACAAGATTGTATAAAAAATAAAAAACATAATTGCACACAAGATCTATTTGAAGACAATCCTGAATTTGCAGAAGTAAATCTTGAAAACATAGAACCTTCTGATTCTAAAAATCATCCTTTAATTCAATTAGCTGATTTATTTGCTGGAATGGGGGCTTATTCATATGGGCATTTTGAAAAATACCAATCTTGGAAAGAACAAAACGAAACTCAAACTTCTATGTTTAATGATAATAATGAAGATTTTTCGAATAGTGAAGAAGAGCGATTTAAAGTTATGAAAGACTTTAATAATAAATGCAAAGACAATAAACTACAAATAGCATTTGAAAGTAAAGAGGGGTTTTATTCTCATGACCCTTCAAAGTTTATAAATTTTTGGCTCTATACTCCTCAGCATTCAGAAGATAAGGCTCCAACTAATTAAAACCAATACAATTCTTAAACTATTGTCACTGTCTATACTCAAAGGTTGTCACTAAATTATGATTCTTAATAAAACCTATTATATGACTGTTTTTATTACCGATAATGGAGATAGGGATAAACCTTTTGTGGGAGTAACTACTGCTTGGGATTTAGAGATGGACGAGGTAAAGCGTATGTTATAAAAAAATATGAGTAATTACTACGAAATAGAAATAAAAGACCAAAATGGTTTCGTAAAAAGAAAAATAAAGATCAAAAAGTTAGAAGAGCCTGTTGGTGATGAATTTGAAAAGATCGGAAAAGCCAAGGGCGTAAGTATTGAACACTGTTTTTATCTGACTCAAAAATTTGCCGATAATTTTAAAGAAAGAGTTTATGGGTATACTATTGAACATGTTTGGGGTGATTTGCATAATAAGGATGGAGTAGAGGAGGTTGTTCAAGATAAAACCGATTCTAATATCGAAATTTGTTTTTACGAAACTAATTAATTTTATATGCCCAACAAAAACTACGACGACTTAGATAACATAACCGAAGAAGATCTAGAAGAAAATGAGGGTGAAGTTATAGAATCACTCTCTGATTCTTTTGATGAAAACCCGGATCAAGCTTATGAAAAAGCACAGGATCTTGGTTTGAGTGTAGATGATTTGAATCTTTAATTTATATTTGACTTATACTTAATTACTTGATAATTTAGAACTCCATTCGGCAAGACGCTTTGACCGCAACGCAACACAAGGAGAACGATATGAGTCTTCGCCGCCCGTTCGCTAAAGTCTGCTCGCTCATTTTCTCGATCGGCCTTTTGGTCACTTCGGGGTGTGGAGGCCTCCCTGGTTTTGATCGGGGAGAATCTGAGTTCAACAATGGAGAAGAGTCACAATATAGTGATGACTCTAAAGAACCCAGTGACGCTGATTCTGACAACACCAATTCACAGCCGACACCAAAGGAGAATTTGTACAAAATCCAGGTTGACC